>CAZYGE010000005.1:0-35258 GCA_964647535.1 uncultured Proteiniphilum sp.
CTTTATAATTAAACACATTATCACACGATATGCAATATTCTGCTTTGAGGTACCAAAAGATTTACCATCCAATTCAGTTATTAAGTAATCCTTAATAACTGAAAACTCTTTATTTAGATGAACCTTTCTTCATTATCGTTTTATACTCCTCCATCGCTTCAGCAACTTGTGAATGCAAACTATCCAATCTCGACAGCACCACTTCGGGGTCATCGTAAACAACCTTTACACGTTCGACCTCTTTGTATTTATTTATGCTCAAGTCATAATCGTTAGCTACAATATCAGCTTTGGGAATAAGGAAAGATTGTTCTTTTCTGCTGCGTTCCTTCTCAGCATCAAGAGCATGAAAACGAGCAATGATATCGGGAATATCATTCTCTTTTATTTCACTTCGTTTGTCATCCAAAGAGTAACCATCGGCTTTCATATCGTAAAACCACACATCACCTGTGCCACCCGCATCTGTTTTTGTGAAGATAAGAATTGCAGTAGAAACTCCTGCATAGGGTTTAAACACTCCGGAAGGCATAGATATTACAGCTTGCAAAGTTTGTTTTTCTACCAACTCTTGACGAATGGCTTTGTGTGCTTTGCTTGTTCCAAATAGCACACCATCCGGTACAATGGAGGCACAACGTCCACCCGACTCTAGCGACCTGATAAAGAGTGCAAGGAATAGAAGTTCTGTTTTCCTTGTCTTGGCAAGAGTAAGTAATGATTTTTCTACTACCTCATAATCTAGACTCCCCGTAAACGGAGGATTTGCCATTATCAATGTGTATTTGCCCGTATCTTTATTATCGTCTGAAAGGGAGTCGCGCCACTCAATGTTAGGATTTTCTACAGCATGGAGCATCATATTCATTGCACCAATACGCAGCATGGTTTGGTCTGTATCAAAACCATGAAACATTGAATTTTTATAGTGATTGGCGTTTTCTGTTTTCAGCAGTTCTTTCGAAAAGGTTTCAGAAATATACCGGGCACTTTCTACAACAAAACCTGCCGAACCCATTGCCGGATCGCAAATAGTGTCATCCAGAGTAGGTTTCATCAGCTCTACCATCATTCTTATTATGTGCCTAGGAGTGCGAAACTGACCATTTGTGCCGCTTGCTGCCATTTTTCCAAGAATATACTCATATACATCGCCCATAGTATCGCGGTCTTCCATATCCAAACCGTTTATACCGTCAACAACTTTAGTTAGAGTACGTTCGTTAGGAATTAGGAACGTGGCGTCTTTCATAAATACTGAATAGGACGAATTCTTACCGGTGTTTAAGTTTTTGATAAACACAAAAACATCGTCTCTCACTGTAGTAAGCATAGTTTGTGAGTCGAAGTTCTTAAACTTATTCCAACGTAAGTTTTCATAAGGTACAGAATTGCCGGTTTGAGGGTTTATCCAATCTCCTTTTGGGAAAGTGGGATTTTCTAATACTGTTTCAAATACTGCAACTGTGGCTTCTTGTTTTATTTGGGCGTCATCCAATATTTTAATAAAGAGCAAATAGGTCATTTGCTCTAACACGGTAATTGAATTGGTTACGCCCGAAGTCCAAAATGTGTCCCATATCGCATCAATCTTGTTGCGAATTTCTCCTGTTATCATTGTAAATTTAAATTTTTGTAAAGATAAGAATAAATGCTTTGTGTTAAATCACAAAACGCAAGTTAACAAATAATTAAATATGTATCGTCCTGAATTTCTCCACCACCTCCTCAATACACCTTCATTACCCCCTCATTACCTCCTCATATATCAATGAGGAGAACCCAGAGAAGGTATTGCAAAGTCTTTAACTATACCATGCAACATTTTCCTAAATCCTCCGTATCTTTGCACTTCAATTATAGCAACATAGATGGAACAGAAGCAATATATTCTCGGCATGACGCTTGCCGAAATTACAGACAGGGTTATTGAACTGAATCTCCCCAAGTTTACAGGTAAACAGATTGCCGACTGGGTGTATCAGAAAAGAGTTAAGAGTATTGATGAGATGACAAATATCTCTCTTGCAAACAGAGAAATTCTTTCTGAAAAGTTTGATATTGGAAGATCGGAGCCATTGAATATTAAAACTTCGATTGACGGTACCAGAAAGATGTTGTTTAGAACAGCGAGTGGCAAGTTTATCGAAACGGTTACCATACCTGAGGATGATAGGCTCACAATTTGTGTGTCATCGCAGGTGGGGTGCAGAATGAATTGTGATTTCTGCATGACAGGTAAACAAGGACTTCATGATAATCTTACAGCAAATGAGATTATAAATCAGGTTTATTCGGTGCCCGATTCAGAGAAGATTACAAATCTGGTTTACATGGGTATGGGGGAGCCGCTGGATAATTACAAGCAGGTGAGCAAAGCTTCAGATTTGCTCACAGCGGAGTATGGTTTGGCTTGGAGCCCAAAGAGGATTACACTTTCGACTATCGGTTTAGCTTCTAACCTCCGTCGTTTTCTTGATGAGAGCAGATGTCATTTGGCAGTTAGTTTGCACAATCCTATTCCCGAGGAAAGGTTAGAGATTATGCCAATTGAGCGATCGGCCCCAATCACTTCAGTTATAGATATGCTGCGGAATTATGATTGGAGTCATCAAAGACGTTTGTCTTTTGAGTATATTATGTTTGATGGGGTTAATGATTCACTTATATATGCTAGGGAGTTAAGCAAACTACTTGCAGGAATGGATTGCAGAATTAATCTTATCCGATTTCACAAGATCCCGATGAGTAATTTGAAGCCTTCTACTAATGAAAATATGATTAAATTCCGCGATTTCCTTACCGCTAAAGGGTTTATATGTACAATACGGGCATCGAGGGGAGAGGATATTTTCGCAGCTTGTGGAATGTTATCCACAGCTAAAACCGGAGAAACTAGTTAATTAAGGACACTCTTTTTGTAAAATTAAAATCAGGTAAATTAAAAATGCAATTAAATAATTGTATATTTGTTTCATAAAGTGGGATTGTAGTTTAATTACAAAAAATATTGGAATGAAACAGTTGACCGTATTACTTACTATTTTTGCAACAGTTATACTATTCACTTCGTGTGATAATCGTGGAGGATTTATATCTGCTTCGGGTGCAAATAACGAAGTACTTGTTGTAATGGATAAACATGCATGGGAGGGCGAAGCTGGGAGGGCTTTATTTGATGTACTCAATTCTAATGTAAAAGGTTTGCCTCAACCAGAGCCAAACTTTAGAATAATTCATATTACTCCTGAAAATTTTAGTAGCACTTTCAGAATGGCTAGAAATATTATCATCCCTGATATTAGTCCAATGTACAGCCAGCCTAAACTATCTTCTGAGTTGGATAGTTATGCAAGTGGACAAGTGATTATGAATATAAATGCAGCTGATAGTACCGCATTTGCAGAATTTGTATCAGAGAATAGTTCAACAATTTTAGATTATTTTATTGAGAAAGAGCTGGAGCGAAATGGAGAGTGGTTAAAAAGTCAGATCAGAAGCCCGTCGGGAAGAGTTCAGCAGATGTTTGGAATGAATATTCACTTGCCTAAAGGTTTAGTTAATTTTGAGGAATTTAATAATTTCCTTTGGGCAACAAACAATTCTGGAAGAGGCAGACAAGACATAGTAATTTATCAGTTACCATACGATTCGGAAAGAGTTTTTGAGAAAGAATCATTAATAACTATTCGGGATGAATATGTAGGGAAATATGTAACGGGTGCTTTTGATTCAAATATGACAACTGCTACAGTTTATCCCCCTGATTATCGTACATTGGAGATTGACGGGATTTACCGTGCCGAGTTGCGTGGTTTGTGGGAGATGTCAACCGATATGATGGGCGGTCCGTTTGTGATGCAGGCATTTGTAAACGAAAACACCGGTATGGTGGTTGTAGTTGAAGCATTTGTTTATGCTCCCGAAATGAATAAACGCAACTTGATGAGAAGTCTTGAAGCAGTTTTCCACACTATAAGCTTCCCTCAGTCTGAAGATTTTGTTATAGAAGGATAGTAAAAATTATATACATGTCAGAATTAATAAAAGTGGGCATAACGCATGGAGATGTAAATGGTGTCGGGTACGAAATTTTAATTAAAACGTTTTCCGATATTCGTCTTCTGGAGTTGTTCACACCCATAATATACGGATCATCTAAATCCGCGTCTTATCATAGAAAGGTGCTAAACGATAACACTGTAAATTTTAATATAATTTCTCGCGCAGAAGAGGCTAGGAATAACAGGGTAAACCTTGTTAATTGTGTAAAAGAAGAAACTAGAATCGAACTTGGGACTCCAAGTGCAGAAGCCGGTGAGTCGGCTTACATGGCATTGGATAGTGCCGCACAGGATCTTAAAGATAATAAAATTGATGTTCTTATAACACTTCCAATAAACAAGGATTCAATCCAGAGTGAACAGTTTAAGTTTCCCGGCCATACGGAGTTTCTGGAGGAGCGCTTTTCTGAAAATGGCCAGAAAGCACTTATGATTATGGCCACAGAAACCATGAAGGTGGCATTGGTAACTACGCACGTTCCGCTTAAAGATGTCCCTTCTGTTTTGTCTAAGGAGTTGATTGCGGAGAAGCTTAGGACGTTAAATCATACGCTTAAAAGAGATTATAGTATTGATGCACCACGAATTGCTGTACTATCGCTGAATCCACATGCCGGTGAAAATGGTTTGTTGGGCAATGAGGAGAATGATATTATTGCTCCCGTTGTGAGAGAAGCACAGGATGAATGGATTTTGTGTGCCGGACCTTTTGCTGCAGACGGCTTTTTTGGTAGTGGACGCTTTAAAGAGTTTGATGCAATTTTGGCAATGTACCACGATCAGGGTTTAATTCCTTTTAAAACCATCGCAATGGATATGGGGGTTAACTTTACCGCAGGTTTGCCCATTGTTCGAACTTCGCCAGATCACGGCACTGCTTATGATATTGCGGGTAAAAACGAGGCTTCGGAAGAGTCTTTTCGTCAGGCAATTTATATGGCGATGGATATTTACCGTAATCGCTTGGCATATGATGAGCCTAGGAAGAATCCTCTTAAGAAAATGTTTTTTGACAGAGGAAGGGATGATGAGAAGCTCGATTTGACAGCTGAAGAGAAAGGTTAGTAAAGAATTGAATTAACTGGTAATAAATATATGTAAAAAAGAGACTGTAGGTTTTGAACCTCAGTCTCTTTTTTCATTTTACTTAATTGATTGTCAATTAATTGTTCTCTGGGCGGAGTTTTCTAACAACAGCTCCGGTTTGCCACATTTCGCTTTCGCGAAGTTCTTTTAATTCCTCCTCAAGCTTTTCGCGATAATCAGGCTGTGAGTTACTGTCAATTGAACGCTGTGCTTCATTGCCATTGGCAACTTCTTTATAAAGCTTTTCGAATACAGGTTTGGTGGCGTCATAAAACGGGTCCATCCAGTCTAGGGCTCCACGCTGTGCCGTGGTTGAGCAGTTAGCATACATCCAGTCCATTCCATTTTGAGCAAACAGCGGCATAAGAGACTGTGTGAGCTCTTCTACAGTTTCATTAAATGCTTCGGATGGTGTATGTCCGTTTTCACGAAGGACTTCGTATTGTGCACGCATTAGACCTTGTATTGCACCCATAAGTGTGCCTCGCTCTCCGGTAAGATCTGAAAACACTTCACGTTGGAAATCAGTTTCGAATAGATATCCCGATCCTACTCCGATACCAAGTGCAACTGCTCGATCGAATGCTTTTCCTGTTGCATCTTGAAATATTGCATAGCTTGAGTTTAAACCGCGACCTTCTAAGAACATTGTGCGAAGACTTGTTCCCGATCCTTTTGGTGCTACTAAAATAACATCAACATCGGCAGGTGGTATTATGCCTGTTCTTTCTTTGTAAGTAATCCCAAATCCGTGAGAGAAGTATAAGGCCTTGCCTACAGTAAGATGTTTCTTTACTGTGTCCCACAATTGTATTTGTGCAGCATCTGATAGCAGATATTGTATGATTGTGCCTCGCTCACATGCTTCTTCAATTTCAAAGAGGGTTTCGCCCGGCACCCATCCGTCTGCAACAGCTTTGTCCCATGTTTTGCTCTCTTTACGCTGACCAACAATTACGTTGAAGCCATTGTCTCTCAAGTTTAAGGACTGTCCCGGGCCTTGAACTCCGTAGCCTATAACAGCTATTGTTTCATCTTTTAATACTTCCTGAGCTTTGCTCAATGGAAACTCTTCGCGGGTTACTACATTTTCTTCTACACCGCCAAAATTCATTTTTGCCATGTTTTCTAACTTTTATCCTAATTATATATTTATAGATTTCTGTATATCTTTTACTGAACTTGTTCAGCTTCGAGTTTTGCAAGCATATCGCTCAATCGCTCAACTTTAGATTTTGTTATTGCTATTCTGCCTGAACGTACAAACTGAAGTACTCCTACCTTGTCTGCCAGCTCTTCAAAAAGTGCTTGTGTTTCGGCGTACTGACCTGCTTTAAGAAATACTATGCAGTCTGATGTGATTTCAAGTATGCGAATGTTGTATTTCCTTATAAGGTATTCAACCGATCCGTGTTCCATTACTTTTTCGGTGGACAGTTTATATAGTGCAAGTTCCTGAAATACAAGGTCGTCATCTGTATTATAGTATGCTTTGAGAATATCAACTCGCTTATCTATCTGGCGAACAAGTTTCTTTATAATCTCTTCATCGATAGAGAGAGTGGTTATTGTGAACTTGTGAATGCCGGTGATTGCCGAGGGGGATACCGAAAGGCTTTCGATATTCAATTGTCTGCGTGTGAATATAGTACTTATTTGATTAAGTACACCAACAGTATTCTCTGAGAATATTGTGATGGTATATAATGTTTTATCTTCGTTCATCTTTATTGATTTAATAATTAAAAAAATTAATCTAAAGTATGACCATTGCCAAGTAATATATTTGTTACACAACCACCTGCAGGAACCATTGGGTATACCATTCCTTTTGTTTCTACAACTACCTCTAGAAGGTATGCTCCTTTATGGTTGATCATTTCACTGATTGCATCATCAAGCTCTTCACGATCTGTAACTTTCCTTCCTTTTATATTGTAAGCATCTGCTATTTTAATAAAATCGGGGTTTTTAAGATGCGTTTCTGAGTATCGTTCGTGAAAGAAGAGCTCTTGCCACTGGCGTACCATGCCCAAGTAGTTATTGTTTAATAGTATGATTTTAACATCTAGATCATACTCCATAATGGTTCCATACTCTTGCATTGTCATTTGCAACCCTCCGTCACCAACAAAGATACAAACAGTTCTGTCTGGTGCACCATATTTTGCTCCTATTCCGGCGGGAAGTCCAAAGCCCATTGTGCCTAGCCCGCCCGAAGTTACCATACTTCGTGTTTGTGTATATTTAAAGTAGCGTGTGCTCATCATCTGATGTTGACCCACATCGGTTACACATATTGCTTTATTGTCGGTGGCTTCTGTTACTTTATGAACAACTTCGCCCATCTTAATCTCGCCCTCTTCTGGGAATAGCTCAAAGTCTATAATACACTCTTTTTCTTTAACTACATAGCGATCGAATTTACCAATCCATTCAGTTCTTTTTTGATTTTGTAGTTGTTGTGTTACTAGAGGTAGCGTTTCTTTAGCGTCTCCAACAACTCTTACTGTGGTGGCTACGTTTTTGTTTATTTCAGCAGGATCTATATCAAAATGGATAACTTTTGCCTGTTTCGCATAGGTTTTGAGATCTCCTGTTACCCTGTCGTCAAAACGCATTCCTATAGCTATGAGGACATCGCACTCGTTGGTCATCATATTTGGTGCCACGTTGCCATGCATTCCCAGCATACCGAAGCTTAGAGGGTGGTCTGACTGAATTGCAGATAGCCCGAGGATGGTGGATCCGAAAGGGATGTCTGATTTTTCTAGGAATTGTTTTAGTTCTTCTTCGGCATGACCAAGAATTACACCTTGCCCTATTAATGCTAAAGGTTTCTTAGCATTGTTTATCAGTTCTGCTGCTTGAGCAATTTGATCATGTTCTACCTTTGGTCTAGGTTGATAGCTACGAAGGAAGTCTGTTTTTTTGTATGAATATTCACAACTATTGATTTGTGCATCTTTGGCTATATCTAGCACTACAGGACCGGGGCGTCCGCTAGATGCTATGTAGAATGCTCTTGATACGGCCCAGGCAATATCTTCAACTCGCCTTATTTGATATGCCCATTTGGTGATTGGCAGCGTTACCCCAATAACATCTGCTTCTTGGAATGCATCTGAACCCAGAAGACTTGATGCTACTTGACCGGAGATTACTACCATTGGGGTGCTATCCATCATTGCATCGGTAATTCCGGTTACGGTGTTTGTGGCACCGGGACCTGATGTTACCAGTGCTACTCCTACTTTTTTAGATACTCTTGAGTAGCCTTGTGCCGCATGCACAGCTCCTTGTTCGTGACGAACTAATATGTGCTTTATATCTTCTTTGTGATCATATAATGCATCAAATACCGGCATGATTGCACCGCCGGGATAACCGAACATAGTGTCAACTCCCTCGGCTAACAAAGAACGAATTAGTATTTCGCTTCCTTGCAATATCTCAGTTTCACCACTCTTCTTCTTTGTAGTGGATGGTGTTGTTGCTTGAGTTAGAATATCTTTGTTCATAATAAAACTCTTTTGTTGTGAATATTAAATTATCCTTACAGCTCCTTTATCGGCCGAGCTCACGAAGTGTGAGTAGACCTTTAATGCTTGTGAAATATTTCTTTTGCGATTTGGTTTGAAGGCATTGTCTCCTTTTGCCTCCTCTTCTGTTCTTCTGTTTTTAAGTTCCTCGTCGCTAACTAATATATTGATACTCCGTTTGGGTATATCAATTTCAATTGTGTCACCCTCTCTTACAAGGGCTATATTGCCGCCCGCAGCGGCTTCGGGTGAGATATGCCCTATTGACAATCCTGAAGTTCCTCCAGAAAATCTGCCATCTGTTATTAGTGCACATTTCTCACCAAGATGTTTTGCTTTTATATATGAGGTGGGATATAGCATTTCTTGCATACCGGGACCGCCTTTGGGTCCTTCATACTGTATGACTACTACATCGCTTGCCTGTACTTCATTTTTTAGTATACTCATGCAGGCTTCATCCTGTGAGTGGTAAACTTTTGCTTTACCAGTAAACTTCCATACGCTTTCATCTACTCCGGCAGTTTTTACTACGCATCCGTTCTCGGCAATGTTACCTTTGAGAATGGCAAGACCTCCGTCTTTGGTATAAGCATGTTCTACACTGCGGATGCATCCATTTTTTCTGTCGCTGTCTAGTTCTTTATATCTTGCATTTTGAGATCCCATTATTAGGTTGAACTTGTTTCCCGGTGCAGTGGAGTATATATTGAGTGCTTCTTCATCGGTCAGCTTTTTTGTGATATCATATTTTTCGATGGCTTCGGCAAGTGTAAGCCCATCGGCTCTACTTACAGTGGTATCTAACAAACCGCCTTTTGCAAGTTCCCCAAGAATCCCCATTATTCCACCTGCACGGTTTACATCTTGAATGTGATATTTTGTGGAGTTTGGTGCTACCTTGCAAACGCATGGAACGCGGCGCGATAGTTCATCAATGTCATCCATGGTGAAATCTACTTCACCCTCATGTGCAATTGCAAGTGTGTGCAATATGGTGTTTGTTGATCCACCCATAGCAATGTCTAATGTCATTGCGTTAAGAAATGATTCGCGTGTTGCAATATTTCTCGGAAGCACACTTTCATCACCTTCAAAGTAATATCTTTCGGCGTTCTTTACAATTTGTTGTGCGGCTTTTACGAATAATCTTTTGCGGTTTTCGTGGGTGGCTACAATTGTGCCGTTGCCGGGTAGAGCCAATCCTATTGCTTCATTGAGACAGTTCATTGAGTTCGCAGTAAACATACCTGAACATGAGCCGCATGTGGGACAAGCTGAAACTTCGAGTTGAGCTACTCGCTCATCTGATACGTTTTCATCTGCCGATTCTATCATTGCGTTGATAAGGTCTACTTGTTCATCTCCGATTTTACCTGCTTCCATTGGTCCTCCCGATACAAAGATAGCGGGGATATTGAGTCGCATTGCAGCGATTAGCATTCCGGGAGTTATTTTATCACAATTGCTAATGCATATAAGTGCATCGGCCTTATGAGCATTTACCATGTACTCAATTGAGTCGGCAATGAGATCGCGCGAAGGAAGTGAGTAAAGCATACCGTCATGTCCCATGGCGATGCCGTCATCAACCGCTATTGTGTTGAATTCTGCTGCGAAACAGCCAAGCTTTTCTACTTCTTTTTTTACAAGTTGACCTATATCGTGAAGGTGTACATGACCCGGAACAAACTGAGTGAATGAGTTAGCAATGGCGATGATTGGTTTGCCCATCTGTTCCTTTGTCATTCCGTTTGCATGCCAAAGTGCTCTGGCGCCCGCCATTCTTCTGCCTTGTGTGCTGGTGGCACTCCGTAGATTGCTTATATTTTTTTGTTTAGTGCTCATTTTTTGATGTACTCGGTAATCCACTCTCCTACTTCACTTAGTTTGTATGCTTTTCCTCCATCGGAAATGTCTTCGGTTACGATTCCTGCTTCTAAGCTGGCATCTACTGCTTTACGAATGAGCGCTCCTTCGTCCATAAGCTCGAAAGCGTATTCAAACATTAGTGCAACAGAAAGAATCATTGCCAGTGGGTTTGCGATGTCTTTTCCGGCTGCTTGGGGGTATGAACCATGGATTGGTTCAAAAACTGATGTGTGAACTCCCATTGATGCCGAAGGCAATAGCCCCATTGAACCAGTTATTACTGATGCTTCGTCTGTTAGAATATCGCCAAAGAGATTTTCTGTTACCATTACATCGAAGCTTTTTGGCCATTGTATGATGCGCATTGCTGCATTATCTACAAACAAATAATCGGTTTCTATATCTGGGTATTGAGGTGCTATTTCCTGAGCAATTTGACGCCATAGTCTTGATGTTGCTATTACGTTTGCTTTATCTACAACAGTTAATTTTTTCCTTCGTTGCCCAGCAAATTTATATGCAAGGTGCAATACTCTTTCTATTTCTTCGCGAGTATAAATTGATGTGTCATAAGCAGTGTCTCCATCTTCACTTCTACCTTGAGGTTTGCCGAAGTATATCCCTCCTGTGAGTTCACGGATGCAAACAAAGTCGGCCCCATCTACTAAATCGGCACGCAGAGGAGATTTGTGAAGCAGTGAAGGGAATGTCATTACCGGACGGATGTTCCCATATAGACCCAGTTGTTTACGCATGCGTAGCAATCCTTGCTCGGGACGCACTTTTGCATTTGGATCATTATCATATTTTGGGTCGCCAATTGCACCAAAAAGCACAGCGTCGCTTTTCATGCAAAGCTCATGTGTTTTGGAAGGATATGGATCTCCGGTTGCATCAATTGCGTTGGCTCCAACGATAGCCTCTTCATAATTGAGCTCATGTCCGAATTTACTGCAGACAACTTCTGTTACTTTCAGTGCCTGCTTCATTATTTCCGGACCGATTCCGTCGCCTGGCAATACCGCTAAATTCAATTTCATTCGTTTTTTATTTTTTTATTTTATCCTTTTGAGATTTATATCTCCACTATTTTGTACGAGTTTAGGGAAGTGGCAAGTAATTCATATTTGGAATGTTGCCGTTCTCGAGCATATTAAGCATTTTAATTGTGGCTTTAATAGCAGCCACTGTTTGGTCTATATTAAGTGCTCTTGTTTTAAATATTTTGTCTTCGAATTTCCAAGTTATGATTGTTTGCACATAAGCGTTGGTTTTACCGCCGGGAGGAATTACAACTTCATAATCAATCAGATCGGGAACCGCTTTACCCAATTTCCTGTATATTTTAAACATCGCTTTAGAGAATGCGTGATACTGTCCGTCTCCGGCAGCTGTTTCCTGATAAACTTCTCCTTTTATTGATATTTTTACGGTTGCTGTTGGCCTCAAACCATCTGTTAGTGAAAGTGAGTAGTTTAGCATCTTGATATCTTTAAATTCATTGCCGTTTTTTAGTATATCTGATACTATGTAAGGCAATTCATCAAGACTCACTATCTCTTTTTTATCGCCAAGCTCGATAATTCGTGCAGTTACTTTTTTAGTTGCTTCATCATCGAGTTGAATTCCTAATGTTTCGAGGTTTTTAATGATGTTTGAACGACCTGCATTTTTGCCTAGTGCATATTCTCTGTAACGACCGAAACGCTCTGGCATGAGATCGTTAAAGTAGAGGTTTTTCTTTTTATCGCCATCGGCATGTACTCCTGCTACTTGTGTGAAAACGTTATCACCGATTACAGGTTTATTGTTAGGTATTCTTACGCCCGAATAGCTTTCTACTACCTTGCTCACTTTATAGAGATTGCTTTCTACCATGTTTGTTTTTAAGCCCATGTGGTCATGAATTAGGGCTGCAATGCTTGTTAATGGTGCGTTTCCCGCTCTCTCACCTAAACCGTTTACGGTGACATGTACTCCTTTTACACCTGCTTTGATGGCTTCAAATACATTTGCCACAGCTAGGTCGTAGTCGTTATGTGCATGGAAATCGAAGTGTATCCCGGGGTAGCGTTGAATCATTTCTTTACAAAACTTTCCCGTTTCATCTGGATTGAGCACTCCTAATGTATCGGGTAGCATGAATCTGGTTACAGGCTCTCTAACGAGACCATCCATCATCTTGAAGACATATTCTTTGGAGTCTTTCATACCGTTAGACCAGTCTTCTAGATAGAGGTTAACCGTGAGACCCATATCTTTGGCCATTTTTACGCATCCTATTACATCACTAAGATGTTCTTCGACGCTTTTCTTTAACTGATAGGTGCAATGCTTTTGGGATCCTTTGCAAAGTAGGTTTACTACTTTGCATCCTGCTTCTGCAATCCACTTAAGCGAAGTTCCTCCGTCTACAAAGCCAAGTACTTCGAGCTTATCTAGATATCCATTGGTTTTGGCCCATTGAGCCATTCTTTGAACTGATTTGAATTCTCCATCGGAAACTCTTGCTGAGGCAATTTCCACTCTGTCTACCTTTAGCTCATCGAGCAGAAGGTTCACAATTCCTAACTTCTCTTGTGCGGCAAATGATACACCCGATGTTTGTTCTCCATCGCGAAGTGTAGTGTCCATTATCTCTATCTTGCTATGCATAGGGTCTTATTTATGTTTTAATATGCAAATGGGCGCTTTTCCTCAAATTGCAATATTTTATCCATGTTAGACATCAGAAAATCTATATCATCAAGTCCATTTAAAAGACAATCTTTTTTGTATGCATTGATTTCAAAAGATTCTGACTTTCCGGTGGCGTTGTTTGTAATGGTTTGTTCTTCCAAATTTACTGTTAAAGTTGTTTTGGGATCGTTTTCTGATGATTCGAATAGTTCACTAAGAAATTCATCTGAAACAATTACAGGTAGTATACCATTGTTTAGTGCATTGCCACGAAATATATCGGCAAAGAAGCTTGATACTACTACTTTGAAGCCGTAGCTGCCAATTGCCCAAGCTGCGTGTTCGCGACTACTTCCGCTACCAAAGTTTTCCCCTGCAACGAGCACTTCTCCTGAATAAGTGGGGTCGTTAAGCACAAAGTCTTCTTTGGGATTGCCGTCTTTGTCATATCGCCAGTCGGCAAAAAGGTTGTCTCCAAAGCCTTCTCTTGTAGTTGCCTTGAGAAAACGAGCGGGTATTATTTGGTCTGTGTCCACATTCTCAATTGGAAGTGGGACGTATGTTGATGTTAATGTTTTAAATTTCTCCATAATCTTTAAATTATTAAGGTTGAGTGATTTTACCGTTTACAGCTGCCGCGGCTGCTACTAACGGACTTGCCAATATTGTTCTTGCTCCGGGTCCTTGACGTCCTTCGAAGTTACGATTGGATGTGGATACTACATATTTTCCTGGAGGAACTTTATCGTCGTTCATTGCAAGACAGGCAGAGCATCCGGGTTGACGGATTTCAAATCCTGCTTCTTGGAGTATCTGATCGAGTCCTTCTTCCCTAATTTGTTTGCGTACTTGCCAGCTACCAGGAACCAACCAAGCGATTATGTTGTCGGCTTTCTTTTTTCCTTTTACGTAGTCTGTAAATAGTCGGAAGTCTTCTATACGACCATTTGTACAACTTCCTAAGAATACGTAGTCTATTTCTTTTCCCTCAAGCTTTTGCCCGGGTGTGAATCCCATGTATCTAAGGGATTTCTGAAACGATATTTTACCTGCATTATCTATGTCTTCTAATTCGGGTATTGATCCGTTTATAGGCATTCCCATTCCCGGGTTTGTGCCATAAGTGATCATTGGAGGAATCTTGGCTGCATCAAATGTTATTTCTTTATCAAAAGTTGCTCCTTCATCGCTGTTCAAAGTTTTCCAATATGCTAGTGCTTCTTCCCATCTATCTCCTTTAGGAGCAAATTCACGTCCTTCAATGTAGTTGAAAGTGGTTTCATCGGGCGCAATTAGTCCTCCGCGTGCGCCCATTTCGATACTTAAGTTACATAGGGTCATGCGCTCTTCCATAGTGAGGTTACGAATTGCTTCACCGGCATATTCTACGAAGTACCCTGTGGCTCCACCTGTGCTGAGCTGCGAAATCATATATAGTGCCATATCTTTTGATCCGACGTTGTCGCTCAATTTACCTTCGAAATTAATGCGCATGGTTTTAGGGCGTGTTTGCAAGATGCATTGTGATGCAAGCACCATTTCTACTTCACTTGTACCAATTCCAAATGCAATGGCTCCAAATGCGCCATGTGTAGATGTGTGACTATCACCACAAACGATAGTCATACCAGGTTGGGTGTATCCATTTTCTGGTCCAATTACGTGTACAATTCCGTTTTTTGGATTTCCGAGTCCGTAGTATGTGAGACCGAATTCTTTTGCATTTCTAGATAGGGTTTCAACCTGAAAGCGTGAAATTTTATCACGGATAGGTTTCTCCTGATCTATTGTTGGAATGTTATGATCGGCAGTGAGTGTCGTATTATCTGGACGAAGGACTTTTAGTCCTCTCTTACGAAGTCCGTCAAATGCTTGGGGGCTTGTTACTTCGTGGCAGAGATGTCTATCGATGTACAGCTGTGTGGGACCATCAGCTACAGTTGTAACTTCATGTGCGTCCCATATTTTATCAAAAAGAGTTTTCATACATTTCTGATTATAATATTATTTATTTGTTTTATTTATTGTTTTGTTTCGCTTATTGAATAACTAATTGCTGATTATCTATTGACTATTTAGTTTTATCTAAATTGTAAATATTTCCCTAGTTAATCTTCATCACTAAATTTATTAACGGCATCAATATATGCTTCAACTGAAGCTGCAACTATATCGGTATTTGCTGAGAAACCATAATAATGATTTCCATTATATTCTACTTGCATATGTACTTTTCCTATGTCATCGCTACCATGATCAATTGCTTGTATTAGGAATTCCTGAATTTTCATTTCACGACGTATTATATTCTTTACAGCACGAATTGCAGCATCTACGGGACCGTTTCCTGTAGCGGTAGCTTCAAAATTTTCACCCGATATATTTAAGCCAATGCTTGCAACATCTCTTACTCCTATTCCACATACAACTTGCAAGTAATTTATTTTTATTCTGTTTAAACGAGCTTCTTTACCTACGAGCAAAAGAATATCATCGTCGTTTACACTTTTCTTTTGATCTGCAAGCTCAAGGAACTTATGATAAACATTATCTAGTTCAGAAGGTTCTAATTTTACCCCAAGAATACTTAATCTGTTGCTAAGTGCTGCACGGCCACTTCTGGCTGTTAGTACTATTGCATTATCATCGATGCCAACATCTTTAGGATCAATTATTTCGTATGTCTCTACGTTCTTGAGAACGCCGTCTTGATGGATACCTGAAGAGTGAGCGAAGGCATTTCTACCTACTATAGCTTTGTTTGGCTGTATGGGCATATTCATCAGGCTTGACACTAGTCTACTTGTTGAATAAATGTGCTTTGTATTGATATTGGTATCAAATCCTCTGTCTATGTGACTTTTAAATGCCATCACAACTTCTTCAAGTGATGTGTTTCCTGCTCGTTCGCCAATTCCATTTAATGTTACTTCAACCTGTCGCGCTCCATTTAATACACCAGAAATTGTGTTAGCTGTGGCCATACCTAAGTCTTGATGACAGTGCGTCGAAAGTATTGCACCTTTCATATCCACATTATCTACGAGGTATTTTATTTTTGCACCATATTCATCAGGGAAGCAATATCCGGTTGTATCGGGGATATTTACTACCGTGGCGCCTGCATTAACTACAGCTTGCACAACTCGCGCTAGGTATTCATTTTCTGTGCGCCCGGCATCTTCGGCGTAAAATTCTACATCATCCACAAAATTTCTTGCATATGTAACTGCTTTAACTGCACGTTCAATTATTTGTTCACGATTAGAGTTGAATTTATGCTTGATATGTGAATCGGAGGTTCCAATGCCAGTGTGTATTCGTTTGCGTTTGGCATATTTTAGTGCATCAGCTGCTACTTCAATATCTTTTTCGACAGCTCTTGTAAGTGCACAAATGACCGGCCATGTAACTGCTTTTGATATTTCAATTACTGATTTAAAGTCTCCCGGGCTTGATACCGGAAATCCCGCTTCAATAACATCTACTCCCAGCAGTTCCAGAGCTTGAGCTATTTGAATTTTTTCAATTGTATTTAATTGGCAACCGGGCACTTGCTCGCCATCCCTCAGTGTAGTATCAAAAACATAAATTCTTTCCATTGTAATATAGCTTAAAAAAAATAACCTCCCTCACTTGGTGAGAAAGGTTATCGTTATTTTTTAGTCCTTTAATTTTGATATGCCAGTCTCACCCTCCAAAGTTTTTTAGAAGTAGAATAGAAATGACTAGAATATCTGTATTTTGATGCATAACGCTAAATCAATTTTCGTTTGATGTTTGCAAAGTAAAAGTAAATAAACTTATAAACAAAATATTTCAACATAATACTTCACTTTATATTACGATTTAATACTAAATCAACTCATTTCGGAGTACTTTGTTACATAAAGATGATTTAAACTAATAGTATATGTAAACTATCTGTTACTATATTGACCCATCAACTCAATCTGGATAGTTAAGATGATTCAATCGCCACTCTAAATAAAGCAGATAAATATTTAATTATAAATCATTAGATAATTAAAAACAGTTTTGTAATCATTTTGTTTATAAATTAGCAGCTATAATTATAATATAGATATAACCAAATGTTTTTTTATAGTGAAGAAGTTGAATCTATGATGAATGGAGCAGGAGCTAGAAGGGTCCCTTTTCTATTCGGAGTTGATTTTGAGTTGGAGAATGGATTTTTCATCGAAAATCCAATTTCTCAGCAAGATATTCTTTTTGAGGTGGAGGGGATTGGAAATATTAATCGGGAACAAATCAATAAGCGGAAAATAAAAGATTATCACAATAATTTTCAGTTGGAGATATTCCCCGAAGAACCCGCCAAATATAATCAACGTTTTCAAAAAGTGATGGAAGGATTAACGAGGGGAGATTCGTATCTTACCAATCTCACAATTAAAACTCCAATTAAATCATCTCTCTCCCTAAAAGAAATATGTTTATTAAGCTCTTCTCCTTACAAAATTTATATCCCAAATAAACTTGTTTGCTTCTCACCGGAATGCTTTGTAAAAATTAGTGATGGACAAATATCAACTTTCCCGATGAAAGGTACTATCGATGCGACTACTCCAAATGCAAAAGAGATTATACTAAATAATGATAAAGAGACGGCTGAGCATAATACTATTGTAGATTTATTACGCAACGACTTAGCTAGTGTTGCAGATAACGTAACTCTAAAACGCTTTAGATACATAGATATATTGAATGGCAACCGTGGGAATCTTTTGCAAGTGAGTTCTGAGATTGAGGGTTCGCTTAACGGCGATTATCTAAATAATATTGGTTCAATAATATTCAAACTTTTACCTGCTGGTTCAGTTTCAGGTGCACCAAAAAGAGCTACTTTAAACATTATTTGCGAAGCAGAACAAGAGAAACGAGGATTTTATACTGGAATTGCAGGTTATTTCGATGGAAATTCTATTAATTCTTTTGTCTTGATAAGATTTATTGAACAAGAAAACAATAGATTGTTTTTCAGAAGTGGAGGAGGTATAACCGCAATGAGTGATAGCAATATGGAATATTCCGAAGTATTACAAAAGGTATATTTACCTTTCTGATTGAAAAATTGATAGAAGAAACATGATTGTTTTGATTATCATGATTTATCATTTTACAGACTGATTGATTATTATACGATTGAAAGTAAGTGTTTTGTTTATTAATTGGTTATTGGTTTGTTGACTAATTGTATTATTGATTTTAACATTAACGATTAATATTATGTTCCTTGAGACTATTTGCATTATTAATGGCAAAGTACAAAACATTGATGCACATGAAAGAAGAATGCAAGAGACTGCATTATATTATGGGTTTATTGCTCCTAAACTTCCTGATATCGAAAACCTACTTAACGAGGGAATAAAGGAGTGTAAGGTAAAATGTAGAATTTGTTATCATAATCATATCAATTCCATTAAATTTGAAAAGTATGTTCCAAGAAAAATAGATTCACTTAAACTAGTTAATGCATCTCCCGATTATACTTACAAGTTTTCTGACCGAACAGTATTAGACGATCTTATGAAATTTAGAAATGGTTGCGATGAGGTTCTTATAGTTAGAAATGGTTTAATTACAGATACAACATATAGCAATGTTGTATTTAGTAGAAATGACCAGTTCTTTACACCTCATCACCCACTTCTTAATGGTACTAAACGACAAAAGCTTCTTCACGAAGGAAAAATAAATGAAGTACAAATCGATATTGATTCACTGGGAAATTATGATAGGGTATGGCTCATAAACGCACTTCTTGATATTGAAGATAATGTTTCTTTGCCAGTTGAGAACATTTATTGAATCAGAATTAAACAAAACTCAAGGCAAATTTAGTAAGCAAAACTCAAGGTTGAATTTAGTAAGTAAAACTCAGGTTTAATTTAGCAGGTAAAACCCCAATCAAATTTTAGCACGTAATAAGAGAAGTATAATAATAAATGGAAAACACTCTTTCTAAGATTGAAAGAGTGTTTTTATTATTCTATTTAAAATAATAACTAAACGAAGTCGTCATGATCACTAACAGAGATTAATCATAACATCTAATCTAGTCTCCATAATAACTAACCAAAGTCGTCAAACATGATCATTTCCGGCGGTACTCCTAGGCTATCAAGCATTCGTTGAGCAGCGTTAGCCATAGCACCTGGTCCGCACATGTAGTACTCAATGTCTTCCGGTGCTTCATGGTCCTTAAGATAGGTATCGTGAATTACCTGATGTACAAATCCTGCTGTGTATTTAACACCTGCTTCATCTGCTTTCGGATCAGGTTTATCAAGAGCCAGGTGGAACGAGAAGTTAGGGAATTTTCTTTCCAATTCATAGAAATCTTCAAGATAAAAAGCTTCAATAAGAGCTCTTGCACCATAGAAATAAGACATTTTCCTGTCTGTTATCTCAAGAGTTTTAGTAAGGTGCATAATCTGAGAGCGTAATGGAGCCATACCTGCACCACCCCCAATCCAAAGCATCTCACGTTTGCTATCGAGTATTGGGTGGAATTCACCAAAAGGACCAGACATCATTACTTTATCACCAGGTTTTAAGTTGAAGAGATACGATGATACAATACCAGGATTTACATTCATCCATGTATTTTTTGATCTATCAAAAGGAGGAGTAGCAATACGTACGTTTAATGTTATAATATTACCCTCTGCAGGGAAATTAGCCATTGAATATGCACGAGAGGTGTCTTCATCATTTTTACAAACAAGATCCCACATCTGAAATTTATCCCACTCTGACTTATATTTCTCATCAATTTCGAATTCTTTAAATTTGATAGCTTCAAATTTTGGTACTCTTATTTGACTATATGATCCTGGCTTAAAATCAATAGCCTCACCTTCTGGTAGTTTTACCACGAATTCTTTTATAAACGAAGCAACGTTATCATTTGAGATTACCTCACACTCCCACTCCTTTATGCCAAATATCTCATCTGGAACAACGACTTTCATGTCTTCTTTAACCTTAACTTGACAGCTTAATCTCCAATTGTTAAGTTGTTCCTTACGGGTGAAGTGTCCTTTTTCGGTTGGGAGTATTTCACCACCCCCTTCTGTTACCCTACAACGGCACTCTGCGCAAGTTCCTTTTCCTCCACATGCTGAAGATAAATATATATCGTTAGCCTGTAAAGTATTTAATAATGTACCTCCTTGTGGAACTTCAAGTTCTTTGTCTTTGTCATTGTTAATATTAATCTTAACATTGCCAGAAGGTAGCAATTTATCTTTTGCTACAAGAATTACTATAACAAGAATCAGTATTATTATTAAAAACACAATGACACTTGCCCAAATAGTTAACCCTCCCGTATTCAATAGTACGTTCATACCTGTATACTTATAATTTTTATACTGTTATTTGAAAATTGCGTTAAATCGTGTTTAAATGTTGATTCCTGAAAAGCTCATGAAACCTAAAGCCATTAGGGCTGTGACGATAAACGTTATACCTAACCCTTTGAGTGGTTTTGGTATATCTGAGTATTCCAATTTCTCTCTAATAGCAGCTAAGCCTAATATAGCAAGTAGCCAGCCAATACCAGAACCAAATCCATATGCAGTTGCCATTCCCACATCAGCAAATTCACGTTGTTGCATGAATAATGAACCTCCTAAAATTGCGCAATTTACTGCAATAAGTGGAAGAAATATACCTAAAGAAGAATATAGAGCCGGACTAAAGCGTTCGATAACCATCTCAACAAGTTGTACCATCGCTGCAATAATAGCAATGAAAATTAAAAGACTAAAAACACTTAAATCTACTTCTGCAAACTCTGGTCCAATCCACGAAAGAGCTCCCAATCCTAGAACATAATTTTCTAGTAAAAAGTTAACAGGCAAAGTTATAACAAGCACTAACGTAACTGCTATTCCCAACCCCAATGCTGTTTTTACATTCTTCGATACAGCTAGGAATGAACACATCCCTAAGAAGTAAGCGAATATCATATTGTCGACAAATATCGATCGTACAATCAAACTAATTGCATCCATATATATATATGTTTATTTACAGTTAATTAATTTGTTTCTTCTTGTAGGTCCTTGTTCTTACTTCTATGTATCCATATAATGCAAGCAACAATCAAAACAGCCATGGGAGAAAGCATCATAAGACCATTGTCTTCATAACCAAAGTTATAAAACGCAGACGGTATAACGCTATATCCTAATAATTCTCCTGAACCTAATAGTTCTCTAAAAAAACCAGTTACAATTAGAATCCATCCATAACCTAATCCGTTACCGATACCATCAAGAAATGATGGCCATGGCCCGTTGCCCAGAGCAAATGCTTCAAGACGCCCCATAAGAATACAATTTGTAACAATTAATCCAACAAAAACCGATAATTGTTTATTTACATCGTAAGCATAAGCTTTAAGTATTTCACTTACGATAGTTACCAGCGAAGCTATTACAACAAGTTGTACAATTATTCTAATACGATTCGGAATTGATTTTCTTAGTAAAGAAATAATTACGTTACTAAAAGCTGTAACGAGAACTACTGCAATTGTCATAACAATAGAAGGTTCCAACTTAGAAGTAATTGCAAGTGCTGAACAAATACCTAGCACTTGTACTAGTATAGGATTATTTTTATTTAACGGTCCTAATAATGCCGCTTTTGTTTTTCCAGATAATAATGCCATATCTTAATTACTATTCAAATTCATTAAAAACTCACTGTATCTTCCAACACTCTCTGTTAGCATATTGCTTACCCCAACACTCGTGATTGTACCTCCAGATATACCATCTACATATTCGCGACGGAGGTCGCTCTGTCCAGGTTTAACTACTGCAATTGAACGAAAAACTCCATCCTTAATAATTTCCTTACCTTCAAACTGAAGACCAAATGATCTTTGGGCTATTTCTGCTCCTAGACCGGGAGTTTCACCGGCATGATCGAAATCTGCTCCATAAATTGTACTTCCATTTTCTTCTACAGCCAAATATCCCCATATAGAGCCCCATAAACCAGCACCGGACATAGGCAAAATATACACTCGTTGACCGTCGATTAGACCTTCATACACTGGAAGTCCTTCCTCATCTGGATCGCCTAACTCGGTTGAAAAAGCTGGATCTTCAGGGGCGGTGCCTTCAGTTCCTTCAATTTTTTCACCATTAGTAGTTATTAGGTAAGCATCAATAATCAGTTTGTTATAGGTAGCTTCTGCTTCTTCCACATTGGCAACAATATTAAGTGAAAGTAAAATCTGTTGCATCTTGTCGATGTTTTCATTGGCGACCTGTCTTTCGAGCAGCATTTGGTGAGTAAATGATAATCCTAGTGCAACTATGATTACCATAATTACTGCATATATAATTGTATACTTATTACTTTCTCTGTTCATATCTCTACTTATTTATTTTTATTTATTTCAGCGGTTGCAGTAGCACGTTTTAAACGACGCTTGATATTTGCATCCACGACGTAGAAATCAATAAGCGGTGCAAAAGCATTAACAAACAGAATAGCAAGCATCATTCCTTCAGGATAACCGGGGTTGAATACTCTAATTGTTATGGCCATGAATCCAATTAAAAAACCAAAAATCCATTTGCCTTTTTCTGTTCGTGCTGAAGTTACAGGATCGGTTGCCATGAAAACTGCACCAAAAGCAAATCCACCGAGAATCATATGATATAATGGTGGAATCTCCATGACTGCGTTCTGAGCAAATAAGTTTATTAGCAATACTGTAAATATACCTCCGATAAACACAGATAGCATAGTTTTCCAACTTCCAACTCCTGTTATTATAAGAATTATAGCTCCGAGTAATATTGCAAATGTAGAAACTTCACCAATAGAGCCCGGAATAAAACCAAAGAACATATCGCTTATTGAAAGTGCTTGACCCGTTACTCCAGTGAATGTAACATCACTGAAACTAGTTACTTCAGTAACTCCAATCTGTCCTAGAGGGGTAGCACCCGTATAACTATCAACAACCTGTCCGCCGCCCATACCGAAAGTATCTGTTGTGCGAACCCAAACTTGATCTCCCGACATCTTTGAAGGATAGGAAAAGAATAAAAAAGCACGAGCAACTAAGGCAACGTTGAATACATTATAGCCTGTTCCTCCGAAAACTTCTTTGGCAAATATTACAGAGAATGCAGTTGCAATTGCAATCATCCATAATGGAGTATCTATTGGTAATATCATAGGAATTAAAATCCCCGACACTAGGAAACCCTCTGCCACTTCAACCTTTCTAACCTGTGCTATGGCGAACTCAATTCCAAGTCCTACTACGTAAGACACAATTAACTGTGGGAGAACTCCTATAAATCCATATACAAACTTGGTCAATATGTCTACTTCCTGACCAATGGCCATATAATGCTGAAGACCAACATTATACATGCCCACAAGAAGTGCAGGTATAAGTGCAATTACCACTATAATCATCGTACGTTTAGAGTCGCGTGCATCATGAATGTGTACGCCAGACCTCGATGTGAGATTTGGTACGAATAGAAAAGTTTCAAAAGCATCATATGTAGAATAGAGCCAATGGAATTTTCCACCTTCTTCGAAATTGGGTTTTATCTTATCAAGATAATTTCTTAACGCTTTCAAAGTTATAATATTTAAATGTTATTATTTAATACTTAGTAAATGACAATTTACTCCATTTCTTTGCGCAATAAATCTAACCCTGTCCTTATGATACGTTGTATCTCAAGTTTGGATGTATCCACAAATTCACAGAGTGCAAAGTCTTCAGGCGCAACCTCGTAAATACCAAGTTGTTCCATCTTATCAATATTGAATGCTAATGTAGCTTTAATAAGTTGCTCAGGATAGATATCCATAGGAAACACTTTATCATACTCATTTGAAACAATTATTGCTCTAGGTCCGCCAAGTAAACGTGAGTCAAGTCTATATTTTTTATTATAAGTGATGTAAGTATTACCGGCACTATATCTTTTTGGAGAGAATGATGCCCATCCAATAAGTTCGTGAACATCATCACCTTCTGGAATCACGGTAACTTGCGAATCAAAAGCTCGTAATACACCGTTTCGTTCAATTTTCCTTCCGGTAAGTGGATTTCCGCTTATAAATCTTAGCGAGATACCTTCGGTGACGTTATTTTCAAATATTGAACTAAGCTCAGTGCCAATAAGCATTTTATAGAAGCCCTTTTCCTTCACTTCAGAACCTGTGAGTGCTATAGTACGTGTAAGATCTACTACACCTTTGTTGAATAAACGGCCGATAAGAGCTACATCTAAAGCACTCAAAGTCCAAACCACTTCGCCACTATTTACTGGCTTTAAATGATTAATATGAATGCCCACATTACCTGACGGGTGTGGTCCTTCAAATTCAGTTATAATCACATTTTTTGCTTCTCTAAGTCCTCGATTTTGGGTCTTAGGACTAATTGAAAGATATAGATTACCTGACGTAAGCTTACCCAGGGCATCAAGACCGCTCTGCAAGTCTTTCTCTTGACCATTTAAAATAAAATCATATGAAGGAGCCAGTGGAGCAGTGTCAAAACCTGTAATAAAGATGTCTCTAGGATGTTTATCAGGGTTAGCGACCACATCATATGGTCTCTGATGAATTAAACCCCACATACCGGCCTCAAGAATAGAATTCTTGACATCTTGTGCAGATAGAGAAGCTACATTTTTTGTTCCAAAGTCTACATATTCAATTTCACTGTCCGCTTTAATTTCAAAATATAATATACGTCTTTTCTCACCACGTTCAATTGCGGTTACAACACCACTTACGGGTGAAGCAAAAAGCATTTCTTCATGATCTTTTGCAAAGAACAGCGCTTGACCGGCTTTCACCCTATCATCAACTTTTACACGGGGCTTGGGTGTTATTCCATGAAAGTCTTCAGGACAAATTCTCACAAATTCACTCGTAATACCGCCTTTTATTACTTCTTCTGAAGCACCTAGTAGCGGAATCTGCAAGCCCTTTTTTATTTTTATCAGATTTGCCATATAGTTTTTAATAAATTACGCTTACTGTAATCTTATTGATTATCCAATTAAAAATCAATTGTTTATATATAAGCTGCGAAATAATTAAGGATAATAACCCTTTTGAAAACGCAAATATACATTATTTATAAATGAAAAGAGAAAAACCAGTTACAAATTAATGAAAAATTTCATTAATGTGGTTTGAGTAATATTTGTATGAATTTTGTAAATCGAATCAATTTTCCGAGACACCTGCAATCTCAGGGTCAATCATAACCCTTCCACAATACTCACACACAATTATCTTTTTTCTTAACTTGATATCCATTTGCTTCTGCGGTGGTATTTTGTTAAAACAACCTCCACAAGCACCTCTCTGAATAGGCACAACCCCCAACCCATTACGTGCATTTTTTCGAATACGTTTAAATGCTGATAATAATCTAGGTTCAATAGTAGTTTCTGTTTTCTTTGCTTTTTCTCTGATTTTTTCTTCTTTAGCTTTAGTCTCAGAAACGATATCATCAAGCTCTTTTTTCTTATGTTCTAAATCGGCTGATTTATCTTTCAACTGTGCGTTTGCATCATCAATTTGTTCCTGCAGCAATGTTATTTGTTCACCAAACTCACGAATGTGCTTTTCAGAAAGAGCAATTTCAAGAGTTTCGAATTCAATCTCTTTAGATAGATGGTCATACTCTTTACTGTTTCTAACATTGTCAAGTTGTGTGTTATACTTTTCAATCTTAGCTTTACTGGTCTCAATCTTACCTTTCTGTAACTTGGTGTTATCTGAAAGTTGCTTTACTTCAAGTTCAAAATTATTTATTCTTGTTCCTAATCCTGCAATCTCATCATCCAGGTCTGCAACTTCAAGGGGAAGTTCACCTCTAAGAGTTTTAATTCTATCGATTTCAGATAAAAAAGATTGCAACTTATACAATGATTGTAGTTTATCCTCAACTGACACTTCCTGTTCTGCTTTCTGTTTTTTTGTAGCCATAATTATATTTTTTTGAACGTATTATATTTAACAATTACTACTTAATAAAAAATGCAGTAATAGAACGATGCTAATAAGATCGTAATTACCACATTTCACTGTAATAGCGGGACCAAGTCTAACCGCCCTCTTACAGATACTTAACGGGATTCGAATCGAATGCCGATTTATGTATCACAAAGGTAGGAAATTTTTCTGAAATGATTTCAAAAAAGATTTCTTTTGTGCAAATCTCTGATTCATAGTGTCCAACGACGGCCAATAGTATTTTATCCTCTACATCAAAATAATCATTGTACTTAGCTTCACCCGTGACAAAAGCATCAGCACCATATGCAACTGCTTTAGGTAGTAAAAAGGATCCAGCACCTCCGCAAATTGCCACATCTCGAATCTCTTTTCCTTGTAACTTGGAGTGACTTATGGTTGGTAAATTAAAAATATCTTTTAGCATATAAAGAAACTCCTGTTCAGGCATAGGCTCTGCTAGAACTCCCACTATTCCGCTTCCATGCTTACCCCACTCATTATGAATACCATAAAGATCATATACAGGCTCTTCATAAGGATGTACCGCTAATAGTGCTCGTAGTACCTCATCCTTTTTCATTATTGGAATAACCGTCTCAATTCTTACCTCTTGTTCAAAATGAAGCTCCTCTTTCTCTCCCACAAACGGATTTGAACCTACACCAGCTCTAAACGTACCCTCTCCAAGTAAATTATAACTGCAACTGTCATAATTGCCAATATGCCCCGCACCTGCATTAAATAAAGCATTTCTAACGCTTTCCGCGTGTTGTGCCGGAACCGTTGTTACAAATTTCAGAAGCGAGTCGTTCTTCGGTTGTAGAATCTTTATATTCTGCAGTTCGAGCATATCTGCCAATTTATAATTAACCCCACCTTGAGCATTATCTAAATTGGTATGAGCTGCATAAATAACAATATCATTTTTTATAGCGCTAATCATACAGCGCTCAACATAGTTTTTTCCTGTGAGTGATTTAAAAGATTTAAAAGCGATTGGGTGATGTGTAATAATTAAATTACACCCAAGTGACAACGCTTCTTCAATAACATTTTCGGTAACATCAATTGCCAATAATATACCTTTTATCTCTCGGTTTATATCACCAACCTGAACTCCACTATTATCATAATCTTCTTGAAGTGCTATTGGGGCAAGCTGTTCGATGGTCTGAATTATTTCTTTTATCCTCATAACATTACATTTTCATAAATATAGATTAATTTAATCGTTATCTTTCAAAATCAAACGAAGTGAATTATTCTTGGTCACATAGTTCCAAGCCCAATTAATAAAGATGACAAGCTTATTACGCACACTCAGTATTAACATGAGATGCAAGAACATCCATACGAGCCAAGCAAAATAACCCTTGAATTTCATAAACGGAAGGTCTACAACAGCTTTGTTTCTACCGATTGTAGCCATAGCCCCCAAGTTTTTATATTCGTATGGCTTCAAATGTATTTTTGATTCTAAATTTCCTGAACACTCAATTTTCTGAATATTTTTTGCGAGATTTTTCCCCTGACCAATTGCAACATTCGCTACCTGAGGATGACCTTTCGGATACTTATTTGTTTCCATAAAAGAAACATCACCTATGGCAAACACATTAGAAAAACCTTCAACTTGGTTGATTCTATCTACTTTGATTCTACCATTGGGTAAAACATTATTTTCGGATATTCCACCAATTGCATTACCAATAACACCTGCCGACCAAATTACATTTCTTGTCGGAATTGATTCACCATTATTAAGTGTAACAACATCTCCATCATAATCTTTCACAAATGTGCCTGTTTTTACAATCACACCCATTTTCTGCAACTGTTGCTTGGAATACTCCTGGGCGAAAGAACTCATATTACCCAAAGTATTTTCACCACCTTCGAGTAGATAAACTTTAACTTTTCCTTTATCTATATTTGGATAATCCTTAGGTAATATTTCTCTTGTCATTTCGGCAAATGCACCTGCCAGTTCCACACCTGTTGCACCTCCGCCTACAATCACTAAATTATACAACCCATCCTTATCTTTTGAGTATAACAATTCTTCAAAATTGTGAAGGATTTCATTCCTTACATTTATCGATTGATAGGTAGATTTTAAGCCTAAGGCATTTTCTTCTACTTTACTATTACCATAAAAATTGGTACTTGTACCGGTAGCTATAACAAGATAATCGTAATCGAATTTACCAATTGTTGTATCTACAAAATTCCCTTCTTTATTTACTGATATTACAGATGCTAAACGTATACGCACATCTCTTCTTTTCTGAAATATCTTCCTTATGGGAAAAGAAACTGTCGAAGGCTCAATTTGAGAAGCGGCAACTTGATAGAACAAAGGAGGAAATTGATGATGATTTACTTTATCTATTACAATAATATCGAATAAATCTTTTTTCAAGTGGTTGACAAATTGTAGACCTCCGAAACCACAACCAACCACAACAATCTTTTTTTTCATAACTTAGTCATTAATGAAAACCTAAACGATGAGATTGACATTACATTTTATAAACAATTATATCAGGTTAAAGTTGGGATATTTAACAAGTATAAAAAAGCAAAAAGCGCTACGAATCACTCGCGGCGCTTTCTTAATGTTTAACATTTTAAAAATCACAGCTTCACTGCAAATACATCATCGACTGAGCTTTTGGATCTCCGTCATATAAAGATTATGCACCCACAGTGTTTTCATAAAAATCAAGCTTCCTTTTCGTCGCTAGATTCTGTTTCTTTATTTTCTGTTTCTTTATTTTCTCCCTCAACTATAGCATCAGCTTCTTTCGCCTCTGGGGCCTCTTTGATATTTTCTTCTTGAGCTTCTGCTGCTTTAGGCTCTTCTTTAGCTTCTGCTTTAGGCTCTACTTTAGCTTCTACTTTTGCTTTGTCTTTAGTATCTTTTACTTTAGAATCACCTTTTGATTTTGTCACTTTATCTTCTGCAGAAGCCGTTTCTGTTGTTGCAGATTCTTTCGCCTTTGCTGTTGGGGTTGCTCCCTCTGTTGTCGCAGTAGCACCTCCACCACCTCTTCTTCTTGAACGGCGTGTTCTGGTTTTCTTAGTTGCACTATCGCTCAACATATTTTCGTTAAAATCAACTAGTTCAATGAAACACATTGAAGCGTTGTCTCCCAAACGAGCTCCAGTTTTGATTATACGAGTATATCCACCAGGACGATCTCCAACTTTTTGAGAAACTATTTGAAAAAGCTCCGTAACAGCGTACTTATTTTTAAGTTTACTGAAAGCATTTCGTCTTGCAGTTGTAGTATCCTCTTTACTTACAGAAATAATGGGTTCCACAAACTTTCTTAACTCTTTTGCTTTTGGAACAGTAGTATATATGCGTTTGTGCATAATGAGCGATGTTGCCATATTTGACAGCATCGCACCACGATGAGCACTAGTGCGGCTTAAATGATTATTTTTTTTTCTATGTCTCATTGTAGTAACTATTCTTTATCTAATTTGTATTTTGATATATCCATACCAAAAGTAAGATTCAGACCGTCGAGTAACTCTTCGAGTTCTGTTAATGATTTCTTACCGAAGTTACGGAATTTGAGCAGATCGTTCTTGTTATGCTGTACTAATTGGCCAAGGTTTTCGACATCAGCTGCTTTAAGACAGTTAAGTGCTCTAACCGATAAATTAAGGTCAGAAAGCTTTCTCTTGAGCAGTTGACGCATGTGAAGCACCTCTTCATCAAACTCTTCGATACCTTCAGAATCTGCAGTCTCAAGCATAATATTGTTATCGTCTGAAAACAATACAAAATGTTGAATAAGTATCTTAGCAGCCTCTTTCAAAGCCTCTTTAGGAGCAATCGAACCATCTGTAATTATTTCAATAAGTAGTTTTTCGTAGTCTGTTTTCTGTTCAATTCGATAATCTTCTACTTCATACTTAACATTACGAATAGGAGTGAAAATTGAATCTACTGCTAGAACCTGTACATCATCTACTGCAAACATTTCACGATTCTCATCAGCCGAAACATATCCTCTACCTTTATTTATAGTAAGTTCTAGACGTATTTCGGACTTTTTGCTCATCCTGCAAATTTCCTGTTCGGGGTTTAACACTTCGAAACCGGTAAGCAGTTTTCCAATATCTCCGGCTTTAAACACTTCCGATCCCGAAATAGCGATGCTCACTTTTTCTGTTTCAAACTCTTCAACTATCCTCTTAAATCTAACTTTCTTAAGATTAAGAATGATACCTGTTACATCTTCTATGACGCCGGGTATGGATGCAAATTCATGCTCCACTCCGTCGATTTTTACCGAAGTAATCGCGAATCCTTCAAGCGAAGAAAGCAGAATACGACGTAAGGCGTTACCTATAGTTATGCCGTATCCCGGTTCTAGCGGGCGGAATTCAAACTTACCGGAGAATGTATCCTCCTGTAACATGATTACCTTATCGGGTTTTTGGAATGCTAATATTGCCATGAAATTATTGTTTAGAATATAATTCTACGATGAGTTGTTCTTTTATACTTTCCGGAATGTCATTTCTTTCTGGCACATGAAGAAGCTTACCGCTAATGCTGCCGTTATCCCATTCTAACCAAGGATATTTACTGTGATTAAATCCGGTCAAAGAGTTTACAATCACCTCTAAAGATTTTGATTTTTCTCTCACACCTATTATGTCGCCTGCTTTTACTGTATAAGAAGGTATATTCACAACATTACCATTCAATACAATATGACGGTGAGTCACCAACTGTCTTGCTGCTGCTCTTGTTGGAGCAATGCCTAAGCGGAATACAATGTTGTCCAATCGCAGTTCTAATAACTGCAATAACACCTCACCTGTAATGCCTCGACTACTTGAAGCTTTATCAAATGTACGACGAAATTGTTTTTCAAGTACTCCGTATGTGTACTTAGCTCTTTGTTTCTCACGCAACTGAATTCCATACTCAGATGTTTTTCTTCTGCGTGAGTTACCATGTTGTCCAGGCGGGTAATTCTTTCTAGAAAGTACTTTATCGGGACCGAAAATAGGTTCACCAAATCTGCGCGCTATTTTTGATTTTGGACCAGTATATCTTGCCATTTTTTTACTTACTTAAATTTTCTATTAATTAAACTTTTCTGGCTTTCGGAGGACGACATCCGTTATGAGGTAGTGGTGTCACATCTACAATCTCTGTAACTTCTATGCCTGATCCGTGAATTGTTCTAATTGCGGACTCACGACCGTTCCCTGGGCCTTTTACATATACTTTCACCTTTCTCAGGCCTAAATCATATGCTGCCTTAGAACAATCTTGCGCAACCATCTGTGCTGCGTAAGGAGTATTCTTTTTAGAACTTCTGAAACCCATTTTTCCTGCTGAAGACCAGCTTATTACTTCGCCATCTTCGTTGGTCAACGATACAATAATGTTATTGAATGATGAAGAAATATGTGCCTGCCCAACGGCTGTCACTTTTACATTTCTTTTTTTTGCTGCAACGTTTCTTTTTGCCATATTCCTTATATGTTATTTAGTAGCTTTTTTCTTGTTAGCAACTGTTTTCTTTCTGCCTTTACGTGTGCGGGCATTGTTTTTTGTGCTCTGTCCACGTACAGGAAGACCAATACGATGGCGTATGCCACGATAACAACCTATATCCATTAATCGCTTAATGTTTAACTGTACCTCAGAACGCAAATCACCCTCAACTTTAAATTCTGTTGAAATAATTTCACGAATCCGCGCAGCCTGATCGTCAGTCCAGTCTTTCACTTTGATGTCTCTATCAACTTCTGCTTTTGTTAAAATGGTGTTAGCTGCACTACGTCCTATTCCATAAATATATGTAAGGGCAACTTCACCCCTTTTATTCTGCGGCAGATCGACACCAACAATTCTTATTGCCATATATAATTTAATTATTTGATTACAATGATATACTATTTATCCCTGACGTTGTTTAAACTTGGGATTTTTCTTATTGATAATATATAGTCGGCCTTTTCTCCTTACAATTTTACAATCGGCCGAACGTTTCTTTAAAGATGCTCTTACTTTCATATCTGTTATTTTTTATTTTCAACTTATTTATATCTGAACGAAATCCTTCCTTTGGAAAGATCATAGGGCGACATCTCCACCCTCACTCTGTCACCAGGTAAAATACGAATATAATGCATCCGCATCTTTCCCGAAATATGAGCGGTGATCTCATGCCCATTTTCAAGTTCAACACGAAACATAGCATTAGATAATGCCTCTATGATTGTCCCGTCCTGTTCAATTGCTGCTTGTTTAGCCATGATCTCTGTTTATAGTTTATTTAATTTGTCTCTTTAATAAATTCAAATGTCGAAAGAATATCTGCTTTACCATTACGGATAGCTACAGTGTGTTCAAAATGAGCAGATGGCTTTCGATCTTTAGTTCGAACTGTCCATCCATCTTTTTCAAATACAACTTTCTTGCCACCCATATTGATCATTGGTTCAATAGCAATACACATGCCATTTTTAATAATAGGACCAGTGCCTCGTCTACCATAATTTGGAACTTCCGGGGCTTCGTGCATTTGACGACCAATTCCATGGCCTACAAGTTCACGAACTACTGAATATCCTTTCTTTTCACAATATTCTTGTATTGTTGCACCAATATCTCCAATTCTTCCATCTTCTTTTGCTTGCTCTATACCTCTGTATAGAGATTCTTTGGTAGTTTTTAGAAGCTCTTTAACTTCCTTTTTTACCTCGCCAACACAAAATGTGTAGGCCGAATCACCACAAAAGCCACGAAGTTGAGTACCGCAATCTATTGAAATAATATCTCCTTCTTGTAAAGGAGTGTTATTGGGAATGCCATGTACAACATTTTCGTTAACTGAAGTACATAATGAATTTGGAAAACCACCATATCCTAAGAAGGTGGGAATAGCACCATGATCTCTTATAAACTCATCTGCAATTTTGTCAAGCTGCAGCGTTGTAACACCTGGTTTGATATGATTCGACAACTCTCCAAGAGTCATACCAACCAGTCTGTTCGCTTCACGCATAAACTCGATTTCTTCGTCAGTTTTCAATATAATCATTTTACTATTCATCATGCAAAAACATTAATAAACTGCAGCAGATCCTGTGCGTCCTTTAATCTTTGCTCCCGATTTTAGGAAACCGTCATAATGACGCATCAGTAAATGACTTTCTATTTGCTGCAATGTATCCAATACAACACCAACTAGAATTAATAGCGATGTGCCACCAAAAAATTGAGCAAATAAAGAATTAATACCCATTAAACCAGCAAAAGCAGGTAAAATTGCAACAATTGCAAGGAAACAAGAACCCGGCAGCGTAATTCTCGACATAATCGTGTCGATGTACTCCGCGGTTCTTTTTCCGGGTTTAATACCGGGAATAAATCCGTTATTACGTTTCAAATCTTCTGCCATCTGCACCGGATTAACAGTAATCGCAGTGTAGAAATAAGTAAAAGCAATAATTAGCAATGCGAATATTAAGTTATACCAAAAACTGCCCGGGTTCATAAGTGCTGTCCAAAAGCCACCACCCTCACCTACTGAGAACTGTGCAACTGTGAGCGGTATAAACATTAATGCTTGTGCAAAAATGATCGGCATCACATTTGCCGCATTAACCTTAAGCGGGATATACTGGCGCACACCACCATACTGTTTATTACCAACTATACGTTTAGCGTACTGTACGGGTACTCTTCTAACACCCTGTACCAGCATAATGGCAGCAGCTGTAACTGCAACAAGAAATAAAAGTTCTAGGAGCAGTAATACCAAACCTCCAGGTGCATTAACAAGACGATCAAATTCGGCTACGAGAGCATGCGGTAAACGTGCAATAATACCAATTAGAATGATAAATGAAATTCCGTTTCCGACACCCTTATCGGTAATACGTTCACCAAGCCATAGTACAAACATACTTCCACCGGCTAATATTACTGTTGAGGGTAACACCCAATCCCAGAAACCACCTGGAATAGCTGCTCCTACTGCACCGTATAAATAGGCAGGTCCTTGTACAAGAAGAATCGCAACCGTTAGATAACGTGTGTACTGGTTAATTTTAGTACGTCCACTCTCTCCTTCACGTTGCATTTTCTGAAAAGCCGGAACTGCTATACCTAATAGCTGCATCACAATTGAGGCAGAAATATAAGGCATAATACCGAGTGCAAATATCGATGCATTTGAAAAGGCACCACCAGAAAACATATCTAGTAAACTCAACAAGCCGGTGCTAGCATTTTGCTGTAATGCAACAAGTGCTTCCGGGTTAATACCGGGCAATACAACAAAAGAACCAAATCGGTATATGGCAATAAATCCAAGAGTTATTAGAATCCTTTGTCTAAGGTCTTCTATTTTCCAAATATTTTTTATTGTTTGTACAAATCCCATTTTGTTAGAGTTTTACTGCTGTACCACCCGCAGTGGTAATAGCCTGTTCTGCTGTTTTGGAGAATGCATGAGCTTCAACTTCAAGTTTTGCAGTTAGAGTGCCTTTACCCAAAATTTTCACTAAATTCTTTTCAGTCACAAGACCGGCATTCATCAAAGCTTTTTGATCAATTTTAGTGAGTTTGTGAGAATCTGCCAATTCTTGCAATGTTTCTAAATTGATTGCCTTGTATTCAACTCTATTAGGTGACTTGAAACCGAATTTGGGAACCCTGCGCTGTAATGGCATTTGTCCACCTTCGAAACCAACTTTCTTTGAATATCCTGATCTTGACTTCTGTCCTTTATGTCCTTTTGTTGAAGTTCCACCTTTGCCCGTGCCTTCTCCACGACCGATTCTCGTACGGGTTTTGGTGGCACCTGCAGCCGGTTTTAAATTCGATAAATCCATTTTATATATCTTTTTAACCGTTTATACTTTAATCTAGTACAGTTACCAAATGGTTAACTTTGTTAAT
>CAZYGE010000005.1:35268-68762 GCA_964647535.1 uncultured Proteiniphilum sp.
TCCATTTTATATATCTTTTAACCGTTTATATATCTATTCTTCTATTACAGTTACCAGATGGTGAACTTTATTAATAAGCCCTCTTATTGAAGGAGTATCATCATGTTCAACCACACGGTTCATTTTAGTAAGTCCCAAAGTATCTAAAGTTCTTTTTTGATCTATAGGAGCACCAATTCTGCTTTTTGTCTGTTTTACTTTAATTTTAGCCATTTTAGTCTCCATTTTATCCATTAAACACTTTGTCAACACTCACTCCTCTATTCTGAGCAACCATTAAGGGATCTCTCATCTCTGTAAGTGCAAGAATTGTAGCTTTAACTAAGTTGTGTGGATTTGATGATCCTTTGCTCTTTGCAAGAACGTCGGTTACTCCCACACTCTCAAGTACAGCACGCATGGCACCACCGGCTTTAACCCCAGTACCCATAACAGCAGGTTTCAAGAAGACCTCAGCTCCACTAAAACGAGCTGTTTGCTGATGAGGTATAGTTCCTTTATGTACTGGAACTTTAATAAGATTTTTCTTGGCAGCTTCCACACCCTTAGCAATTGCGGTTGCAACTTCGCCTGCTTTACCAAGACCCCAGCCTACAATACCATCCTCATCACCTACTACAACCATAGCAGCAAATGTGAACGTACGTCCTCCTTTAGTCACTTTAGTAGTACGATTAATAGCCACTAAACGGTCCTTTAAATCAATATCGTTTGTTGTTTTTACTTTATTTTCTCTAGCCATAATCGTTAAAATTTAAGTCCTCCTTTACGAGCGGCATCAGCCAATTCTTTAATACGTCCATGATACAGATAGCCGTTTCTATCAAATGCCACTTTTTCTACTCCCGCTTCTTTTGCATTTTGAGCAATAAGCTCACCAACTTTTGCTGCGATTTCTTTTTTTGGAAGTTTATCTTCTATTTTCAAAGAAGATGCTGATGCTAAAGTTTTGCCGGTGATATCATCGATTACCTGAGCATATATCTGTTTATTGCTCCTGTACACTGATAGGCGCGGAGTTTCCGAAGTGCCACTAATTTTGCCGCGTACACGAGTTTTTATTTTAATTCTTCTTTCGTTTTTTGTTATCATTGCGATTTGAGTTTACGTAAAATTATTTAGCTGCCGTTTTACCGGATTTACGACGTACTTCTTCTCCTACAAAACGTACTCCTTTTCCTTTATAAGGCTCAGGTTTACGGAATGAACGGATTTTCGCACATACTTGTCCAAGTAATTGTTTGTCACTAGACTCCAACAAAATAAGAGGATTCTTGTTTCTCTCCATTTTGGTTTCAACCTTAATCTCTTCGGGTAATTGAAGAAATATTGAATGAGTAAAACCAAGTGATAATTCTAGAATTTGACCGTTATTGGAAACACGGTAACCAACACCAACAAGTTCTAGTTCTTTACGAAAACCTTCAGAAACGCCAATGATCATATTATTCACCAAAGAACGATATAGTCCATGCATCGAACGGCTTTCTTTTGATTCATCGGCTCTTTCGATAGATAACTCTCCATCTTTGACCTCTACTTTAAGATTCTGACCAACCCGTTGGTTCATTTCTCCTTTAGGCCCTTTTACGGTAACAATATTATCATCTCCGAGTGCAACTGTTACACCTGCGGGGATTGTAATGGGTAATTTTCCTATTCTTGACATACTTTACTCTCCTTCAAATTAATAAACGTAACACAATACTTCACCACCCACTTTTTGTTCGCGAGCTTCTTTATCTGTCATCACTCCGTTTGAAGTAGAAAGTATAGCAATACCTAACCCGTTAAGTACACGTGGCAACTCTTTATGCCCAACATACTGACGTAAACCGGGTGAAGAGATGCGCTCTAACTTTTTAATCGCGTTAACTTTGTTAACCGGATCATACTTCAAAGCAACCATAATGGTGCCTTGTGGTCCATTATCTACAAACTTATAATTAAGAATGTATCCTTTTTCAAAAAGAATCTTTGTGATATCTTTTTTTAGATTCGATGCGGGAATTTCCACTACACGATGCTTCGCCTGGATAGCATTGCGTAACCGCGTCAAAAAATCTGCTATTGGATCTGTCATATTTTAATAATTTAAATTGATCCCGACTGCCGGGACAATATTTAATAATTCTCTACCAGCTCGCTTTTTTAACCCCGGGTATAAGACCCTTAGATGCCATTTCTCTAAATTGGATACGAGATAGGCCAAATTGGCGCATGTATCCTTTAGGTCTACCGGTAATCTTGCAACGATTGTGAAGACGAACCGGTGAGGCATTCTTTGGAATGGTTTGAAGTGCTTCATAATCACCTTCTGCCAAATATTTAGCTCTTTTTTCGGCATAACGGGCAACCATTTTAGCTCTCTTCACCTCGCGGGCTTTCATTGATTCTTTTGCCATTATCTATTGATTTTGTTTAGTTCTAAATGGTAATCCAAACTCTCTTAAAAGAGCATATCCTTCTTCATCGGTTTGAGCATCAGTTACAAATGTAATATTCATTCCGTGAATACGTGGTACATTATCAATATTAATCTCCGGAAAGATTATCTGCTCTTCAATTCCGAGTGTATAATTTCCTCTTCCATCAAGTTTAGAACCTATTCCCTTGAAGTCACGAATACGGGGTAATGCCACACGTACCAATCTTTCAAGAAATTCATACATTTTATCGTGACGCAAAGTCACTCTAGCTCCGATAGGCATTTTTTTACGCAGTTTAAAATTCGAAATATCTTTTTTAGATATTGTCTGAACTGCTTTTTGCCCTGTGATAGCTGTAAGTTCGTTAAGCGCGGTTTCAATGATTTTCTTATCAGCAACAGCCGCACCTAACCCTTGATTAATTACAATCTTCTGAAGTTTTGGCACTTGCATAACTGATTTATAACCGAATTCTTTCATTAAAGCGGGAACAATACGTTCATTATAGTCTTTTTTAAGACTTACTTCGTATGTTATAGTAGTTTCACTCATTTCATTTCCTCCCCGGATCTTTTAGCGTAACGAACATTTTTGTCTTTACTATCTAATTTTCTACCAACACGTGTAGGTTTTCCTGATTTAGGATCTACTGGGTTAAGATTAGAAAGATGTATTGAAGCCTCTTTCTTCTCTATCCCACCGTTTGGATTTTGTGCACTGGGTTTTGCATGTTTAGATACGACGTTTACCCCCTCAACAATTGCTCTATTCTTATTAACAAGAATCTCAAGCACGCGGCCGGTTTTTCCTTTGTCTTCTCCGGCATTTACGTAAACCGTATCACCTTTCTTTATATGTAATTTTGTCATTGCCTGTGATTGATTAATAGATTATAATACTTCAGGAGCTAATGATACAATCTTCATATTCGTGCCTCTAAGCTCACGTGCAACTGGTCCAAAAATACGACTTCCTCTGATTTCACCTGCAGTGTTAAGTAAAACACAAGCATTGTCATCAAAACGTATATATGAACCGTCGGTCCTGCGAATCTCTTTTTTAGTACGAACTATGATTGCTTTAGATACGGCACCTTTTTTAATATCACTCGAAGGGATAGTGCTCTTTACTGAAACAACTATTATATCCCCAACAGAAGCGTAACGTCTTCCTGTACCTCCTAATACGCTGATACAGAGAACCTCTCTTGCACCACTATTGTCGGTTACTTTTAATCTGGATTCTTTCTGTATCATCTTACTTAGCCCTTTCTAAAATTTCAACCACTCTCCATCTCTTTGTTTTACTCAAAGGACGTGTTTCTGTTATGCGCACTGTATCGCCAATATTACAGTCATTCTTCTCATCATGGGCGTGAAATTTCTTCGTTCTGTTAACGAATTTCCCATACATAGGGTGCTTCTCTTTCCATTTTACAGCAACTGTGACTGACTTATCCATCTTATTGCTGAAAATGACCCCGACTTTTTCTTTTCTTAAATTTCTCGTTTCCATTCTCTATTTTATTGATCTAGTTTCAATTCTCTAGCACGCAGCTCTGTTTTAATACGGGCTATATTTCTGCGTTTTTCCCTAATAAGACCTGAATTATCGAGCGGAGTGATTGTATGATTAATCTCTAATTGATTAAGTTCAATTACTTCAGCATCTAATCTCTCAACTAAATCCTTATCGGGCAACTCTCTTATTTCATCTTGCTTTTTCATTTCTGTTTACGATTTTTTATCATAATCATAATCTCTTCTAACCACAAATTTGGTAGTAACCGGAAGTTTCTGAGCTGCCAAACGCAATGCCTCTTGTGCAACCTCGAAAGATACACCTTCTATCTCAAATAGTATTCTACCCGGAGTTACTGGTGCAACAAATCCTTCCGGATTTCCTTTACCTTTACCCATACGTACTTCTGCCGGCTTCTTTGTAATTGGCTTATCGGGAAAAATTCGTACCCAAACTTGACCCTGACGTTGCATATAACGTGTAACAGCAATACGGGCGGCTTCAATCTGATTACCTGTAATCCATTTAGATTGTAATGATTTTATGCCAAAGGAACCGAATGCAAGTTCGTTCCCACGACCTGCATTACCCTTCATGCGACCTTTTTGCTGTCTTCTGAATTTCGTTTTCTTAGGTTGTAACATATCTTTTCCTGTTAAGCTTTATTTCTATTTCTTCTACCGCCCCCGCCGCGTCGGCCACCGCGACCGGCATCCTGACGGTTTCCGCGCCCGCCTTGAGAACGGTTGTCTTTTGATGATGCGAATGAAGGAGCAAGATCCTTCTTTCCATAAATTTCACCACGGCAAATCCAAACTTTCACTCCAATTAAACCTACTTTGGTAAGAGCCTCAGCAAGTGCATAATCGATATCGGCACGGAAAGTATGAAGTGGGGTTCTTCCCTCTTTATACATTTCAGATCTAGCCATTTCAGCACCGTTTAATCTACCGGATACCTGAATTTTGATACCTTCTGCACCCATTCTCATAGTAGAAGCAATTGCCATTTTCACAGCTCTACGATAAGCAATCTTACCTTCGATCTGTCTTGCAACGTTATTTGCTACAATAACTGCATCTAATTCTGGCTTCTTGATTTCATATATGTTAATCTGAATGTCTTTATCAGTAAGCTTCATAAGCTCTTCCTTAAGCTTATCAACCTCCTGTCCGCCTTTACCGATAATAATACCGGGGCGAGCAGTGCAGATTGTTATTGTCACTAACTTCAATGTTCTTTCAATGACAACACGCGACACACTTGCGTTAGAAAGACGGGTATTCAGATAGGTTCTGATTTTGTTATCTTCTAACAAAATATCGCCATAGTCATTTCCGCCATACCAGTTAGAGTCCCATCCTTTGACGATCCCTAAACGATTTGCTATCGGATTTACTTTTTGTCCCATCTTGCTTAATTTTGTTCTTTTTCTTCTTTATTAATAGTATCAACCACGATAGTAACATGGTTTGAACGCTTGCGGATTCTATGTCCGCGTCCTTGTGGAGCGGGGCGCAATCTCTTAAGAGTTGTACCTTCATCCACAGATATTATTTTTATATATAATTCGCCTGTTTCTGCCTTGCGATCGTTCTTTTGCTCCCAGTTGGAAATAGCTGACAACAGCAACTTCTCAACTCTGGCTGAAGCCTCCTTATTAGAGAACTTTAAAATGCCTAAAGCCTTAAAGACCTCCATACCGCGCACCATATCTGCAACTAATCGCATTTTACGCGGCGAAGTCGGAACATTCCTCAACACGGCTAAAGAAACTTCTTTGCGAGCTTCTTTTCTTTTCTCGGCTGATATTCTTTTTCTAGCACTCATCTCTTTTTCTGTTTATCTTTATTTCTTTCTGTTGCCTGCGTGACCGCGGAACGTACGTGTTACTGCAAATTCTCCAAGTTTATGACCTACCATATTTTCGGTAACATAAACCGGAATGAATTTATTGCCATTATGTACAGCAATTGTATGTCCAACGAAATCAGGTGATATCATAGAAGCGCGAGCCCATGTTTTTACAACGGATTTTTTACCGCTTTCATTCAAGGAGCTTACCTTTTTCTCTAAATTAATATCGATATATGGACCTTTTTTTAATGATCTGCTCATAGTTTTATTAATTAATCAGTTACTTTTTCTTCCTCTTTTCAACTATATACTTAGAGGAGTGCTTTTTGGGAGCTCTTGTTTTCAAGCCCTTAGCATACAAGCCTGTGGCTGATCTTGGGTGACCTCCGGAAGCACGTCCTTCACCACCACCCATTGGGTGATCTACAGGGTTCATAGCAACCCCACGAGTATTTGGACGGCGACCTAGCCAACGTGAACGACCGGCTTTTCCTGATTGTTCCAGAGCATGGTCCGAATTACCAACACTACCTATCGTAGCTTTACATGCAGAAAGAATTTTACGTACTTCTCCGGAAGGCATTTTTATAATAGCATATTTCTCTTCACGAGAAACAAGCTGTGCAAATGTTCCGGCAGAGCGTGCCATTTTTGCTCCTTGCCCAGGGCGTAATTCAATATTATGCACAATTGTTCCAATAGGAATAATTGACAAGGGCAGTGCGTTACCTAGTTCAGGGGATGCCTTTTCCCCTGACATCACTGTTGATCCAACCTTAAGACCGTTAGGTGCAAGTATATATGTTTTAGCACCATCAGCATAGTAAAGTAATGCAATCCTTGCCGAACGGTTTGGATCATATTCTATGCTTTGTACAACGGCAGGTATACCATCTTTAGTTCTCTTGAAATCGATAAATCTGTAACGTCTTTTGTGACCGCCACCAACATTTTTTGTGGTCATTTTACCACGACTGTTGCGACCACCTGTTGCGCTTTTACCAACAACAAGAGATTTCTCCGGTGCACTTGCAGTGATATTCTCAAATGAACCGATAATCTTGTGTCTTTGCCCCGGTGTAGTGGGCTTTAGTTTGCGTATTGCCATTTTCTTTTAAATATTGCTAAATAAATCGATTGTTTCACCTTTTCTCAAGGTTACGATTGCTTTTTTATATGATGACGTACGTCCTGTTACAACACCCGATTTTGAATATCGGCTTCTTTCTTTACCATCATACTTCATTGTGTTAACTTTCTCAACGTGTACGTTGTAGAGAGTTTCAACAGCTTTTTTTATTTCCACCTTATTAGCAGAAGGAACAACAATAAATCCGTAGCGATTTTCAAAAGCTTCGGTTATTGCAGTTTGCTTTTCAGTGAATACTGGTTTTACTATTACACTCATTTTGTTTCTCCTTGCACTTTAAAGTGGTTGTCAATTGCAGCCAAAGAAGACTCAGTAATCACTAGATTTACACAATCCATGACTTTATAAGTGTTTATATCTGAGGCTGTTATAATATTAACTTTTCCTAAATTTCGAGCGGACAAATATACGTTTTTATTTTGACTCGGCAAAACGAAAAGTAGCTTTTTATCAGCTAGTTGCAGATTTTTTGTTAGGTCTACTAAACTCTTAGTTTTAGGTGTATCAAAATCAAAATCTTCAACTACAACGATCGCGCTATTTTTAGCCTTTAATGAAAGAGCAGATTTGCGCGCCAATACTTTCGTTTTTTTGTTAATCTTAAAACTATAATCTCTTGGTTTAGGACCAAAAGCACGACCTCCTCCTACTAAAAGGGGTGATTTAATATCACCACGGCGTGCACCACCACTACCCTTCTGACGAATAATTTTGCGAGTACTACCGGTGATTTCGTTTCTTTCTTTGGTTTTATGAGTACCCTGACGTTGATTCGCAAGGTATAACTTCACATCCAACCAGATAACATGTTCATTAGGTTCAATCCCGAAAATGGAATCATCGAGTGTCACCTTTTTGTCTGTCACCTCTCCTTTGATATTATATACTTTTAATTCCATTTTATTTTTCGATTATTACTATTGAACCATTGCTTCCCGGAACCGATCCTTTTACAAGCAGTAAATTGTGCTCCGGAATAACTTTAATAACTTGAAGGTTCTGAACAGTTACACGTTCATTACCCATCTGCCCACCCATTTTGGTACCTTTAAAAACTTTAGCTGGATATGAAGCCGCACCAATTGAACCAGGTGAGCGTGTTACACCACCTTGTCCGTGTGTAGTTTCAGCTGCTCCCGAAAAACCGTGACGCTTAACCACACCTTGGAAGCCTTTACCTTTTGATGTTCCAACTACGTCAACGTAGATAGTATCATTGAATATATCAACACCAATTTCAGATCCCGGCTTGTATTGGTCTCCGAAATTCTTGAACTCGGCCAAGTGTCTCTTGGGGCTTGCTCCGGCTTTCTTAAAATGACCTTTTTCAGCATTTGTTGTATGTTTGTCTTTTTTATCAACAAACCCTAACTGAACAGCATCATATCCGTCATTATCAACGGTTTTAACCTGAGTAACCACACAAGGACCAGCTTCGATAACAGTGCATGGAATGTTTTTTCCCTCGGCACTGAAAACGGATGTCATTCCGATTTTTTTTCCTAATAATCCTGGCATTTCTCTGTTGTTTATAATTATAAATATGTCTATTAATTAGACTTTAATTTCAACTTCAACTCCACTAGGAAGTTCAAGCTTCATCAACGCATCAACCGTTTTAGCTGTAGAGCTATAAATATCGATTAGACGTTTGAAAGAAGCAAGTTCAAACTGTTCGCGAGATTTTTTATTCACGAAAGTAGAACGGTTTACAGTAAAAATTCTTTTGTGCGTTGGCAATGGAATTGGACCACTTACCACAGCACCCGTAGCTTTTACGGTTTTCACGATCTTTTCTGCTGATTTATCAACCAGGCTATAATCGTAAGACTTCAGTTTAATTCTGATTTTTTGGCTCATTATATTTTAATATATTATTTGATCAAATCAACACGGCCATTCACTTCTTCCAGCACTTGCTTCGCAATCGAAGCAGAAACTTCTTCAAAGTGTGAGAAAACCATTGTAGATGTTGCACGACCTGATGTTATTGTACGCAAAGAAGTAACATAACCAAACATCTCTGCTAGAGGTGTTTTGGCCTTAACAACACGAGCACCTGAACGATTAGACTCCATGCCTTCAACTTGTCCACGTCTCTTGTTAAGGTCAGAGATTACATCTCCCATACTCTCTTCAGGTGTTACCACCTCAACCTTCATAATAGGCTCAAGCAAAACCGGACCGGCTTTCTCAACTGCACTCTTATAAGCTTGCATTGCACAAATCTCAAACGACAACTGGTCAGAGTCAACTGCGTGAAACGAACCATCTATAAGTGTCACCTTCAGTTTGTCCATATTATAACCCGCAAGAACACCATTCTTCATTGCGCGCTGAAACCCTTTCTGAACTGATGGGATATATTCTTTAGGAATGTTTCCACCCTTAACCTGATCTATAAACTGTAAATCTCCTTCAAAGTCGGAGTCAGTTGGTTCTATGCGTACAATAATATCCGCAAATTTACCACGTCCACCAGATTGTTTTTTATAGGTTTCACGTAGTTCAACAGGTTTAGTAATAGCTTCTTTGTAGGTAACTTGTGGACGGCCTTGGTTAGCTTCAACTTTAAACTCTCGTTTCAAACGTTCAATAATAATCTCAAGGTGAAGTTCACCCATACCTGAAATAACTGTTTGTCCAGAATCCTCATCAGTTTTAACCGTGAAAGTTGGATCTTCTTCCGCCAGTTTAGCTAAACCAGTTGACAACTTATCAAGATCTTTTTGAGTTTTTGGCTCAACCGCTATACCTATAACCGGGTCTGGGAAGTCAATAGCCTCAAGTATTATAGGTTTTTTTTCATCACAAAGAGTATCTCCTGTACGAATATCCTTAAATCCCACTCCAGCACCTATATCACCTGTCCCGATAAATTCTTTGGCATTCTGCTTGTTTGAGTGCATCTGGAAGAGACGAGAAATACGTTCTTTCTTTCCTGAACGAGGATTATATACATAAGATCCTGCCTCAAGTTCACCTGAGTACACACGGAAAAAGCATAAACGTCCAACAAATGGATCGGTAGCAATTTTAAAAGCAAGTGCGCTTAGAGGTTCACTCGGATCTGCATGACGTACAAGCTCTTTAGTAGGATCGTCAGGATCAACACCTGTAATGGAATCCGTATCCAATGGGCTTGGCAGGTAAGCACAAACTGTATCAAGCAATGTTTGCACACCTTTATTCTTGAATGAAGATCCACAAATAATTGGATTAAATTCCATTGCAAGAGTTGCTTTTCTAATTGCACTCATAATCTCATCTACCGTAATAGTTGATGGATCATCAAAGTATTTTTCCATTAGAGCATCATCATGTTCTGCAACAGATTCTAGCAATTTATCGCGCCACTCATCTGCTTCATCTTTAAGTTCTGCAGGAATGTCAACTACGTCATAAGCAGCACCCATCGATTCATCATTCCATACGTATGCCTGCATTTTAACTAAATCAACAACACCTTTAAATTTCTCTTCCGAGCCTATAGGTATCTGTATTGGGCATGCATTTGAACCCAGCATACTTCTTATTTGACTTACAACATCAAAAAAGTTTGCTCCAGAGCGGTCCATTTTATTAATATATCCTACTCTTGGAACTTTATATTTATCTGCTTGACGCCACACTGTTTCAGACTGTGGCTCAACACCTCCTACTGCACAGAAAGTTGCAACTGCACCATCCAGTACGCGAAGAGAACGTTCAACTTCAACGGTGAAGTCAACGTGCCCCGGCGTGTCAATCAAGTTAATTTTAAATGTTTGATCTTTATATTTCCAGCTTGTAGTAGTAGCTGCGGAGGTAATAGTAATACCTCTCTCTTGTTCTTGCTCCATCCAGTCCATGGTTGCTGCACCATCATGCACTTCACCAATCTTATGAGTTAAACCTGTATAAAACAAGATTCTCTCAGAAGTGGTAGTCTTGCCCGCATCAATATGCGCCATGATACCAATGTTGCGTGTGAATTTTAATGTATCTTTTGAACCCTTAGCCATCTTTTTTACCTTCTTGCTGTGTTAAAATCTGAAATGAGCAAAAGCACGATTAGCCTCTGCCATTCTATGAATATCTTCTTTACGTTTAAATGCGCCTCCTTGATTATTATATGCGTCCATTATCTCACCGGCCAATTTATCAGCCATAGTTTTACCTCCTCTTTTTCGTGCATAGAGAATAAGGTTTTTCATTGAAACGGACTCTTTTCTGTCTGATCTGATTTCTGTAGGCACTTGAAAAGTAGCACCACCTACTCGGCGCGATTTAACCTCCACCTGTGGAGTAATATTATCGAGAGCAGCTTTCCAAATCTCGAGAGCTGACTTCTCTTCGTTGGCCAATTTAGCCTTAACTGTGTCCAATGCAGAATAAAAAATGTCGAATGAAAGACTTTTCTTTCCGTCATACATAAGGTGGTTAACAAACTTTGTTACCCTTGTATCACCATAAACAGGATCCGGCAGGATCTGTCTCTTCTTTGGTTTACTTTTTCTCATTGTTGTGTATAATTTTGTGTTGTTTGGTTGCCTTTTATTTGTCTTCAACAAATTCCTCCGAATTTATTTACTCAACCCCCATAAAGTAGCTTTACCCAAATATTCAACTGTAATTTTATAATTCTAATATATCGATTGTGCTAAATTATTTTTTAGCTCCTGCTTTAGGCTTCTTAGTTCCATATTTAGAACGTCTTTGAGTACGACCGCTTACTCCGGCTGTATCCAACGCACCTCTCACAATATGATATCTAACACCCGGAAGGTCTTTCACACGTCCACCACGCACTAGCACAATAGAGTGCTCTTGCAGGTTGTGTCCTTCTCCCGGAATATAAGCATTCACCTCCTTTGAGTTAGTCAATCTAACACGTGCAACCTTTCTCATAGCTGAGTTTGGTTTTTTTGGAGTGGTAGTATATACTCTCACACAAACTCCACGGCGCTGTGGACATGAGTCCAGAGCCTTGGATTTGCTCTTTTCTTTCAGGGTAGTACGTCCTGTTCTAACTAATTGTTGAATTGTAGGCATTTTCTACTTTCTTTTGGTAAATTTTATTTTATAATATTATTATCGAATTTCATTATTTCTCACCACATGCTGCTTTAATAAAGCCTTGATTATCACTAGATAACCAATCATTACAGGTGAAAAACGGCACAAAATTACAAATAATCAATAAGATATGCAAGTTATTACCACTGTTTTTCAAAAAAACAGAAAGAATATTTTCAGCAATCCAAAAATCATCATTGCTGCATAGAAGATTTCTACAATGTATTCTTACGATGATTTGTTTTTAAATTGATAAGCAAGGAGTATCGTGTTTTTCAAATACTCAAACTCAAGTTCGAAACATTCAGAAAAAATTTCAGATCCAATATTATCGTCTATTTGAGAAGATGTCCACAACTTACCTCCATGTAAATTAAGGCTATTAAATAGGATTTCATCTTCAATTTCCGAAACATACAAATAAATAAGTCGTTTCGTTATTTCGTTTTCGAATGTATATTTCAATAAAAAGCGAATAGGGATATTATCATTACCGCACTCTCTCCCTACACTTTCTCTTACAGACTTATCCAGAACATCATTATATTCCATATATTGCTCAAAAGGATAATCAAGTTTACCCGGGTTAAGCACCCTTTTCATATCACGCTCTTGTAAGTAAATGGCACCTTTAAATATCAGAGCAACTCTTACAACAGGATGCATAAATTTGTTTTTCATATCTTTTGTTACAGATTTTGCAACCCTACCGGTGACTTTTCCGGTTTCGGTAATCACAGGCAACCACTCTTCTTTATAAAGCTTTATACTAAGTATATATATACGTACTGTTTCTAGAACTATTATCGCAAGCAATATCACCTGAAACAATATCTTCATAAACATAGCACTCACCGGCGAGCCAACGGTAGTACCTGCTGTGGCAAGAAAAATCAAAAACAGAAGAAGATGTATTGTAAGCCCGTATTGAGTTTGAAAAACAACTCTGAACGATTCTTTAATTAGGTTTTTATATTTCTGATTTTTTTCGCTTGATGCAATCACCATCAATCTACCTTTAGTCAAGCGTATTAAAATAAGAACAAGAGTGAAAATAACCTCCACTACAATAAACTTATTCATCCGCGGAAGCTCCTTAAAAGCAGTAAATGACAACAGAAAAACGATCAGAAATGTCAAAAGCGATACATCATAAAGCAATCTGCTGCCTCTACTTATAAAAACAACACCTGCCAAAGAGAGAGACAAAACAATTCCTGCAGCTACAGTAAAATCCATATAGCTGATAATAATTGAAAATACAAAGAATGGAATTAACCCAAATGCGGGATTCTTAACGATTCTCTCTAATAATGATACTTTTGTCATAGAAAGCCATATTTGCGGCATTTAACGTGCAATAGTAACAACAAAATGGCTTTTTTGTTTACATTTAATACGGTTTACAAATTGTGTTTAAAGAAATATATCACCTTTTCATAAAGATACTGTCTAGCATTTCCACCTACAATAGAGTGATTTTTATCGGGGAAGAAAAACATATCGAAATGTTTATTATGAATTATAAGTTCTCTAGCATATTCAATTGAGTTTTGGAAATGAACATTATCATCGGCAGTCCCATGAATCAATAGCAGATTACCTTGCAAATCAGCGGCAAGAGAAATTGCCGATCCATTTACATAACCATCATTATTCTGCTGTGGGGTACGCATAAAACGCTCAGTATATATAGTATCATAAAAACGCCAATCCGTAACCGGCGCAATTGCAACACCAGCCTTAAAAGCACCATTCCCTTTACTCATACTCATAAGTACATTGTAACCTCCATAGCTCCATCCCCAAATACCAATCTTATTTGAATCCACATAAGGGAGTGAACCAAGATATCGCGCAGCCGCGATTTGGTCTGCCGATTCATATATACCCAAATTAAGATAAGTGCTCTTTCTAAATTCTTCTCCTCTTGCCCCAGTACCCCTGCCATCCACAGCAGCCACCAAAACATCTTCATTCAACAGTGCATAATACCAATCTACATTATATCTGTTTAGCACCTGTTGAGAGTTTGGACCACTATATTGAATCATTACCACAGGATACTTCTTATTGGGGTTGAAGTTAGCAGGCTTTAAAATCCAGCCATTTAAATCTGTAATTCCATCGGCAGATCTCAACTTAATTAATTCTCGTTTTGGAAAACCGGCAGCTGCGTAAGATTGTCTCAGGCTCTGATTATCTTCTAATACTCTCACTTGTTTACCATCTGAACTGTGTAGTGTTATTTGAGTAGGTGTATCGTAATCAGACCATTGGTTAACATAAAATTTCCCATTCATACTAAACGTGGCGTTATTAAAGCCCACATTCTGAGAAAGTTTTTGTGGTTCGGCTTTAGCAATATTTATTCTGAATATATTGCGTTCTAAAGGAGAAACATCTGCAGTCTGATAGTAAATCATTTCAGTTTGGGGATCCACTGCAAGTAACGAAATCACATCCCAATCACCTTTTGTAAGCTGTTTTTGCAGAGTACCACTGATTCCATATATATATATATGACTATAACCATCCCTTTCAGAAATTAGAGTAAACTTATCATTCATAAAATATATCGATTCTATTAAATCTGTATCGATATAAAATTTATTTTCTTCTCTAAGTACCAATCTTGCCACAGTGGAACGAGGATTCACGAAATACATATCAAACCTGTTCTGATTCCTGTTCAAAGTCATTACAGCAAGCTCGGCCGGATCATTCGTAAATTTTATTCTCGGGATATAACCATCAGCATCTAACGGAACATCCATTGTGCGCATCACACGTGATTCAACATCATAAACTTTGCATTCTACAGTTGCATTTGTTTCACCGGCTTTTGGATACTTAAATTCATAATAACCTGGATACATTTTCTCTTCGTAGGTCTGAAAAGAAAACTGTTTTACTTCACTTTCATCTGTTCTAACAAATGCCAACAACCTGTTATCGGGCGAGAATTCCATCAAGCGTGTAACACCAAATTCTTCTTCATAAACCCAATCGGTAGCACCGTTAATTATATTATTAATCTCGCCATCTGTCGTAACCTGAGATTCGGTATCAAAATCAAACTTAGTCAACCAAATATCCCCGTCAATCACATATGCTAACATCTTACTGTCAGGCGAAAAAGTCGGAATCATCTGTTTAGAACTTTGTTCAGATAATTTTCTAAGCAAATTTCTCCTCACATCGTGATAATAATAAGTTGCTTTATATGAACGTCTGTATATCTGTTCTCTATCTCGATAAACAAGAACCCTATTCTCGTCATCACTCACCAAAAAACCTTCAAAAGTATCAAAAGGGCAATTTCTTGCAGTTTGGGTATTAAATAAAGTATCTACTGCTTCACCGCTGGAGTATGAATATTTTATAACTGAAGTTTTTAGCACATCGGATTGATAATAATGCAATCCATCTGAAGATGACACCATTGCAGGAATCCCTTTCGGGCTATATTTACCATCAACAATATCGCTAAGCGTATAATTTTGTGCATTAAGTGTTAAAAACAAAATTGTTACAAACGCTGTAAAAAGTGCTCTTTTCATATTTGATATCACTATTTTATTTCTATAAAGTCTGAATAGCGCAAATGTACTATTTTTTTTGTATTTTCGGCGTTTATTTAATTCCTCAATATCTTAATCTCTATTAAGAAAACGAATTGGGAAGCTCAAAATTTAATCAGTCTGATTAAAAAATACAGATAATATATATAGGCTAATAATTACAAAACACAGAACATATTAATCAAGGGCAATGGAAACAAAAGAGCAAGAGAAAAAATTAACGGAACTACCTGAAAACGCCTACCGCGAGCTAACTCCGGGAGAAGAGTACAAACCGGTTATCCCGCACGACAGATCGGTGAAAGAAGTAACCGGATACTCCATCTTCATGGGGCTGTTAATGGCAGTAATATTTTCAGCTGCAGCAGCCTACTCCGGATTAAAAATTGGTCAAGTTTTTGAAGCAGCTATTCCAATCTCAATCATAGCAGTTGGAGCATCAGCAGCATTCAAAAGGAAAAACGCACTTGGCCAGAATGTCATTATCCAATCCATCGGAGCCTCCTCAGGAGTCATAGTTGCCGGCGCAGTATTCACAATACCCGGACTGTATATACTTCAAGCTAAATACCCCGAAATACAAGTAGATTTCTGGCAAATATTCTTTTCTTCTCTTTTAGGAGGATTCCTCGGAATACTTTTTCTTATACCTTTCCGCAAATACTTTGTAAAAGATATGCATGGCAAACTGCCCTTCCCTGAAGCAACTGCCACAACGGAAATATTAATGACGGGAGAAAAAGGTGGTAACAAAGCAAAACTACTTATAACAAGTGGTCTTATTGGCGGTCTCTTTGATTTCTGTTTCTCATCTTTCCGCTTATGGAGTGAAGTTATCACTACTAAAATCATACCGGTAGGAGCAAGACTTGCTGAAGACTTCAAGATGGTATTTAAATTCAATGTGAGTGCACTTATATTTAGTTTCGGATATCTTGTAGGCCTTCGTTACGCAGTGATAATAGTTATGGGTTCGCTTCTCTCATGGCTGGTTCTTGTACCATTGGTAAACGAGATAGGAGCATTAGGAGCAGCGGTTGGAGGAGGTATAAACCCATTCCAAGCAATGAGTGCAGAGCTAATCTTCGCAGACTACGTTCGCCCTATAGGTATTGGTGCAATCGCAATGGCAGGAATTATAGGAATTATCAAATCCTCAGGTGTGATAGGCACTGCATTTAAGCTTGCTGTTGGTAAAAAAGTAACAACCGGCACCGGAGAAGAACATTTAAATGAAAAACGCACCAATCGCGACTTAAAAATGTCGTTCGTGATGCTATTCCTATTCTTAACTCTTATTGCAATATTTATCTTCTTGATAGTTGGAGTAAAAATAACGTTAATTCAGGCTATTGTAGCTTTAATTACAATAACAGTCATATCATTCCTTTTCACAACGGTTGCCGCCAATGCAATTGCAATAGTAGGCTCAAACCCCGTGTCGGGAATGACTTTGATGACACTTATTCTTACATCTGTAGTTCTTGTTGCTGTTGGTCTTGACGGCTGGCAGGGCATGGTGAGCGGACTCATTATTGGAGGTGTAGTTTGTACGGCTCTTTCAATGGCAGGAGGCTTCGTAACCGACCTCAAAATAGGGTATTGGATCGGAACAACTCCTGCGAAACAAGAATCTTATAAATTCCTCGGAACATTAGTATCGGCAGCTACAGTTGGCGCAGTAATATTCATATTAAACGAAGCATATGGGTTTGTAGCCTCTCCGGAAAACCCCAATCCCATGGTTGCGCCTCAAGCAAACGCAATGGCCGCAATTATTGAGCCACTCATGGCCGGATCAGGAGTGAGTTGGATGCTCCTTGGTCTTGGTGCCATTATTGCAATATTAATCAACTGGCTTGGCATTTCACCACTTGCATTTGCACTTGGAATGTTCATACCAATACAGCTAAACACACCACTGATTGTAGGTGGACTCCTAAATCATTTTATAAACAAAAAAGGTAAAGACAAAAAACTCACCAATGCACGTCACCAACGCGCCATACTTATTTCATCCGGTTTCATTGCAGGTGCAGCACTATTTGGTGTTATAGGCGCGCTTATAATATTCTTGACGGGCGATAGTTATGCTCTCGACTTCAAAATATGGGCAGACCCCGATCAAGGAATTGGAGCGCAGGTTGCAGCCCTAATTGCTTTTATAGCTCTTGTTTGTTATTTCATTTGGGAAACAAAAAGAGCTAAAATAGATGATTAAAGATTATTTCTATATCAACGTAAAATAAATGTTTGCATGAAATATATCAAACCGTTATTATTATCCGGAATATTTTTAGTCATTACAATGACAGGATGTAAAAATGAAAGTTTCGAAACCGGCTCTTACTCTCATGAAGCCCAATATGATGGCAAACATGAGTGGAGAGCCGCATGGATAGCTACAGTTGATAATATTGACTGGCCCTCGTCCCCAGGACTAACCCCTGATCAACAAAAGGAAGAATTAGTTGAGTATCTTGACCTCTTCAAAGAATTAAATTTCAATGCAATAATTCTTCAAGTTAGACCCACTGCCGATGCATTCTACAAATCTGAAATAGAACCTTGGTCGTTATACCTTACTGGCCATCAAGACACCCCTCCGGATCCTTTATACGATCCATTAGACTTCGCAATTGAAGAAGCCCACAAACGAGGAATGGAACTACATGCATGGCTCAATCCATACCGAGTATTACAAGATTCTGCCAACATACAATTTATGTCAGATGATCATCTTTATTTCCAAAAGCCTGAACTGTTTGTGCGTCATGGCAAAAAACTTTACTTTGATCCCGCCTACCCAGAAACCAGAGAGTTTCTTACAACCGTTGTTAAAGACATAGTTACAAGGTATGACTTAGATGGCATCCATTTCGATGATTATTTCTACCCGTATAACGATTTTGAAGATTCGATCTCATTCTCAATTCACTCTAGAGGTTATGACATAACAGAGAAAATGGCATGGCGAAGAGAAAATGTAAACCTTGTAATAGAGATGCTTCGAGATACAATAAAAAAGACAAAACCGCACATAAAATTCGGAATCAGCCCTTATGCCGTATGGCGTAACCTTGCAGAAGACCCCCGCGGCTCAGACACTAAAAGCTTTGGCTATACTAATTATGATCACTTGCATGCTGATATCCTACATTGGATGGAAATGGGTTGGCTTGATTATATATTACCGCAACTATATTTCAATATAGGATACGAGAATGCAGATTTTGAAGTTCTTGCCAAATGGTGGGATGAAAATAGTTTTGATACACCGCTATATGGTGGTTTAGGAACCTATCTTTTAAATCCAAACTCCAGAAATGAGCCATGGAGAACAACCGATGAGATTATTAAGCAAACCAAAATGCTAAGAGGAATGCCTAATTATCACGGAGTATGCTATTTTAGTGCGAAAAACTTCAAAGATAACAGAATGGAAATTAACTCTGTTATGAAAGATCTTTATCCAAATCCCGCTCTTGTGCCTCCATTAAGAAGTTTTACAACAAATTCGCCCGGTGAACCCAAATCTCTAACAATGAAACTTTCCGCTGAAAGTGCCAGAATAACCTGGAAAGACAACCCCGATGCAATGTATCATGCACTTTATAGATTTAACAAAGATGAGATACCCGATTTTTCCAAAGGTGATGCATTAATACAAATAACAGGAGGAGATTCTTTTGAATTAACAGTTGATAATACAGTTACTTCATTTGATTATTACGCAACATCATTAGATAGGTTATTTAACGAGAGCAGAGCCACTAAAGTTAGAATACAATAAGTTTTGTATCGTCCTGAGATTAGTTATATACAAGGGGGGTCCCCAGAAAGTGCTTATCATGTAGTAATATGTTATACTAGACTATTAAACGTTAAAAACTTAAACAAAATTGTTCAGGCTCTCAAATTAGTTATAATTTTACATCTTCAAATTTTAAAAATATACCCGAAAAAATCCTGTCGGAAACTTATAGAACTAAACAGATGAAAAAAGAAGAAGTTATTGAACTCGATCATCCACAATTATTTGGACATCCCAGAGGACTGATGGTCCTGTTTTTTTCAGAAATGTGGGAAAGATTCTGTTACTACGGAATGAGAGGTCTTTTAGTCCTTTACCTCACCAAATCACTATTACAAGGCGACCAACAAGCGTTTGCGGTTTATGCTGCATATACCGCTTTAGTATATATGGCACCGGTTATAGGCGGAAGAATTGCCGACAATATATTAGGATACCGTATTGCAATAATGCTTGGAGCCATTATGATGGCTATTGGAGAATTTATGATACTTGGCGGTAATGAAACATGGCTTTATATTGGTATGGGAGCTATCATTGTTGGGAACGGATATTTTAAAGCTAATATCTCCACCTTAGTAGGTAAATTATATAAACCAAACGACCCACGACGTGACTCCGGGTTTACAATATTCTATATTGGAATTAATATCGGTGCATTACTTTCGACTTTAGTAGTAGTATGGGTTGGCGAGAGATTCGGGTTTAAATATGGATTCGGACTTGCAGGTATTGGTATGTTGTTAGGCCTCATTATTTTCTGGGCAGGACGTAAATATTTTAAAAATATCAGCAACCCACCAAATCCCGCTAAGTTGCATTCGAAAATGTTTGGCCCTTTAACACAATTACACACAACAATACTTTTGTCTTTTCTTGCAATACCGGCTCTTTATTTCCTCATCATTTATAACAGCATAATTGGAATACTGCTTGTAGCAACCTTCTTATATATTGGATATACACTGATAAAAGAAGGTATAAAGGGTGGAAATATACTAAGAGACCGTATGATTATTTTCATAATACTATGTCTTTTCAATATAGTATTCTGGGCACTGTTTGAACAAGCTGGTTCTTCGCTTACACTATTTGCGGATAGAAGTGTAGATAGAAGTGTATTTGGGTTATTTGAAATGACTGCCGGGCAGACACAGTTCTTCAATCCATTTTTTATAATCATCATGGGATCTCTATTTTCTGTGCTTTGGGTTAAACTTTCAGCAAGAAACATGAATCCCAATATACCTGCAAAATTTGGTTTCGGTATTATACTCCTTGGTATTGGTTATCTTATAACATATTTCGGTAATTTCGTGCATAACGAAGCGTTTTTAGTGCCATTATGGATTATTGCAGGAATATACTTCTTTCACACTGTGGGAGAGCTCTTTATATCACCAATAGGTTTATCGATGGTAACAAAACTTGCTCCTGAACACATGTCGGGAACACTAATGGGAGCATGGTTCCTTTCATTTTCGGGATCTAACTTTCTTGCGGGGCAATTGGCAAAATTAACCGGAGCCAACGCAAGCACTTCGGTAGAGGTTGCAGAAATTGGGGCTTCAGTTGCACCAGCTCTCCCAACAGCTGCCGAGTCTCTAACTCGTTACATTGATGTTTATACCGTTTTTGGATTAATTGCAGTTGGTGTAGGTTTAATAGTACTTATAATTTCACCTAAACTAAACAAACTTATGCATGGAGTTCGTTAGTCTAAAAAGGAACTTTTAATATCAATTGAATATTTCTTCCGGGCTCCGGGGCATTCAGTTTACGATAAAAACTCAAATGGTTCATAAATGGGGTGTTAAACAGGTTATCAATTTTTAAAACCGAAACAAACCATTTTGAACCAATATTCCAATGAGTATAAGCCGAAATATTCCAAAGCATTGCCCCAGGTGTTGTAAGTTCATTTCTGGAAATTGAGTTTTGATCAAGAATCCATCTGTTTTCAATCTTAATTTCATAATTATTAATTGAAATTCTTCTGCCACTCCATTTTTCAAAGTATCCACCTCTGAAATTTTGGTTCAAACCGTTTTCCAAATAAGATAAGCTAGTAGTTACAACTGTTGGTGGGGTAAATGGAAGAGCATAGCTATCTGTTGCATTCCTGTTATAAACATATTCAACATCGGCATTCAATTTCCAATTGTCATCTATTTCATATCCAAGCATTAACTCACCACCGGTCAAGATAGCTTCAGCTTCGTTATATCGATATATCTGACCGGCATGAGGCAAAATAGACCAGCTGCCGGTGGGTTCTAAGTAGATATAATTTTCAAACCATCCTATAAAAGGGTTCAACATTAAACTAAATTTATTTTTTTGAAATTGATAATCTAAATCTAATTGATAACCTTTCTCTGAATTCAAATTATTATTACCCTGTTCGTGGCGAAAAGCTCCATGGTGAAGACCGTTTGAAGCCAGCTCATTTGCTCCGGGATAACGAAAACTCTTTCCAATATTCAGTTTTATAGAATGATAAGTAGAAGGTAAATATTCGAGACCTATCGAGCCGGATATATCATTAAAAGACCTTATTAAACCAGAAGATCGCAACGCATAAAAATCTGCATACTCCTGCGGATAATTTTGCATAACCAAGTATTCTGACAGCATTGGATCATAGAATTCATTCACATTTAATTTACCGGTATCATATCTTATTCCCCCGGTAAGCGAGATTTTATCATTGAGCTTGAAGTTGTTTATCCAAAACACCCCTGATGTAAATCGTTCAAAATCGGGAAGTAAAAATGAAAATCCTCCTACCCTATTGTGCTGATATTCTGAAGAAACACCAAATATTTTACTCCAAGTCTTGTCTTCGTCCATAACATATTTAACACTTCCGGAGTATGTATTAAGATTAAATCGTAACTCCAGGTCGGGATCCACTACAGGTGCTTGTTGATTTCCATAATGTGTGTGGAATTCCGACAACTCTTCACGCCAATTTTGTTGATATCCAACATCAAACAATAATTTTGAAGACTCAGAAAATTTCCACTCACTATTAGATACTATTTTAAAATGATTTGATGTAGCATAAGGCAGCTCAATATTCCTTATGGATCCATCATGTTGGAGTCTTTCCAACATTGGTATACCATGAGCACCCGGGAAAAAGCCATTTTTAGAATTCATGTTGGATATATGTAGCCAGCTATTAAATATATTATTAGAATAATTGCCGGACAGTGCCAAATTATATTCTCTACCGGCACTGTTTTTCATTCTTCGTTCATGAATAGGCATCCCCCAAGTTTGGTAATTAATAGTATCTGTAGGTATCTTATAATCGCCGTAACTCTGTACTGTGGCTCTTCCTCGTAAAAACAACTTACCTTTCTTAATGCTAGCTACAACAGATGCACCAAGCAAATCATTGTTAGATTTTGCAATTATTGTAGCATCACCCCAAAACATATCATTTTGCGGTATTGTTGCCGGAAGAATCTCAATCACTCCACCTATTGCATCGGAACCAAAATATAAAGACATCGGACCTTTGTGGAGTCTAACACCATCAACATCAAATTGATCTATCTCTAAACCGTGATCGGCACCCCACTGTTGATTTTGTTGCACAATACCTTTATCTACCACAGCAACACGGTTAAAACCCAGCCCTCTTATTACCGGCTTTGAGAAACCTGCACCAATATCCATAGAGGAAACTCCTGCAATTGATGACAATGTTTGAATAAAATTCGTAGAACTGTTTCTAAGAAGATAATTTCTGCCAATTTCAATTACCGGAAGGGAAGAAGTAACTCCATTAAGGTTATTCTGTTCAGCCTCTATCCTTACCTCCTGAAGAATAAGTGGAGCGGGATGTAGATGAAGATGCAATAAAGTATCACTCGTCAAAGAAATTGGAAGCAGTAGATCATTGTAGCCTATGAAACTTATTGAAAGCATATAGTTAGATGGCGATAGATCTTTAAATCTAAAGAACCCATCGACATCCGCCTGTAAATGTCTATCACCGGGCTGCAGTGACACAGTTGCTGCACTTAAGTAGCTGTTATTTTCATAATCATGCACAAATCCGCTAAGTGAATAACTTTGAGAAAAGACACAAGATAACCCTATCGTAAAATAAAGAATAATAAATGATAACCTCATTAATGAGAAATAAAATTATTGGATATTACAATCAGAACACAAACCCTCGATTACAACAAAAATCTCGGAAATTGTGAAATTGTCTGGTAATTGTGCATCAAAATCTGTTCTTCCTTCCAGACAAAACACATCATCGCAAGCTCCGCAATGAAAGTGAGAATGTAAATTGCCACCCTCATTATGATGTTTATTTAATGCATACTTAACCGAGTTATCGTTCAGAACAATCTTATGTATAATCTCACTCTCCTCAAGTGTAATTAAAGTTCTGTAAAAAGTTACCCTGTCAAACAAATCGGGATAATCTACTTTTATTTCATTTTCCGAAAGTGCAATATCACTTTCAAGCAATCGGCTTACAATAAATTTTCTGCAGCCTGTGCCTTTTAAACCATATTTATGTAGTATTTTTTCAGCTGTAATCATTAAACAATTGTTCAAATGCAACAATGATGCAAATATAGAGTAGATAGTTTTATCCGCAAAAGATATTAGATTATTTAACTAAACTGAGTACTTCTGAAGAGAGTGCTGCATACAATGATCATCCTACATTAATAGAAGACAGAGAGCTCTCATCGAAAACTCTCTGTCTCATTCAGATATTTATAAAATCTCTGTAGTAATGAATATATAATGCTCAGAAATAGTGCTGTAATAATATTGTAGAACAGTCTGAGTGCTCAAAAGCAGAATTTTACAATAGTTCTCTAAAGTAATTTAGGACCGTAAAGTGTCCATTCTGCCAATTGGAATATTGAAGCACCGGCATTTTTCCTTACATCAAGTCTGTAATATTGATACTGTTCATTATTACCACTAACTTCGAATGTTTGAGTTTGGTATCTTATTGGGAAAACTATTCCTTTACGTTCATCTATCGTAACCCAGTTTTCTCCATCATTTGATGCTTCCAGAACCCAGTCTTGAGGATCTCTACTTTGTGCATCGTTTGCGGATGTAAGCGAGTATCGACTTACAATAGCCGGATTGTTTGTTTTGAACATCATCCATGTGGTACTTCCTCTACTAGTAAGGTACTTAGTTTCGGAATTTCCATCAATCAATTTCTCTATTCCTTCTCCCCCACCCGTATTATATTGATCTGATATTACTCCGCCAAGACTTGTTACATTTACAATTATTGGTTGCACATCAATATTTGATTCTCTTGAAAGTTCTATTTCGTCTATCGACACAAGGTTACCCATAATTGGCCATACTGAGGCATTATATGTAAATGTATATGCCCCCGGAGGAAAGAATGGTACACCACCTAGATCTGCCACAGGAATAGACAATTCATTTATTGTGTTGTATTCAACAGCTCCCGTGTTAGGGTTGGTTGTAACTACCTGATCAGTAATATCAATCAATCCTTCTGTTGAAAAACCATCAGGACCTTGGATTGTGTAATTAATTTTTCCGGAGAAACGCATCATAACGTTTGATAGACCAATTATAGAAAGTGCCTGTTCGTTATTTTGAACATCTACAACTAATGAAGGAGCTGTAAGAGATTCTACGAAATTAGCAGAAATGGGAAAAGCTGTCACTGATGTTGGAATCGACAAGTTGCCGCTTCCATCTATTGTGTAAATTATGAATTCGTATCCGGTGCCCGACACTAATCCATCTATTGATACTGAATCAACAAGTTGCTCGTAGTTAACATGAACGCTGTCAGATCCATAAATGATCCTGACAGACTTTGATTTCTGATCTCTTGGATTGTCCCATGCAAGTATTACTCTTTCGTACCCGGGGTATACCCTAAGGTTGTCAATCTTTCCTGAATAGTTATTCTCACCGAGATATTGTTTGTAATTATCATCCATACTTTCGCAGGCATAAAAACCAAAGATTGCTGATAAGAGTAGAATAATGATATATTTTATTTTCATACTTATATCTATTTTATATTAAAATTATTCCCATCCGGGTATTGGACCTGTGAGTACATTCTCATCTTCTATAATTGAGCCATCGCCTTCTGTTCCGTAGAGCGTAATTTCGGACAAACATCCAGAATTGCCATTTCCAAACTGTTTGATACCCTTGAATCTAAGGTATCTAAATGGTTTGGTAAATCGTGGGCTCTCGGGATAAAACATAAACTCGTGTCCTGCTCTAGCTACATTATTAGCTTCTATAACAGATGAGGGTTGCACTATGCGATATCGCCCTACAAGTTCCCAATCTTCTAGTATTCCATCTTGAGGTGTCTGATCGTTGCTAACCCATATTTCAAATATCTCCACATTTTCACCTGTGTAAAGCATTCCCCAAGCATTACGTTGCCATATTTTAAAACGGCTTGCAACTATTTCTCTTCCCATATCAATATAGTATGAAAATGGGTAGCCAACCTGACCCGTATTAAAATAATTTAGATTCTGTACAGGTTCATAATCATATTCGTTATCCCAGAACTTCTCTATACGACCTTCCACAAACGACATTGGGGCATTTTTAAAACTGTCTGGTTCGTGCAGCCTAGAGTACTCTTCAAATGGTTCTTGTTCAAATGGATTTGGATCGCTGTCATAATCCCACTTATTTCCGAATAGCAGTTGATCTCGAAGAAACCCCCATGTACTTTTTGATATTGGCGCATCAATTAGAGGTGTAAGTTGACCGAAATCCACATCTTCAGTTTCGTTGTCATAAGTGTCTCTAATATGTACTTTCACCTGATGTGACACCCCGGATAGGTTTGGAATAATGAAGCGATCTTTAGGCAAGTTTGATGAATATATTTGATTAACAGTTCTATCATCAACTGTTACAGTAACAAAAATCTGCACAGTAAGCCTTTGTTCATTTTCCCAGTCTACAACAATAGATGAAAACCCCGGTTGCACTTGAACTGTCTGCAAAATCGCAGCTGTAGTAGGCAAAAGAGGTGTAATCTTTGTTATTACCGGTTGTGAATGATTGTTTTCTCTATCAACCGAAAATAGTTTAACCTCATACTCTTTCACAGTGCCCAAACCTTCAATAAATAGAGTATCGGCATATACACTGCTCGTTTTGGATATTACTTCTCCATTATCAATAGTATATTCGCCGCGCACATAGAGAAAGTCTTCATCATTAGGAATGGTGTATGTGAAATATCCACCACCATTTGTTGGAGTAAATTTTACATTTGTTATTTGTGCGGGTGCATTTGTGTCGCCACTACTTGCTTCATCTTCGCAGCTGCCTAAAAGTGCTAACATTGCAAAAACAAAGATAATCGTGATATGTATTATATATTTCATAATGAACTTATATTAATGTTTAGCATTTTTACCAACCAGGATTTTGCACTAAATTTGGATTCCTGTTCAGATCCCATAAAGGTAGAGGCATTAGATAATCTCGCGGTGTTTGCCAAGATCGGTTTTGCAGTGTCATAAGAATATAAAACTGCTCGGGGTCTACACCTGTTGTGTTCCATCCTCTTGCCGGTGAAGTGAAATAACGGCTTCCTTCTTTCCATCGCAAAACATCGAAATATCTTTTTCCTTCAAAACTAAGTTCAATAGAACGTTCTGTTCGAATAATATCTCGAAGTCCTTCTTTAGTTAGATGTTTACCCACATTCCTTACAACAGAAGCGTCGCTCCAAACATCCTCTACATTTCTTAAACCTCCTCGTGTACGCACTTTGTTGAGTGCGTCATACACAGGTTGCCCAGGGCCGTTGTACTCATTGTAAGCCTCAGCATACATCAGATATAAATCTGAAAGCCTAAGTATTGGGTATGGAAATTTAATCACACGTGCCCAGTGACCGGTACCCGACTCGGGGTGCACCATTTTCTTTACACCAATGCCTGTCCAATAAAAGTCTGTTGTGTGATGTGCCCCCCTACCTCCCGGAAATTCGTTATATCTCATTTTAACATCATTCGCAATATCGTGAGAGCGCCATATGCTGCGATCCACAGTAAGCCAGGCATAAAAACGCGGTTCTCTATCTAAATGTAATCTAATCGTTCGCTCGCCTTGCTGCATGTAACCTTTATGATAATCATCATCCGGAACAGTTATAATTTGATGTCTGTTGTCATAATCATATGTGATATCATCCTCAATAGGCACACCGTTTCTAGAGTAGTAACGTTCCGCCATGCGGTAGTCTGATCCTAACCATTGCCAAGCATAACCGGCCTGTGTTGGATCTGCCACAGAACGCATATTTGAAGCGTGTGCAAAACCTCCTTGACCCGTGAAATCTAACCCTGAGTACCCCCAGATGATTTCTTCATTCCATGGATCTACTATTGAGAATCTCTCGTTATATGCATATTGTATGATTTCTGATTCTGCGAAATTTTCAACATCCCAAAACTTTGGTTGTCCATCAAAAACATATAGTTTTTTACCATTATCTTCTACTGTATTAATTGCTTCATTTATAGCAACCAAAGCGTCATTCCATTTTTCGGGATTGTAATCCATTGGGAAAAATAATTCTCCACTTTTATTTCTGAAATTACTGTAGTATTCTGAGTTACCATTAAAAAGAGGACTTGCTCTGGTAAGCAATACTTCTGCTTTTATTGCTTTTGCAATCTGTTGATCTACCTGTCCTAAAAAAGACGCATCTCTTTGTACAGAAAGATTACCTTCAACCAGCACTTCGTCAAGAAGATTAATTACATAGTTAAAGCAAGAATCTACTGTTTGCCTTTCTTGTCTTACTTCTTCCACACTTGAATATGGTTCGAGATTTACATCGGCAATAACAATAGGTCCGTAGAGACGTATAAGATAATAGTGGTAATATGCTTTAAGAACTTTTACCTGTGCAATCCAATCTTCTCTTTCTCTTGGTGTGAGATCGGGCACGTTATCTATGTTCTGGAAAAAAATATTACAAACCCTAATGCCTTCGTATAAGCTGCTTGCTCCACCCCCGCCAGCCCAATAATTAAGTATCGGATTGTTAGAGTTATTAAGTCCACGCATTAATTTAATGCCTCGGTTTATATTTCTATCACCTTCATAATCACTATCTAGCCTACCCACCCACTCATCGCCGGCAAGTGACATTGAGCTGTGAATTTTTTCGTAGTTGGGCATATAACGATAACAAGTAGAAAGTGCGTTTAAGGCCTTATCTCTATTCTCGAAAAGACTTCCTAGCTCCACTGTATTGTCGGGTACAATATCAAGAAAATTACACCCGGAGATCAGAAGTGTTACGCTTATTATTATTGTAAATATTTTATACTTCATATTTTCAAACTTTTAATTCATGTGGGTTAAAATGAAACATTTAGTCCGGCACTATAAACTCTCTGAAGAGGATAGTTAAATCCTTCGCCACCCATTTCGGGATCCCATATATCAAATGATGTTATGTTAAATAAATTTTGTCCTGAAAGATAAAATCTTACATCTTCAATTCCCGTACTTGCAAATAAATTTTTGGGGAAAGTATAACCAACTTCCATATTTTTCATTCTCAAGAAACGTCCGTTTCTCAGCCACCAGGTAGAATTAGATACATTATTGTTGTCGTTGTACGTAGCAGAAAGACGTGGCCAGAATGCTTTTGCTACAGGGTTGTTGGGATTCCAATGATCATCAGCAATATATTGCAATACATTTCTTTGATTTGCAAATGGAGCAATATTGTTAGGATTAATAAAAAATGAAACCCTGTCTTGACCCTGCATAAAGAAAGATACGTCGAAATTTTTATATCCTCCTGATACACCAAAACCATAGGTTATTTCAGGTATGATAGGATATCCAATGTGAACTCTGTCGTCTGCATTTATTCTCCCATCACCATTTATATCTTTATATTTTATATCCCCTGCTCGCACCTCACCTCCCAATTCCTGAACTGGTGAATTAGCCACATCGGCTTCATCAATAAAAAGTCGTTCGGCAATCCATCCTTGCCAAGTATCAATAGGCCAGCCTATTCTGCTGAGGTATGGCCAACGAAACTCGGGCTCCTCATTTTCAATGATTTCATTTTGTGCAAATGTAAAGTTGAAACGTCCACTTATCCATGCATCGCTATTAAAAGCGTGATTTAAATCAATAGACCCATCCCAACCACCGCTCTTCACTTCACCTACGTTACCAAATACATCGCTGGTAAGTCCCATTGTTTCGGGCAAATTAGCTCTTGCTTGGTATATCTGTTTACGATTTTCAGTAAAATATTCAAGTATGATTTTCAGAGATCTGTTTTTGAATAGATCTAGTTCGAAACCAACATTTTGTTTTACTGCAATTTCCCATGTAATCTGTGGATTGGCATATCTATTTATGTTATAACCTCCATAATTGGAGTTAAAGTTTCTTCCCCATGAATACCCACCTGCTCCCGGATTAATATCCGAAAGAAAGAAGAATCTATCTTCTTCACGTGCAATTTGATCGTTACCAACCTGACCAAGCGAGTATTTAAGCTTAAACATCGGAAATAAATCTTGCAGAGGCTCCCAATAGGATTCATTAGAAAGCATGTAACCTACACCCATTGCAGGGAATATACCCCAACGATGATCTCTAGAAAACTTTTCAGATCCAGTATAAGTTAAACTAGCCTCAGCCAGATACTTGTCATTAAATCCATAGTTTATTCTCGCTCTTAATCCTTGTAAACGCTGAGGAAGTGTTTGTTGAATTGATCCGGCGTTGCCACTGGTATTTTTAATTTCTTCCTGAGTATATATTAAAAGCCCGCTTATGTCATGCAAATCTTTAAATCTGCGAGCATAAGTGAATCCACCTTCAAGATATAATCTAAAAACACCGTCACGCCATTGTGCCGGATCCCCAAGCGCATCGGTTCCTCTAAGTACTTCTTGAAGCACGTAGGTGTCGGCAAATTCATCGTAACTCTTTATATTATAAAGATATGGCGTGTAGAATCTCCTGCTCTCATGATAAGAGTCACTCTTTATTGAAACCTTAGCCCTAGCCAATAATCCCTGAGTTACGAAATCTAGATCTTGATCGAGAGAAAACTGTGAAGTAATTCTGCCTGTAGAGCCGTCATTATAACCACGAACCATTTGTGCAAATGGGTTTAACATAGTTCCTGTGGCATTAGAACCAAACAATGTGTGCTTTACATATGCATGATCTTCATCCGGGAGATAAAATTTTGGGAATTCTACCGGATTTGAATTCATTACGCTGGCGAAGATGTCTTTTGTCTCATCCAGAGGACCTGTAAAATTCTCAAATATTGAGTTCATATTAATATCGAACTTAGTAGTTGGAGTTAAATCCATTGTAATATTTGCAAGAATATTATATCGAGAGATATTAATATTGTTTTTGAAATTATTGAGGCGATTATTCTGTAAAATTCCTTCCTCTTTATCAAATGATACAGCCATATAGTATCTCACAACAGATCCACCTCCCGAAACATTAAAGTTGTAATGTTGATTAATTGCATGAGATTTAAACATCTCGTCGTACCAGTTTATATTTGGGAAGGCATACTCATTGAGTCCATCAGCTGTGTTTTGAATTTTTTGAGCACTATAGTATGGTTCTAATAGTGGATTATCATTAAATTGTGCTTGATTGTAGAGGTTCATATAGGTGATACCGTCTGCGGTTTGTTGCACTTTTGTTGGCATGGACATTCTACCTTCGGCTCTAAAAGAAATTTTAGGCGGCCCAGCTTGCCCTCTTTTAGTTGTTACGGTAATAACACCGTTGGCACCTTTTGATCCATAGAGTGCTGCGGAAGTAGCATCTTTTAATACTGAAAATGATGCAATATTATCAGGATCTACCCTGGCAAGATCATTTGCATTTACTTCAAAACCATCTAGAAGAATTAGAGGGCTACTAGCATATCCAAAGGTAGTTACACCACGAACAAAGAACTGAGCATTATCTGCACCGGGCTCTCCGCTTCTCTGATACGATATAACTCCTGCCAATCTACCCGCCAAAGCGGTTGTAAGGTTGCTCGAAGGCACTTTAAGCTCAGAAGGGTTTATAGTTTCTATTGAAGAAACCACACTTTCTCTTCTTTGAGTTGCAAATGCCGTAACAGTAACTTCATCGAGCATTTCAACATCTTCTTCTAATTGTACATTGTAAATAGAACCTGTACCTACTTCTAAGGTTACTGTCCTCATACCAAGAAATTGAAAACGAATTTCTTCACCAGTGGCAGCCTGTATGTTATAGGCACCATCTGCATCTGTAATAACTCCACCTTGACGTGTAGGAATCTGTACTGTCACACCAGGCAATGGATTATTATCACCATCCACAACTACTCCCGAAATAGCACGTCTGTTTTGTTGTACTACCTCAATTTCGTCTACTGAGATTACATTACTCTTTGCATTTGCATTCAAAGAACACAAAAAAATGAAACTAAAAAGAGCAATGATTTTAGGAGTCTTTTTAATTATACTTTTACCCATAAATATGTGATTTAAAAAAACAACACCTTTTACATTTTTTACTTTTTTTACTTTTTACAATCTATCTAACAATCTTAACATAAACAAAGTTGTGCTAAATTAAACGTTTAACAATTCAAAATATCAGTAGTAATTCATATTTATTCGAAAATGTTAGTAGATTTGTATAAAATAATAATTTAATAATTGTTTTTATGGGACTGTCAACAGTTAAGATTCAGATATTTATAGCACTATGTTTTGCGCTATTAGGATGTAATGAGGGATTTGATGATTGCAATAATACTATTCTAATCACAAACAATTCTGCTAAAACACTTTATGCGGTCAGTACCTTAAAAGAAGGTTTTTTTAATTATAATCCAACTCGTGATGAATACAAGTCTGATTTTAGATTAAAAGCAAATGAAACGAATGAAGTTAAAATCGGTATTACACTATCTTGTTGGGAACAAGTTCTAGAGCAAACCGGAGGTTATGTTTACATATATATTTATGAAGCTGATTACTTGGAGGATCCAGCAACTCAGTGGAGCTCGGCACAAAAAGAATTTATCAAGATGTATAAACTTAATGCTAAAGATCTAAACAAATTAGACTGGAGGGTGAAATATCCTTAACTGTTAATTTTATGATTATCTTTGTATCTGTTTAGCACAATCAAATAAGAGTTTACTCAGATATATGAACTACAACAATCCAACTGAAGCTGCCAACCTTTTTAGATTGACAGCTATAGATAAATCAAAACGTCCATTTTTCGAGCTTGCCCTCATGTCTATTCTTGGGGGCGCATTTATAGCAATCGGAGGTTTATTAACAGTAATGGTTGCGGGAGGTATGCCGGCAGTAGCTGAAGCTAATCCCGGTATTATTAAATTTGTTGCAGGCGCACTTTTCCCTGTTGGTTTGATTATGGTTTCTATAACCGGCGCCGACCTGTTCACAAGCAACTGTGCTTCATATACCTTTCCAATGCTCAACAAAGAATTTACTATCTTAAAAGTAACAGCGGTATTATTCTTTTCTTATATATTTAATTTTATTGGTGCTCAATTCATTGCATATCTCCTTTCGGCAAACGTGGGTCTATACGATGTTGATCCATGGAGAAGTTATTTAATAAACTATTCTGAACTAAAACTTAGTCAGGATTTTATGACAGTGTTTTGGAAAGGAATCGGAGCCAACTGGCTAGTTTGTTTGGGTATGTACATGGGACACGCAGCGAAGGATATTACAGGAAAAAGTATAGGAATTTGGATTCCGGTAATGCTTTTTGTTACATTAGGTTATGAGCATTCAATTGCAAATATGTTTTTCATTCCTGCTTCAATTTATGCTGGTGCCGATATAACATGGAGCAGCTTTTTACTCAACAATTTAATTCCCGCAACAGTAGGTAATATAATTGGAGGAATGTTATTAGTGGGAACAGTTTATTGGTATTTATTTCTGAGAAAAAAGTAGTATTATAAGAGAATAAATTAATACTGTTCTAAGAAAAAAATAGAA
>CAZYGE010000005.1:68862-71783 GCA_964647535.1 uncultured Proteiniphilum sp.
AAAAAAGTAGTATTATAAGAGAATAAATTAATACTGTTCTAAGAAAAAAATAGAACTTATAAGAGAAGGAAGCAACACTAATCAGATTAAATATAATAACATTATCATGAGAAATTAAAAACAATAGCCCTATTAAAGCTGTTTGTATAATTAAGATGAGCTAAGATGTTAATTAAAAAAGTCAATTATGATCTACTTACTCGTTCTACTTATACTCTTTGCATTTGAATTTCTCTATCTACGAGTTGCTTCAAAAAGTGATGTTTTAATAGAACCTTTATGGAAAGAAACCACAGCTGGAAATCGCGAATGGCCTACACTTCGCGGCGGTGGAATTATTTTTTGGTTTGCCTCATTATTGTTATTGCTTTTTAATCCCACAGAATTTAATATATGGTTCTTCGTGGCAATAACCGCAGTTGCAGCAATAAGTTTTTGGAATGATCTGCGAAACTCTCAAACATGGGCGCAATTAATATTTCATTTAGCTGCAATAAGCATTGCTTTTTATATTACGGGAGTTTTTGGAGTCATAACATGGTGGAATCTGTTTTTTGCATATCTCCTTTTCGTAGGAGTAATATATGCATTTAAATATATGGACGATGTAAATGGGATGACCGGTCTCTATACACTCGCGGTACTTCTTCCGCTTGTATATGTAAATAGATATATTGAGTCATTTGTGCATGTAGACTATTTAAGGTTCCCTTTTTTAGCAGCTATAATTTTTCTAATTTTTAATTACCGAAAAAGACCGGCAACCACACCGGGGGATGTTGGTAGTATGAGCATTGGCTTTTGGGTAAGTTTTCTACTTCTTGTATTAATAGTAAGGACCGAAACACTTGTTTGGATTTCTTTTGTTCTTGTGTATGTAGTAGATGTTTTATTTACTTTAGGACAGAGGATTTATCAGAGAAAAGCTCTTTTCGGTCCCGAAAAGCTTCATTTTTATCAAATTTTGGGCAATGAAATGAAAGTAGATCATAGACTCGTATCTTTAATTTATCTTCTTGCTCAACTTGTATGCAGTGCAGTAACTATCGTATTATATCCTAGTTTGGGTGTGTATATTTTCTGGATCCTGTTCGTTGTGCTTATTGCATTGTATACATTGAAGTACAGACTGGTTAAGGTGGTTAATCGTTTGCCGTCATAGCTTTATCTGACAACCAAAACTATTATATACAAACCATTTAAACTGAGAAATTATGAAAGTAAATTATGACACATTGGCCAATAGACCACATTTGGCGATTCTAACAACAGAAGGATTTCAAGATGCAGAGGCTATTATGCCTATTGGATATCTAGTAAATAAACATGTGGACATTACAGTTATTGGACCTGAAAAAATGAGAGTAAAAGCATATAACAACGATATTGAAATAGTTATTGAAAAAGAGATTAGTGAAGTTACCGTAGATGATTTTGATGGCTTATTCATCCCCGGAGGTAAAGCCCCCGCCGCACTAAAGAAAAACAGCAAGGCGGTTGAATTTGCAAAAGAATTCTTTAATAGTGGAAAAACAGTTGCAGCAATTTGTCACGGTCCTCAGGTTCTTGCCAAAGCCGGCGTTTTAGACGGTGTTACTCTTACAGGAGTTGGTAAAATACAGGGTGAGCTAGAGAAAGCTGGTGCAAATTACAAAGATGAAGAACTTGTTGTCACTAAAAACTTGATAACTTCAAGAGTACCGGACGACCTTCCTGTATTTGTAAAAGCTTTGGAAAAAGCATTACATGAAGATTCAAAAATGCCCCTTAGATAAACTCTAAGGAGCACTAAAATATAAGCCTCAAACAGATTAAAAAAATCTATTTGAGGTTTATTTGTTTTCCAAATACCAATCATACAACTTTTTCACCCCCTCTTCAACTTCAATCTCATGCTTCCATCCTAAGCTATTGAGCTTGGAAACATCGGTTAGCTTACGCATTGTGCCATCAGGTTTGTTAGAATCAAATGATATCTCGCCTTCATAACCAATCGTTTCTTTAATAAGAAATGCAAGATCATGTATAGAAATCTCTTTGCCGGTGCCAATATTAATATGACAATTTCTCACTTCAGAGCTGTCTCCTTTCAAATCTTTAAAATTGACATGCTCCATTACAAAAACTGAAGCATCTGCCATCTCCTCACTCCATAAAAACTCCCGCATTGGCTTGCCCGTCCCCCATAGTTTGAGGCTATGATCACTTATACCATATCTAAATAATATATTAATTATATCATCCGTGCTACTGTTGCCATCTACCTCATTCACAGGCCTTTTATTCAAATCATGCCTAATATCGTCCATGTTGTTTTCCATTAAACACTTAGCCAAATAAATCTTCCTGATCATTGCCGGCAGTACGTGGCTATTCTCAAGATGGAAGTTATCATTAGGACCATAAAGATTTGTAGGCATCACAGAAATGTAGTTTGTTCCATACTGAAGATTGAAACTTTCGCACATTTTTATGCCTGCTATTTTTGCAATGGCGTAAGGCTCATTGGTGTATTCTAGGGGTCCTGTGAGCAGTGAATCTTCTTTCATTGGTTGTGACGCCTCTTTTGGGTAGATACATGTGCTGCCTAAAAACAACAGTTTATTTACACCAAATCTCCAACTCTCACTAATTACATTATTTTGAATTTGAAGATTCTTAAAGATAAAATCTGCACGATATGTATTATTGGCAACAATGCCACCCACATGGGCTGCTGCGAGAAACACAAAATCCGGCTTTTCTTCTTCAAAAAATTCAGCAACCGCAGCACCATCCATAAGATCTAACTCCTTGCGAGTTCTGCCTATTAAATTGGTATAACCCTTATCTTTAAGATTTTTCCAAATTGCAGAACCCACAAGTCCGCCGTGCCCGGCCACATATATTTTAGAGTCTTTTTGCATATTAACTATTTTATA
>CAZYGE010000006.1:0-57169 GCA_964647535.1 uncultured Proteiniphilum sp.
AAAAAGGAAAGGTTGTCTCGCGACAACCAATCTTCATTGTTAACCTTAAATCTAATACCATGAAAAACACGTTGCAAATATAAGCTGTTTTCTGATACCGTGCAACATATTAGTGGATAAATGCTGTTCATTTTGTACAGTTTAACACAAAAAGCACTGTTTAAACAGTTTTTTATCATAATAACAACATGTTATGCGACCTTTATTCTTAAATAGCACTCTTTTAGTGTCATTCGACATAAAGAACCAAACCTTTAAGGTATTCTCCTTCGGGATGATATATATTGACAGGGTGATCTGCTGGTTGCGTTAGTTGGTGAAGTATTTGCACCTTACGTCCGCTCATTGTGGCAGCACTAAAGACAGCAAGTCTGAATTGTTCTTTTGTTATTGCTTGAGAACATGAAAAAGTAAATAAAATACCACCTGATGCAATCTTATTTAATGCCGCAAGATTCAATCTTTTGTAGCCTTGTAAAGCATTGTTTATAGCTCCTCTATGTTTTGCAAATGCGGGTGGATCCAATACAATAAGATCGTATTTGTTTTGAGGTATATTATTTAAATATTTAAATCCATCTTCAGAGTATGTTGTATGTCGGGTTTCGTTTTTAAAGTTAATATAGACATTCTCTTCAGCTGAAAACAGAGCTTTGGAAGAACTGTCCACCGACACAACTTCTACAGCTCCACCTCTTAAAGCATAAACAGAAAATCCGCCTGTGTAGCTAAACATATTTAGAACATGACGACTTTTTGAGTATTGCTCAAGCAAACTGCGATTTTCACGCTGATCAATAAAAAAACCTGTTTTCTGACCTTTGAGCCAGTCAATTTTGAACTTTAACCCGTTTTCAATTGCGTTTTCTTTTTCATCAAGATTACTATTTCCATAAATATAATAATCATCTAATTGAATATCAGCCTTAAAGGGCAAAGTACCTTCGGATTTATAATATATATATTCAAGTGGAATTTGATGATACACTTTTCTGAGTGCATTAGCTATTATATCACGATCGGAATGCATGCCAAGAGAGTGTGACTGAACCACTGCAGCTTTTCCGTATATATCTATAATCAACCCAGATAGGTTATCACCCTCGCCATGCACTAGGCGATATGTATCATTATCAGGACGAATTAAGTTTAAGTTTTTACGCATATTGAATGCTGAAGATATACGCTTTTCGTAAAAGCCTTCATCTATTTCTTCATTCTGAAAAGACAGAATTCGTACCGCAATACTTCCAATCTGATAGTGACCAATACCCAGAAATTCAGTTTTAGAAGATAGTACTTTTACCGTTTCTCCCTCAGTTAGACCTTCAGGTTTTGATGCAATTGCACCTGAGAATACCCAAGGATGAAATCTTTTGAGAAAATCATCTTTCTTGGGTTTCAGTATTATTTCCTTATTTCGACTCATCGTCTTTCTTTAGTTAAGTGGTTATATATTCGTAGACATGCCCATGCATCAATTGCGGCATATGATTGTTGTGCGGGTGAGAGCTCTGAGGCTTCCCAATTTGAGAGTCTCTGATTTTTAGATATTTTTTCTCCAAATAGTATTGCATAAATTTTTTGGAGGCTACTATCTTCTATTCCAAACTTATCAACAAATAATTGAAGATCTATAAAATTTTTAGGTTTATTCCCTGTTCTCTCTTTAAGTGCTGCGAAGTCATCTCTAAGTGAAAGACCTATTTTTTTTACATCTTCATTGCACATAAGCTTTTCCAGTTCTTTGGGATAACCAATCTTGTTTAGCCGAAAGAGATAACATTCATTTTCGGTTGCCAGCTGTAAAAGTGCAACTTTGTTAATTTGACCACGTTTAAAAGCTGGTTTTGTTTCAGTATCAAAGCCTATAGCGCTTTTTTTTGAGAGGTAGGCAATTGCACTATTTACTTTCTCCGGTTGATCTATTACAAATATTTCACCTTCAAACATTACTCTATTGAGTTCAGCCATTTGCTCCTTTGTAATAGTTAATCCCACAATTCCTCCTCGTTTAAAAACTCCTCATTGTCTGATGAATTGTATTCTTTGTAAATCAAAGAGTGAAGCGGGCGCAAAACGTTTACAAGCTTCTGCCCCCAATACGTTTTAAAATTACTGTGACAAATATTGATTGCGTTTTGCATCTGTTCGGTAAGTTCAAATTGATATACAGATATAAAATTTCTGACATCCTGATATATATCCGCTATATTTTCTGATATAAAAGCAGAAATAGGGCGATCGCTATACTTCATCTCATCAATAAATACATCTAAATAGATATCTTCCTCTCCCATAATATTGGAGACACGATTTTCTATCCTTGAATAATCTTCTTCTTTTACAAATACTTCAGGCTCATCAAGTGTCCCAACAGTTTCGGGCATTAAAGAAGCTTTCAAATATAAAAGCGGTAGTATTTTAAGCATTGTATCAATCCATTCTATTCTGGCCAGATCCTCTTCTCCTTCAAGAATAGCGCAAAACTCGACCGATACAGTAACGAAATCTATAACGTTTTTATCATAGATTATTTTATCTTTATCACTTTGTTTCATGTAACAAAAGTACATAATATTTTGGATAATGGATTTATATGCCGAAATCAGATAACTATTACTATTATCAGAATGATCCGTGTATTAAAATATTTGGCAAACATTTTGTGAATCCGTTTGAAAACAATATCTTTGCAGTTGAAATGAGTGAGGGGAAGCAGGAGATACCGCTTCCTTTTTTGTTCAATAGAAACAAATATGATCGAAAAGAGCGTAATTATCCAACTCGCTGAAGAGCATCTGAAAGATACATCAAACTATCTTACCGACGTTCTTATTGGCAACGCTAATACTATCACAGTAGAAATTGACAACGACAATGGAGTTGATATTGATGATTGTGCTGCATTGAGCAGATATATAGAATCAAAGCTTGATCGTGACCACGAGGATTTTGAACTAACAGTTACTTCAGCAGGGCTAACTTCACCACTTAAAACGCCACGTCAATACAAAAAATTTGAAGGTAAAGAAATTGAAGTTTTAAGTAAAAAAGGAATTAAGTATAAGGGTGTACTTAAATCTTCGGATGAAACCGGATTTATAGTAACTATTAACAGAAAGATAAGGCCCGAAGGTGCTAAACGTAAAATAGACCAAAACGAAGACATCAACTTTGATTTTGAGGAAATAAAATACACAAAATATCTGATAAGATTTTAATTAATATATGGGTAAGAAAAAAGACACCATAAGTCTCATAGATACTTTTTCGGAATTCAACGAGCTCAAGAATATCGATAAAGCTACGTTGATCAGCGTGCTCGAAGAAGCATTTCGCAATGTCATTTCCAAATCTGTTGGAACTGATGAAAATTATGACATAATAATTAATCCAGACAAGGGAGACCTCGAGATTTGGCGTAATCGTGTAATAGTTGAAGATAGCGAACTGGAAGATCCTAATATGGAAATAACTATCTCAGAAGCCCTTAAAATTGATGATGATTTTGAAGTTGGAGAAGAATTAACAGACGAAGTTCATCTGGAACATTTTGGCAGGAGAACCATACTCAATCTTCGACAAACTCTATCTTCCAAAATACTTGAGCTAGAAAAAGACAATCTTTACAACCTCTATAAAGATAAAGTAGGAGAGATTGTGTCAGGAGAAGTATATCAGGTATGGAAAAAAGAGTTATTACTACTTGATGACGACCATAACGAATTGATTCTGCCAAAACCAGAACAAATACCTAGTGATTTTTTCCGTAAGGGGGAGCATGTAAGAGCTGTTGTGGCAAGAGTAGAAAACAAAAATAATAATCCAAAGATTATACTATCACGTACTTCTACTGTATTTCTTGAACGATTATTTGAACAAGAGATACCCGAGATTGCAGATGGGTTAATAACTATAAAAGGAATTGCCAGAATACCTGGTGAGAGAGCAAAAGTGGCTGTTGAAGCTTATGATGATCGCATAGACCCAGTTGGAGCATGTGTTGGAATGAAAGGATTCAGGATTCATGGAATTGTACGTGAATTGCGCAATGAGAATATTGACGTTATTAATTATACAAACAACACAACACTCTATATACAACGTGCTTTAAGCCCAGCCAGAGTTAATTCAATTACGGTTAAAGACGAAGAGCATCGTGCAGAAGTATTCCTAAACCCAGAAGAAGTTTCACTTGCAATTGGTAAGGGTGGAGCAAATATAAAGCTTGCCTCAATGCTCACAGGATACAATATCGAGGTGTTCAGGGACATTGACGAAGTAGACGAAGAAGACATTTATCTTGATGAGTTTCGTGATGAGATTGATGGTTGGGTAATTGATCAATTAAAGAAAATTGGGTGCTCTACAGCTAAGAATGTTTTGGCTACCAGCAGAGAAAGGATAATTAAAGAAGCCGATCTTGAAGAGAGTACAGTGGATGAAGTTCTTTCTATCCTGAAATATGAATTTGAGGATGAAGAAGATGAAGAAGATGCAGACAATTTTGATGAAGTTGGGGACGCCGATGTTGTAGAAGACACCGAGATTGTGGATAATACAGACACAATAGAAAACACCGAAGATGTCGAAGATTTCGATGACGTGGAAGATACAGAGGGTGTTGAAGATTCACAATAGATTAAATCATCAAAATCGCTCTGATAACAAGGGTTTACAGAATAAAAAGAGATAAGGTTAGAATTTATATATGCCTATTAGACTAATAAAAGTTTCGAAAAATTTAAATGTGGGAATTAACAGCCTTGTTGAATTTCTACATAAGAAGGGTATTGAAGTGGAAGCAAATCCTAATGTAAAAATTGAGGATGAACACTATAAAATACTCATCAATGAATTTGGTAAAGATAAAAACATCCGGCTTGAAGCTTTGGAGACACGCGAAAAAATGCAACGTAGAGATGACAAGCGTGAAACAGTTGCGATAAAAGGGTATGAACTTCCCGGAGACCAAACCCAGAAAAGAAGTACAGAAAAAGAAACTATTGAGACTGAAGTTCCTAAAGAATTAAAGCCTCAAGTAAATGTTGTAGGTAGTATCGATTTGGATAAACTGAATAAGAAACCCTCTCCTTCTAAAAAAAGTGTACAACAGAAAAGCGAAATTATTGACGAACAACCAAAAGTTGACACTCCTAAAGAGATTAAACATAAAGACTCAATAACTACTCGTGATGCAGAAGTAATAGTTGAAAAAGACTTAAAGTCAAAAGAGGACTCAAAGGCCAAATCAGATAAAGAAACAAAAGACATAAAAGGTGAAGAACTAAAAGACAAAGACTCTATTGAAGTTAAACCTGATATTAAGTCTGAATCGTCTGAATTAACTGAAGTTCAAGAGAAAACTAAAGTAGAAGAGATATCTGAAATACAATCTGAACCTGAAACTATAGCCGAAACTAAAGAAGAGACTAAAGGAGTTAAGGAAGAAGAAATCATAGAAAAAGAAGAAGAAGCAACCAAAGACAAAGTTACTGAAATTAAAGCAGACGCTGAATCAGAACATAAACCAATTGTTGAACCTCAGAAAACAGAAAAAGAAATCGAAACTCAGGTAAAGAAAACAGAATCGGTTAAAGCTGAGCCGACTGCAAAAGAAAAAAAAGAAGGCAAAATCCAGGACGAAGGTGCTAAACCCAAAGCACCCGTTATCGAGCCTAAATCAGAAGAAATAAAATCAGAACAAACTGAAACAGAGGAAGATAAATCAGAAGACTCTGCATCAGAAGAAAATAAATCTAAGCCCGAGAGTTCAAGATCGGAGAAAGTGTTCCGACTCAATAAAAACAAGCTGGAATCTAATATAGTAGTTAAGGGCTCTATAGATTTGAGTTCAATAAACGACCGCACACGTCCTCCTCGAAAATCAAGAGCCCAGCGAAAAAAAGAACGTTTGGAGCGTGAGAATAAAAACTTAGACAGTAAAAAGCTGAAAGAGGATAAAGTGAAGCTGTTGAAGAAAGAAGCAATAGACGAACAGAAAAAACGCCCTCAAACCGCCGACTCTGTAGATGACGGCAAAAAGAGAAAGCGCAAACGTATTCGCGCAAGTAAAGTAAATATTGATAAACCCACTAGCTACAATCAGGGGGGCCAAAGAACAGATAGAAGATCCACTCTAAGAAAGCCTGTTAAAGCTGAAGTAAATGAAGTGGATGTACAAAAACAAATAAAAGAAACACTTGCTCGTCTCACAGAAAAAAGGAGCAAAAAAGGTAGTGCTAGATATCGTCGAGATAAACGTGAAGCAAGTGCCACAAAGCAAAGAGAAGAACTTAAACAACAAGAAAAAGAAAGCCGCACATTGCAGCTGACAGAGTTTGTTACAGCAAATGATCTTGCAAACATGATGGATGTTCCCGTAACAGATGTTATATCCACTTGTATGAGCTTAGGTGTGATGGTAGCAATAAATCAGCGTTTGGATGCCGAGATAATCAACCTTGTTGCAGAAGAATATGGATTTAAAACTGAATTTGTTAGTGCTGATGTAATTGAAGCAATTACAGAAGAGGTTGATTCTCCTGAAGATTTGATTCCTCGCTCTCCAATTGTTACTGTAATGGGACACGTGGATCATGGTAAGACATCATTGCTAGATAGTATCAGAAGCACCAATGTTATTGGAGGCGAGGCTGGTGGAATTACTCAGCACATCGGCGCATATAATGTTGAGTTGCCAAGTGGTCGTAAGATAACATTCCTTGATACACCGGGTCACGAAGCATTTACAGCTATGCGTGCTCGTGGAGCAAAAGTCACAGACGTAGCTATTATCATAATAGCAGCAGATGACAATGTAATGCCTCAAACTGTTGAGGCAATTAACCATGCAGGAGCAGCTGGCGTACCTATAGTATTTGCTATAAATAAAGTTGACAAGCAAGGTGCGAATCCAGAGAAGATAAAAGAAAAACTTGCCGAGATGAATTATCTTGTAGAAGACTGGGGTGGAAAATACCAGTCTCAGGAGATATCGGCAAAGAAGGGAGAAGGAATACGCGAGCTACTTGAAAAAGTGCTTCTTGAAGCAGACCTTTTAGAACTAACTGCCAATCCAAATCGAAAAGCATCAGGGTCAGTAATTGAGTCTGAGCTGGATAAAGGAAGAGGCTACGTATCTACTGTCCTTGTAGAAAATGGAACTTTAAAACAAGGTGACATCCTTTTAGCCGGAGCATATTTCGGTAAGGTTAGAGCTATGTTTAACGAAAGGAACCAGCGTATCGATGAGTCAGGCCCATCTGAGCCAGCTCTTGTGCTCGGATTAAATGGAGCACCACAAGCAGGTGATACATTTAACGTAATGGAATCTGAACAGGAAGCTCGTTCAATTGCTACTAGAAGAGAGCAACTACAACGCGAGCAGTCTATGCGAACACAAAAAATGCTTACCCTGGATGATATAGGTAGAAGAATTGCGATTGGTAACTTCCAGCAGTTAAACATTATAGTTAAAGGCGACGTAGATGGTTCAGTTGAAGCATTATCTGATTCACTTATAAGACTATCTACCGAAGAGATTCAAGTGAATGTAATACATAAAGCTGTTGGTCCAATTTCTGAATCAGATATAACACTGGCAGCAGCCTCAGATGGTGTAATAATTGGCTTTCAGGTTCGACCTTCATTAGGAGCTCGTAAGGAAGCTGAAAAAGAAGGAGTTGATATACGACTTTACTCAATAATATATGATGCTATTGAGGAAGTTACAGCAGCTATGGAAGGAATGTTATCTCCAGATATAAAAGAAGAGATTACAGGAAACGTTGAAGTTTTAGATGTATTTAAAGTGTCTAAAGTTGGAACTGTTGCCGGTTGTATGGTGCGTGACGGAAAAATTAAACGTTCAAGTAAAATTCGACTAATACGCGACGGAATTGTTATATATACAGGTGTCCTTGACTCACTTAAAAGATTCAAAGATGATGTTCGTGAAGTAGCATCAGGATATGAGTGTGGTATCACAATTCACAACTTTAACGATATAAAAGTGAGCGATGTCATCGAAGCATACGAAGAGATAGAAGTAAAAAAAACCTTGTAAAAGAATATTCAATGCATTAAATTTATGATTATGGGAAAAATTAAATTATGCACTTTAAGTCTGTTTGTTTTCTTTATAAGCACAACTGCTTTCTCACAAATTATGCCAACAATAAATGAAAATACAGTAGCATATATCAATAGTGATGAACTTCTTGAAGCATTTCCTGAAAGACAACAAGCGACTGAGCACTTGCTAAATCTGAGTGAAGAGTATAAAAAAGAACTTGAATTGATGCAAAACGAATACAATAAAAAATATTCTGATTACATCACTTATCAAGCCTCACTATCAGAAAACATTAAGTTAAGAAGAATGCAAGAACTTACGGAGCTTGAGAACAGGATGCAAGAATTCATGGAGATGGCACAAAAAGATATCGATTTACAAGAAAGAGATAAACTTGAGCCACTCAAACAGAAAATTAAAGATGCAATTCATGCAGTCGGAATAGAGCGTAACTACACTGTTATCTACGATTTGGATGACCCTGGAATAGCTTTTCTTTCTCCACAAGCTGTTGATGCAAACCCTTTTGTAAGACAAAAACTGGGGATATTTTAACAAACATACTGCTTTCGTGGAAATAAGCGAACCCGGTAAAAAAGGTGCAATCGGAGTATTCGATTCAGGTTACGGTGGGCTTACCGTATTATCTGAAATTAAATCTCTGATGCCCAAATATGACTATATATACCTCGGAGATAATGCACGTACACCTTATGGTAGTCGTTCTTATGAAAAGGTGTATGAGTTCACTCTTGAAGCAGTAAAATGGTTTTTTAATCAAGGCTGCAGATTAGTAATTATCGCATGCAATACTGCTTCTGCAAAAGCTTTAAGAAGCATTCAGCAAATAGATTTACCGAATATAGACATTACTAATAGAGTATTAGGGGTAATACGTCCTACTGCCGAAAATGCTGAAAACCTTTCACATACAAATCACATTGGAATTTTAGGTACAGAAGGTACTATTCAATCAAGATCTTATGAAATTGAAATCAATAAATTGTACCCTCATATGACTGTAACCGGAGAAGCCTGTCCAATGTGGGTTCCTCTTGTAGAGAATCAAGAATATAACAAACCGGGTGCTGACTATTTTGTTAAACAGCATATAAATCAACTGCTAAAGAAAGATCCACAGATAGATACAATTATACTTGGATGCACTCATTATCCATTATTGATGGATAAGATTCATGAATATCTGCCTCAAGGCATAAAAGCGATATCACAAGGGAAACTTGTCGCACAAAGTTTATACGAATACCTTGAAAGACACCGTGAAATGGATGCTTTATGCACAAAAAAAGGAACATCTACTTATTTCACAACTGATTCACCTCAGAAATTTAAGGAACACGCTTCAATATTTCTGGACGAACAAATAGAAGTGTACAGAGCAATATTATAGTATTTATATTGAAATTATAATATATAAGAATGAACTGGTTTGACTTAGTAATAATAATTTTTTTGCTCATAGCCCTTTTAAATGGTTATAGAAGAGGATTAATTATGCAGCTCGTTGGGTTAGCCATAATTATCCTTTCGGCTATATTCGGAGGAAAACTTGCTGTAATTATTTTACCCGAACTCAATAGACTGTTAGACATATCTCTCAATATTGCCAGAGTTCTATCATTCGTATTATCATTTGCGGCTATTGCATTGGTAATATCATTTGTGGGTCGCTTGTTACAGGGTATAACAAATGTAATATTTCTTGGCTTTGTAAACCGCCTGATGGGAAGCTTGGTTGCAGTCGGCACATTAATGTTTATACTAAGTATTATACTCAATCTATTACTTATGCTTGATAGAGATGAATCTTTAATTAAAAAAGAAATAAAGGAAGAGTCTTTCTTTTTTGAGCGAGTGGAAGCGGTAGTACCTGCCGTTGTGCCATATCTTAATGAAATATTCTGGGAAAAGTATATACCTGAGAATTTCAGAGAAGAGATAGAAAATAAAAGTGATAGTATATTGCATGTAATGCCAAAGGTTAATAGCATTGATTCTATATTCCAACAAAAATATTTTATTGTAGATTAGCAAATATGAAAATCCATAAAGAAGGAAAAGTTCCATTAATTAATATATTTATCGTTTTACTACTGATAAATATAATCATCTCCTATTTCTTTTCTGCAACAATATTCTCAAAGATATTATTCGTAATATCTTTGATTCTGTATGCTACGGCATTGAATTTTTATAGAAGTCCTGAAAGAATTTATAAAGGAGATTTGCATGGATTAGTTAACAGCCCAACTGACGGAAAAGTAGTCGCAATAGAAAAGGTACATGAGAAAAAGTTTTTTAATGATGAAAGAATACAGATATCGATATTCATGTCACTTTTTAATGCACACTCAAACTGGATTCCGGTAACAGGTAAAATTATACACTTTTCCCATATAAATGGCAATTTTCATGCCGCCTACCTCCCTAAATCAAGTAGTGAAAATGAGCATAGCAACATACTCATTGAAACACCGGAGCACGGGACTATACTAACAAAACAAATTGCCGGAGCTCTTGCCAGAAGAATCGTAACATACGTCAGTGAGGGCGATGAGGCACATATTGGCCATCCTCTGGGTTTCATCAAACTTGGCTCAAGAATAGATGTACTATTACCTATAGATTCAGAAATAATGGTCAATATTGGAGATGAAGTTCGTGCCAACAACACCTTCCTTGCCCGACTGACAAAAAAAACATAAATATATTTTGCGCAAACACATTCCAAATATAATCACTCTATTAAACCTGTTTGCTGGCACAATTGCAATCACACACGCCTTTAATGCAAACTTCACCGGAGTAATCGTTTGGGTGATCATAGCAGCAGTATTTGACTTCTTAGATGGAATGGCTGCCCGCTTATTAAATGCTTACTCACCATTAGGAAAAGAGCTCGATTCCCTTGCCGATGTAGTAAGTTTTGGAGTAGCCCCTGCCTCATCACTCTACATACTGATGCGAAACAATTTTATCTATCCTGAGTTATTACAACCTATTAGCCAATATATCCCTTACCTTGCTTTCATTATACCAGCTTTTGCTGCATATAGGCTGGCAAAATTTAATATAGATACAAGGCAAACCGATTCATTCCTTGGATTACCTACCCCTGCAAACGGGTTGTTCTGGATTAGCTATTGCTTTGCACTGTACAGCTTCATAGAATTAAACACTACATCATTATTAAATGAATCAATATGGATAATAACAGTAGTTTTAATTATTATCATTTCGATATTAATGGTTACCGAAGTACCCATGTTCTCCTTCAAATTAAAGAGTAGAGGTATCAAAGGTAATGAAAGACAAATAATATTGATAATACTTTTTATCACGTTAATTTCAATATTTGGAATTGCAGGTATCGCAATGGGTATAATCTCATATATTTTAATTTCAATTCTAACACCCAGCCGTCACAAAGCGTTAAATAATTGAAACTTATTGAGCTGATAGAGCTATTCATTGTATCTTTACTAAATAACTCAAGCATTTTTACCACCTATGTTTAAATTTCTATTTTTCCTTATTCTTTCATTTATAATAATAAGAGCAGTATTCTCTATCTTATTTCGTATATTAGGCGGCAATAGGTTCAAAGCGAAAAACAGGAGTTATCAACAACGTCCAAATCGGCCTAAACAACCAGAAACTCAGGATGAAAGAATTATAGAATATCAGAAAAAATCCTTTGAATCGACAGAAGTTGAAGATGCGGATTTTATTGAAATAAAAGATCGCAAATAATCTTCAAAAGATGTTTGGTGAATACTCACAAATACTCATATTATGTTTGATGAATGATCTCATGAGACCTTTTATGATATAAAGACAAGATAATTACAACAATAACATAAACATACTTATTTAATCATGACAGATATTTTTGATCGGCTAAAAAGTGCCGCTGGCCCGCTTGAACAATATCGCCAAAAAGCGGAAGGTTATTTTATGTTCCCCGAATTAGAGGGTGAGATTGGTCCAAGAATGAAGTTTCATGGAAAAGAGGTAATCACATGGAGCTTAAACAACTACCTAGGTCTAGCAAACCATCCAGAGGTGCGAGAAGCAGATGCCAAAGGTGCTGCCGATTGGGGGATGGCATACCCTATGGGTGCCAGAATGATGTCTGGACAAACAAAATACCATAAAGAGCTTGAAACCAAATTAGCCAAATTCGAAAAGAAAGAGGCGGCATATCTACTTAACTATGGCTACCAAGGCATGGTTTCGATAATCGACTCACTCGTATCTCGACATGATGTAATAGTATATGATTCAGAATCACATGCCTGCATTATGGATGGAATATTCCTACACAAAGCAAAAGGTGGGAAAAGCTTCGTATTTCCACATAACGATATGGAACGTTGCGACAAAATGCTTGGATTTGCTACACGTAAGGCAAAAGAAACAGGTGGTGGAATACTACTAATTACTGAAGGTGTATTTGGTATGTCTGGTGACCTTGGTAATCTACCAGGCATAATAAAACTAAGAGAAAAATACAATTTCCGCATTATGATTGATGATGCTCACGGTTTTGGCACCATGGGAGAAACAGGAGCGGGCGCCAGCGAACACTTCGGATTAATGGATGAAGTGGACATATATTTTGCAACATTTGCAAAGTCAATGGCAGGTATAGGTGCCTTTGTTAGTTCAGAGAAAGCAATAATTGATTCTCTTAAATACAATATGCGATCACAGATATTCGCCAAATCACTCCCAATGCCAATGGTAATTGGAGCACTCAAAAGACTTGAAATCCTTCAAACTCAACCGGAGCATAAAGAGAACCTTTGGAAAGTCGTAAAATCTCTGCAAGAAGGTTTAGTGGCCGAAGGATTCAATATTGGGAACACCCAATCGCCCGTTACACCTGTATATGTGAAAGGAAATGTTGCAGAAGGCACCAATGTAGTTGTAGACCTTCGTGAAAACCATAGCGTATTTTGCTCAATTGTTGCCTACCCCGTTGTACCTAAAGATGTGCTCATGTTAAGGCTCATACCCACTGCTTCACACACTCAAAAAGAGGTAGAACAAACAATTGAAGTATTCAAAACAATCAAAAAAAATCTCGAAGCCGGAAAATATAAGAGTGATGAGATGAAGTCAATGTCGATAGAATAAAAAAGTGTCCCGAAAAAACAATCAAAATGTTACGAGTAAAAGCTCAAAACAAATACTGGCTAACCTGCACACAATGTGAACATGTAACTCCCAACTTCTGGACATGGTTCGATCAAAATCAACAATGTCCTAATTGCGAGAGCAAACATTCAGAAGTCTCCTACAACAGAAGATACCAGCGTTTACCGCGTATAATGAAGCGTACCCACGACAGTTTTTGGAGCTACTTCCCTTTTTTACCTCTTCTTCGAAGAAGACACATAGTATCATTTAATGAAGGAGCAATACCGGTAGAAAGATGGCAATTTCTTGAAGAATTTGCAAAAAAAAGGTTCAATCTCGATATTAATGTTCACGTATACAGGAACGATTTAAATGGTGGTACCGGAACCTTCAAAGACACCGCAGCATCACTTGCTGCCAGCCTCTTCAAGGAAATCGGAATTAATCAATATTGCATTGCTTCAACTGGCAATTCAGCCACAGCATATGCCAAGTATCTCTCCAAGGCAAAAGTAAACTGTTCGGTATTCATGCCTGAAGATACTATAAAAACCTCTGAAGCCACTATCAGCTCATATGGGCAACAGGTCTTCCGTGTCTCGGGAGACTACGCAAAAGCAAAAGAAATAGCCGCAGGATATGCAAAAATACACAACATCCCCATGTCCACAGGAAACGTTGATCCCATTAGAGTTGAAGCTAAAAAAACAATGGTCTTTGAGTGGATTCGCCAAATGGATAAATTCCCCGACGTATACATACAAGCCGTGAGTGGTGGAACAGGCCCCATTGCTATAGAGAAAGGAATAAGGGAATTGAAAGGAATATATCCAGAACTCAAAAGCCCTCGCTTCATGCTTGTTCAGTCAGATGGATGTGACCCAATGGTTCAAGCGTGGGAAAAAGCCGAGGCAGAAGGCTTCCCACAAGGATTCGAAAAAGAATACCCTGTGATTGACAACCCCAGAACTAGTGTTCCTACCTTAGCCACTGGAAATCCCGCAACCTACCCTATTATAGCCAAACTTGTTAAAGACACAAATGGCAGCTTCCTGCGGATGCGTGAGAAAAAGCTTTTAGCCGTAGGCAAACTCGTTGCATACGAACAAAAAGTTATACCCGGACCTGCTTCGGCTGTGTGCATTGCAGGATTCTTCATCGCACTTCAAAAAAACAAAATTAAAAATGGAGAAACTGTGCTTATCAATACCGGTGAAGGACCAAACCGTGCACCACACTTCTTAGAGCAGATGATAAGTTCATCTCAGTCCGTTAGTAAAGTAGAAGAATGCACTCCCCACTCCCTTGATGACATAAGAGAAGAACTTTGGAACGATGTTTTAAATGGTTATTAAAACAATATCATTAAAATATGCAGGACAAGAAAACAATATGGATAACAGGAGCTTCATCGGGAATCGGCGAAGCTTCCGCTTATCAATTTGCTAAGGATAAGACCAACCTTATACTTACTGCAACAAATTTAGAAAAACTGAATATAGTAAAGGAAAAATGCATCAGTTTAGGAGCTCAATGCAAAATCCTACAATATGATCTTTCTGATTTGGAAAATATTGACAAACTAACCAACGATGCAATTTCTGCATTCGGGACAATAGATACAGCTTTTCTCAATGCCGGCATCAGCCAACGTTCTAAAACACTCGACACATCATTCAAGGTCGATGAAAAGATAATGACCATAAACTTCTTCGCTCCGGTTAAAATAACCAAGCAATTGCTTCCAAAAATGATAGAAAATGGTGGCGGTACAATAGCTGTAACCAGCAGTATTTCCGGTAAATTTGGCTTCCCGCTTCGCTCAGCTTATTCATCCTCAAAATTTGCAGTATACGGTTTCTTCGAAACAGTTCATGCAGAATATTATGACGATAATATCAGAGTAGTAATGGTGTGTCCCGGTCGCATTAAAACCAACATCTCATACAACGCACTGGAAGCCGATGGCTCAAAGCATGCAAAAATGGACGAAGGACAAGACACCGGAATGTCGGCAGAAAAAGCAGCTGCCAAAATAGTAAAAGCCATAAATAGACGTAAACCCGAAGTATTGGTAGGTGGTAAAGAATTGATAATGGTATATATTAAAAGATTCTTACCCGGTTTGGCAAGGAAACTGGTAAGGAAAGTAAGCGCTACATAGTGCAACTCAGTTTTAAAGCTAAAGAAATATAGATAATAAAACATCTTACTCAAATTAAAATGAAAGATAACTATATCATCTCCGGAATTCAACAAATAGGAATAGGTGTTGAGAATTTTGCAGAAGCATGGAAATACTATATCGATGTATTCAACATGGATATAAGAATTCTCGAAGACGACAAAGTAGCCGAACTCATGTTGCCCTACACAGGTGGCAAACCTCAAAAACGCCGAGCCTCCATTGCCTTAAACATGCAAGGTGGAGGCGGTTTTGAAATATGGCAATATTCTGACCGTAAACCAAAACCCATAGATTTCGAAATTCAAACCGGCGACCTTGGAGTATTCGCTGCAAAAATTAAAAGCAGGGATGTGATGAGGACCTATGAACAATTCAGCAAAAATACTAACATTAACTTATTGGGAAAACCGCAGCTGAGTGTTGACGGTCACAACACCTTCTTCATGAAAGATGCTTATGGCAACATCTTCCAGATTGTTCATGAACCATCAGTATATATAGATGAGGGTAGACTCACCGGAGGTATTGCGGGCGCAATGATAGGAGTTACAGATATTGAGAAAGCAATGCCCATATATCGAGATATACTTGGCTATGATATAATAGTTGCAGACGAAACCGGTACATTCGAAGATCTCAAGGTATTACCTTCGGGTGATGGTAAATTTCGCCGCCGCATCCTTTCTCATAGCATACCCCGCAGAGGCAGCTTTAGTGAACTTTTTGGCAAATCATTCATAGAGCTTGTTCAACCGCTAGAACGTACACCACGTAAAATATATGAAGGCAGATATTGGGGCGACCCCGGGTTCATACAAATCTGTTTCGACATTCGCAACACAGATGCGCTTAGAAAAAAATGCGAAGAAATGGGATTTCCTTTCACCGTAGACAGCTCAAGCAATTTCAAAGAAGGAGAATCATTTGACATGGGCGAAGCAGCGGGTCAGTTTGCCTACATTGAAGACCCCGATGGCACTCTTATCGAACTGGTGGAAGCTCACAAAATACCTTTAATGAAAAAATTAAATCTCTATCTCAACCTACGTAATAGAGACCCTGAGAAAGCCCTTCCCAAATGGATGCTTGGTATGCTCAGATTTATGAGGGTTAAACCCGAAAGCTTAAAATAAAAAAATAGTTTATTCCTATTACAATTTTTTCGCCGTTTCTCAGTTATAATAATAATGAAGAGATGGCGGAATTATTCTATAATAACACTACTATTGTGCATCTCACCACAGCTGCATGCACAGTGGGATGTACCTGTAAGCCAATATTGGGAGATTAATAGTTTTTATAACCCCTCATATGCAGGCGAATCCAACAACCTAAGAGCTGCTGCCCTATATATCAATCAAGGGACAAATATAGAAGATGCACCTCAAAGAATCTTATTAACAGCAGATATGCCCATAGAATTCATGAACCGACGCCATGGAGTTGGACTATCTGTCTTTACCGAGAATATTGGCACGCTCAGGAACTCGCTTGCCGCTGCCCAGTATAGCTTCATCCAACCATTCAAGAACGGCACTCTCAACATAGGATTGCAAGCGGGATTATACAATCTAAATTATGATTCGGGAACATTAAGGTATATAATAGATTCGCTACAAAATAATCAGCATATGATTATCTCAAATACCACTAAAAAACAGCTCGCAGACTTCAGCGTGGGACTATCTTGGACCGCCAAAAGCTTTAATGCAGGATTCTCCATTATGCATCTAAATCAACCCTCTTTTTATACATTACCAAATATGTCCAACAATAATATTTTATTAGAAGACTCGCTCAAAACTAACATACCCAGAACATATTATTTCACTGCTCGATACAATATTTCTCTATTTCATGCGTTTGAAATACAACCGATGGTAAGCATATTGTCCAATGACAATCAAACATACGCACAAGCAACTGTAAGATTGGAGTATGACAATAAATTATCTGGCGGTTTTTCCTACATTTCTGAATATGGATATACACTTTTTGCCGGTACAATTATAAGAGGAGTACAACTTGGCTATGCCTACACCAAACATAATATAGGCATAGGTAAAGAAAGCAATGGTAGTCATGAACTATATATAAAATATGACTTCCCGCTAGATTACTTCAAACCAGAGTCGCAACCTCATAAAAGCATACGGCTATTGTGAATAATTTGAATATTATGAGAAAGTATATTTTATTATTACTCCTAATAGCCATCATCTCATCCTGTGGTGGAAGCCGCATGGGCAGGGGCATAGGAGGGGAGCTTGTAGGTGTCCCTGTGGCTAAAGTGTGGGACGAACCCACTCCATATAACATGGTACTCGTTTCTCGAGGGGCATACACTATGGGGCCCAAGGATATCGACTCACTCTGGGGAATAAACATACCATCTCGAGGAGTATCAGTAGACAACTTTTGGATGGACGAAACCGAAATTACAAATTCGCAATACAAACAATTTGTATACTGGGTACGAGATTCCATTATACGTGAGCGCATGACAGACCCCGCATATGCAGGTGACGACTTCTATAAAATCACTGAAAATATTTATGGCGACCCTGTAACGCCACATCTCAACTGGAATATCCCCATACCATGGACACGCAACACCGAGGAGGAAGAAGCAGCCATAAACAGCATCTTTTCAATACATCCAATCACCGGAGTTAAAATGTTAGATGCACAACAGATGAATTTCCGATACGAATATTACGATGCTGCCGAAGCTGCAAAAAGACAGTACCAACTAAAATCTCACAACACTATTCCTAGCAAACCTATAATGATATCAAAAGACACAGCATACATTGCTCCCGATGGAAGAATAATAAACGAAACAATCACCAGACCTTTTAGCAATCACTATGATTTTGTCCACACCTACATAATAAACATATATCCAGACACGACTAGTTGGATAAACGACTTCCCAACGAGTAACAATGAAATATATATGCGTAATTATTTCTCACATCCTGCATATGCACACTACCCTGTAGTAGGCGTTTCGTGGGAGCAAGCCATTGCCTTTTGTGAATGGCGCACCCTATTTTTGAGAAGAGGTTTAAATAATAATGATGTACAAATAGAAAAATACAGACTCCCAACCGAAGCCGAGTGGGAGCTTGCGGCTAGAAGTGGAAACTCAGACAACATATATCCCTGGGGATCAGACGTCACCACTGCAGAAAGTGGTTGTTACCAAGCAAACTTCAGTCCGGGAGAAGGAGCATATGCTGCAGACAACTTCCTCATAACCTCACCCGTCAGAAGCTTCAGACCCAACAATATTGGCCTCTACGACATGGCCGGCAATGTTGCCGAATGGACATCAACAGCCTATAGTGAATCGGGGAATGAATTAATGGGAAATCTCAATCCGGAATACAACTATAAATCATCTTCCAACGACCCATACTTCATGAAACGTAAAGTAGTAAAAGGTGGCTCTTGGAAAGACATAGCCACCTTCATCCGTGCAGATATGCGAGACGCAGAATATCAAAACAGAGGCCGCTCATACATCGGCTTTCGTTGTGTACGCACGCAAATACGGGGCAATAGATAGATTAAAAAACTATAAAGTCAATAAAAAAAACAGATAAATGAACGCCTACAAAAGATATAAAACTCGATTCGAAAAATTCCTTCAAACTGAGCGTGGCAAACGATCCATAAACTTTGCTTACAGCATTGGAGCAGCAATTGTAATTCTTGGTGCAATGTTCAAGCTACTCCATTTCCCGTTTGGCAATGAGTTACTTTTCATTGGTATGATAACGGAAGTTATAGTATTCACGCTCTCTGCGTTTGATACACCGGTAAGGGATTATAACTGGGACAAAGTGTTTCCTGCACTCACATCAGACAATACGGGTGAGCATTATCAAACGCAACAACAAGCAGCTCAAACTCAACAACCAACAATTCAATCACGTGTCCAAAACCAAATTGACCTAAATCCCCATACTGAAGAATACACAAAGCAGATGGAAAATCTCAATCGCACACTATCCGGTTTAAATAGTCTTTACGAGATCCAGCTAAAAAGCGTGAGCAGCCAAATAAACAGCATAGAGCAAATAAACAAAAGTCTTTTAAACCTCTCTTCCATCTATGGAAGCAACTCACCTGAAAGTAGTAATATACAAAACGAATCAGAAAGGATGGCAAAACAATTGAAAGAACTCAACGAGGTTTACTCAAAAATGTTACAAGCCATGTCATCTCAAACCAAAAATCATTAAGACAAACAATATGCACAAATGGCAGTAAATAGTCCCAACTCCCCACGTCAAAAAATGATTAACCTTATGTATCTGGTTTTCATTGCAATGCTGGCACTAAACGTATCGGCCGAAGTGCTCGACGGGTTTGGACTGGTTGACAGAAGTCTGCGCACTTCATCAGGCACAATATCCGATAGAAATAATCTTATTATGGAAGAGCTTGCACTGTACAGCAAGCAAAATCCCGATAAAGCAGGCGAATGGTATAAAAAAGGAGAAGAAGTGCGTGCCATGACCGATTCACTAACCAACTACATTCAAGAACTAAAATACAGAATGGTAAGGCAGGCCGATGGCAGAAAAGCCGATGTAGATAATATAAAACGTAAAGATGACCTCGAAGCAGCATCTACGGTAATGCTATCACCAATAAATGGCGAAAGCAAGAAGCTTAAAAATGCAATAGACAATTACCGCATTTTAGTTACCCAATACATCCTCAACCCTGATCACAGAAACATTATAGAAAGAAGCCTCAGCACTCAAAGGACAGGGAACAAAAGTTGGGAAGCAATGCATTTCGAAAATATACCTCTTGCAGCAGCCATCACAATTCTTACAAAAATTGAAAACGACCTGCTCGCTGCTGAGGGAGTTGCACTCGAAAACATATTAAACAGCATTGATGTGAGTGATTTCCGTGTAAATCAGTTAAATGCATATGTCATTCCCGAGTCAGATATAGTAATCAGAGGAGGCGATTACAAAGCGCGTGTGGTGCTTTCTGCTGAAGACACTACACAACTACCCATACTATATTTAAATGGCACCACACCCACTTTAGACAACAACAGGGCATTTACTTTAGAAGCCAATAGAACAGGAACATTCCCATTAGAAGGACATCTTGAAATAAGCGGGAATGATGGTTCAATTATTCGTAGAGATTTCCGCAGTAGTTATACTGTTATAGAACCTTTAGCAACCATTGCACCCACTTTAATGAATGTGCTCTATGCCGGCATAGACAATGAAATAAGCATCTCTGTTTCCGGAATTGCACCACAAAACATTAATGCACGCATGACTAATGGTACCCTATCTCGAAGAGGCAATATGTGGATTGCACGTCCAAACGCAGTAGGGCAAAACACAATAATAACCGTCTCAGTCGAGACAACAGATGGTGCATCTAGGCAGATAACTTCGGATGAATTTAGGGTACGTGCGCTCCCCGACCCTTCCCCATTTATCTCATACACAGACGCCAATGGAAATCCTGCAATGTTTAAAGGAGGTAGTATATCAAAATCCATCTTAATGAATACAGATAGAATAGAAGCTGCAATAGATGATGGAATATTAAACATCCCTTTTCGTGTTACCAACTTCCGCACCATCTTTTTCGACTCAATGGGAAATGCCATTCCTGAAATATCCAACGGAAATCAGTTCTCTGACAGGCAAAAAGAACAAATAAGAAGGCTCTCTAGAGGCAGTTATTTATATATTTCGGGAGTAAAGGCAGCCGGACCTGATGGAACGGAGCGAGAAATTGCCGTTCTGGAATTAAGAGTGAATTAAAATACAATATGTCATTAACAGAAGCTGCATTATTAAACAGCGTCAATTTTGATCAGTATTAATTTTAAAAATGGCCTAATAATAAAAACCGAATGAAAACAATAATATTAATATTACTTTTTGCAGTGTCACTACCATTGGCATACTCCCAGGAAACTGCAAGGGAACGCATAGAGCAGAGACGTCAAGCAGAGACAAATCAAAAGACCCCTAATAGTAACATATATAATAACTACAAAAATAACAGCAACTTTCAGCTAAATGAAATCTTAGAAAACTCCAGATGGTCAAGAATAATATATAGACATATCGACTTATCAAACCCTACAAACGCCCCACTCTACTATCCTGAAACACCTATTGAGGGAAGAGAGAATCTCTTTTCAATGATATTCAAATCACTCCAACACAATCAGATAAAAGCTTATGAGTACCTCGATGGACAAGAAATATTCACAGAGGAATACCAGATCAATTTCCCTGAATTTATAGATCGATTTGGAATATATCACGAAATAAACAATGGAAATTCAGAAATTGACGATTCAGACATACCCTCACATGAAGTAAAAGGATATTACTTAAAAGAAGTATACTATTTTGACGCACTCACATCAAGTTTCAGAGTACAACCCATAGCAATATGTCCTATAATGCACCGCGACGAAAGCTACGAGGGAACCACTCAATATCCACTTTTCTGGGTTTCATATAAAGAAATAGAACATCAAATGAGACAAATGCCTGTTATGCTTTCAAGTATCAACAACAACATGCGAGGCACTGTTGACGACTTCTTCAGAAGCAGACTTTATGAAGCTGAAATTTACAAGGCAGGCAATCCAGGCAATCTAACTATCTCGCAATCTACAAACTCGCCGGAAGAGATGAGAGCCGAGCAAAACAGAATTGAGCAAGAACTCATAGATTTTGAAAATCGGCTGAGTAAAAAGCAGATAATGCATCTGCAACAAAACAATCAAAAAAACACAAACCAAAATCGCAAAATAAACGTTAGAACTAAAGGAAGTAACTCCGGCGCCACACAATCTATGCGTAGCCGGCGATATTAATTTACTTAAAAACTCCTTTAGATATGAATCAGGTTAAAATCTCTGTAGCTCAAGCAAAACAGCTTAACAAGATTCTTAGAGAACGATTTGAAGAAAACAAGAATCGCCATTTAAATATTAAATGGGATGAAGTACTGAAAAATCTTGAAAAGACATTAGAAAACAGTCCCAACAAAATATCCTCGCTATTAGCAATGGAAGAAAGCGGTGGTGAACCCGATGTAATAGCGCAAGACTCTAATACTAAAGAATATGTATTTTGCGACTGCTCACCAGAAAGCCCTTCCGGACGACGTAGCTTATGCTACGACGAAGCTGCTTTAAATTCTCGTAAAAAGAATAAGCCCATCGGCAGTGCGACAGGAATGGCACAAGAAATGGGTATTGAATTGTTGGACGAAAATCATTACTATGAACTACAAAAACTGGGTGCATTCGACACAAAAACATCCAGTTGGGTAAAAGCCCCAAAAGAAGTACGAGACTTAGGGGGTGGACTCTTTGGCGACTTCCGCTATGGACGCACTTTTATCTACCACAATGGCGCAGAATCATATTATGCATCGAGAGGCTTTAGAGGGATGGTGAGGATTTAGAAACACACTAATATAGACTCCAATTTCTTGTGTTATTTCTCTGGGTAACACATCCTTGCTTTCCCCTACATCCCCATAAACCCTCCATATATCCCCCATATAGTCTCCTTATATCCTCCTTATAAATTCATAACTCAACCATAATGAAACTATATAGAGACTATATATTAATTATAATGAAATATAAGCCAAATTACCTTGCACAAAACACCACTTTTCCGTAAATTGCGAAGAATATTAAAATCATAAATACATGGCAAGTTCACAAGATCCAATCTTCGGTAGACTTTCAGGAAAAATAGGTCCGGTAGTTACTTATGTTAGTAATGGTAAGCAGGTAATTAGGTCGCATGTAATACCAAAGGATCCAAAAACACCCAAGCAGTTAGCGCATAGAATGAAAGTAGGTTTGATAAATAAAGGATTCTCACCATTGAATAATATAATTAAACTGGGGTTTAAAAACAGTGAAAAGACTTATAGGAAATTGGTAGGAGAAGCGTATCATAGTACTATTATTGGTGAATACCCAAATCTAACTCTAGATTACAGCAAGGTTCAGGTTGCGGAAGGTGATGTGCAATCACCTGTGGATGTGACAGTTGAGATCAGCACTGATGATAGTACCGATATCAATACTGCCCATTTCAATTGGGAAAAGCAAATATCAGTTTCTTCACAAATGGGAAGAAATGACGATCAGGTTAATGTTGTTTGTTTGAATCAGGCAGAGTTGTATGCGGTTAATTCGCTCAATACTGCTCCTCGTATTGCGGGTAAAGCGTCTTTTGCGATACCGAAAGGTTGGAAAATTGAGGACATCCATTTTTGGATATTTTTATCAACAAGTGATTTGCAGTTTAACTCTAACAGTATTTATGTAACTAAATAAGCCTAAGACATTATCTGAACGATTTCCAACTGCCTCCATTATATGATTGGAAACCCTTACTATTGAGAAACCTCACCACTTGTGCGCTTCTAACACCGCTTTCGCATATTGCAATTATCGGATTATCTTTATTTAATTTCCTATATTCATGTGGTATTTCTGTTAGGGGTATATTAATTGAACCTTTTACATGACCGGCTTTAAATTCTTCTTTAGTGCGCACATCCAACAGAAGGGCACCATTTTCCAGCCTTTCTTTTAATTTGTCCTTATTTGGCACACCGAGTAGTTTACTTAAGATTCCCATTTCTAATTTTATTTACATTTTCTGCTATCTCATATAAACAGCATATCGAGTACATTGTTTATTTATGCTTCCAAACTTATATCAAACGAATTTGTTATTCATTTAATATAAGCAATGTTGCGTACAACTTCTAAAAATTAAAAATTATGCAAGTAGCAGTTTGGGATACCTATGTACCAAGGAAGGACGGCAAAGTTATGCATTTTGATATTATTGCTCCGGTTGAAACAAATGACCCTAATCAAATATATGAATACGGCCGCGAGTATCTGAAAACTAAAGGACAGGAAGGACAACCATTGACTTCCGAGGAATGTAAGTTTTGCCACATTGAGAAGCTGAAGCCTGAAAATGAAACGGAGATAAAAGAGAAGGGTTATTATATTCTGGAAATGGAGAATTGTTGATATTATAAGAACATGTTATATAAGCTTCATGTATTTATAATGCATTCGATTATCAAAAAAACAACTTCCATTTTATTTATTTTAATATTACTCCTTTCCTCATGTGACAACAAAGCGTCAGAGAATGAAGCCGAAATTATCTGGGATACATGGGGTGTACCTCATATTTATGCCAATACCGAAGCTGACATGTATTACGCTTTTGGATGGGCGCAGATGCAAAATCATGCCGATTTGATTCTTGAACTTTATGCCGAAGCTCGTGGTAGCGCAAGTGAATATTTTGGTGGGGAATATATTGAAAGAGATAGATTAGCGCGACTTTTCAATCTGCAGGATAGTGCTGCTGCACAGTACAATAGATTCACCGAAACGGATAGAGAACATCTGGATGCGTTCACTAAAGGGTTAAATGATTATGCAAATGCAAATATGGGCAGCATTGCAGATAGAGTTAGAGCAGTTTTGCCTGTTACTGCCATTGACGTAATGGCTCACAGCAAGAGAGTTATGAATCTTGAGTTTCTGGGTGGGGGCGATATTAGAAGAAGTTTGCATGAATTGAAATCGGAGGCAGAAGATATTACTCCGGGATCTAACTCTTATGCAATTGCTCCATCAAAATCAGAATCGGGGAACGCTATGTTAGTTGCAAACCCTCATCTTCCATGGTCCGATTTTTATCTATTTTTTGAGGCTCATTTAAATGCGTCCGATTTCAATGTTTACGGCACTACACTTGTGGGTATGCCTGTTCTAAATATAGCTTTCAATGAATATTTGGGATGGACTCATACGGTGAATACTATTGATGCTTCCGATATATATGAATTAACCTTGCAGGATGGTGGATATCTTCTTGATGGCGAAACGATGATGTTTACGAAGAAAGATATAACTATGAAGATTTTGCAGGATGATCATTCTGTTAAAGATAGTGTTATTCAGCTTATGTACTCAAGACATGGTCCCATTGTAGGAGAGCATGAAAACAAAGCACTTGCCGTCAGAATTGCAGGTTTTGAAAAGGATTCTTATTATTCTCAATATCATAAAATGGGCAAAGCGAAGAATATGAGCGAGTTTGAAGAGGCTTTACAGATGATGCAAATTCCGATGTTTAACTTGATTTATGCAGACAGGGATGGCAATATCATGTATTTTTTCAATGGTAATGTGCCTCAAAGATTAGAAGGCAACTGGTCGTTTTGGAATAGCATTGTTGATGGAACTCGCACAGATTTAATCTGGGATACTTATCATGAGATTGACAATTTACCTCGCGTAATAAATCCTGAATCGGGGTTCGTTCAAAATGCTAATGATGCCCCATGGACATCTACTTATCCTATTGATTTAGATTTTGAAGATTTTCCTGCTTATATGTCTCCTAAACCCAATGAATTCCCAACTTCGCTTAGAGCACAGCGTGCAATTAATTTAATTAAAGATGATAACTCTATTAGTTTTGAGGAGCTGGTAGATTATAAACTGGATACAGGAATGGAAGCGTCAGATAGGTTTTTAGACGAATTATTAAAAGCTATAGAAACTGAAGTTTCACAACCAATAAATTCCCTTGGTTCTGATTCGGTGTTTTATTCCAAAGCAAATGAGGCAGCAGATGTTTTGAAAGCATGGGATGGAAGCACGGATGCAGATAGCAGAGGCTCAGTACTATTCGCTAGATGGTTTGATAAGATTAAAAGTGATATGTTCAGTGTTCCTTGGAATGCAGATGATCCCGTTTCTACTCCTTCGGGGCTGAAAAATCCAAAAGAAGCGGTTGATTTATTGGTTGAAGCTGCAAATGAGGTTACTGAGATGTATGGTGCCATAGATATTCCATGGGGTGAGGTAAATCGTTTCAGAGTAGATGGTATTGAGTTTCCGGGTAATGGTGGACATTCAAAATATGGTATTTTCCGAACTATGTATTTTCAGTTAAATGAAAAAAACAACATAGGATATGCATATCATGGTGATACTTATGTTGCAGTCGTAGAGTTTGGAGACACCATTAGAGCTGAGGTTCTTTTGAGTTATGGCAATGCTACACAGGCGGGTAGTATGTTTGTGGGCGACCAACTTGAAATGCTTTCCGAGAACAAATTACGCACTGCCTTTTTAACGAGGGAAGAAATTATCCAAAATGCTGTTGAAAGAGAAGTGCTGGATACTCCGTGATAATTTGTAAAATAAAATTGTGAACCGTACTGGATTCGAACCAGTGACCTCTGCCCTGTCAAGGCAGCGCTCTAAACCAGCTGAGCTAACGGTTCAGGGACACTTTACAGTGTTGGTTCCCATCCTGGCTCGTAATCACGAGTCCAGAGTTTCATTGCATCACGGTCATACATTCTACCGTTTTTCTCGTCAATGTCAAATCCTCTGCCAATTCTGTAAGCAGTGTTTATATAGTGTACCATTGCCATACTTTTGCTTGCATCATCAATTGGAGCGGTGAGTTTCTGGTTGCCTCTTACAGTTTCGTAAAAGTTGATTACGTGATCTGTGGTCATATCGCCACCTCCACCTAATGCTGTGCCGGATTCGCCCGATCCGCTTTGGTTATCTTTAATTACTTTACCGGATCTGTCATGTAGGACATATTTATTACGATCTACGAAAACTGTACCTTCGCTACCATATATAATTGTTCCTCTTCCTCCGCCATAAGTATCATAACCGTTACGGCTCTTACCGTCCCATTTGATTACTTTATCATCTTCGAAATAGAAAGTTGCATCCATTGTGTCATACATCTCCCAGCCATCATTAACGAAATGACGTTTTCCTGCTTCTACTTCAACACGGTTAGGGAAGTTTACGTCTAATGCCCATCTTGCTACATCAAGCTCGTGAGTAGCATTGTTACCTGCTTCAGCTGTACCATAGTCCCAACCGTACCAATGCCAATTGTAATCCCATGTTTCTGAAGTATATTCACGACGTGGTGCCGGTCCTTGAAACAGATCCCAGTCAAGCCCTGCAGGAATCGGTGCTTTTTGTTGTATTGGAACTTCTCCCCTTTGATTGATATAGAAACCTACTGCTTTGTAAGGTGTTCCTATTATACCGTTATGTATTTCTTTGATAATATCTATCGTGTGGTGAGATGAGCGTTGTTGATTACCCATTTGCACAACTTTATTGTATTTCTTCGCTGCCTCTACCAACATTTCATTCTCGTACATGTTGTGGCTACATGGTTTTTCTACATAAACATGCTTTCCACCTTTCATTGCCAATATTGAAATTGGTGCATGCCAGTGTTCAGGAGTGGCAATTTGAATTACATCTACTTGTTTGTCATCGATAACTTTACGAAAGTCATTTTCGAGTTTCGGTTTATAATTGATTTGTTTAGAGAATCTTTCCATTGCATTGTTGCGTTGTTTTTCATGAACATCGCACAAATATGCAAGCTGTACATTTGCTTTTTTACTGGTTATTGGTTCAACAAATGCTCCCAGTCTTCTACCAAGACCAACAATGGCTACATGTATACGATCGTTTGATCCGATAATGCGATTATAGCTCTTTGCAGAGATACTTGTTGCCGAAGTACTTTTTGTTGCAGCACTCACTGCCGGAGCACCCACTGCCAATCCTGCAGCTCCTACTCCCATCTTCTTAATGAAGTCTCTTCTATTTACAGTCATTGTATGTTGATGTTTAGTTAATAAATAAGTTTTGTTTCGTATTTAAATTCTATTGACCAATACCACGGTATTCAAATCCATGTGAAGCTAGGTCTTCTTTATTATATATATTTCTACCATCAATTATTAGATGGTTATTCATTATTTTCTTCAGTATTGACCAGCTTGGTAAGCGAAATTCTTTCCACTCGGTGGGAACTATGAGAGCATCGGCTTCGTTGGCTGCATCGTATATATCTTTAGAATAGTAAATTTTGTCGTTAAGGTACTTTTGTGCCTCATTCATGGCTGCAGGATCATAAGCACGAACTTTAACACCTGCTTTAAGCAAACTTTCAATTAGTGTTAGAGATGGGGCATCACGTATGTCATCTGTTTCCGGTTTGAAAGACAAGCCCCACACAGCCACTGTTTTATCTTTTATATTTCCATTGTAATAGCTATTAAACTTGTTGAACAGTATAGTTTTTTGCTTGTTATTTACCTCTTCAACTGCTTTAATGACTTTCATTTCATATCCTACATCTTCTGCAACTTTGATAATTGCACTAATATCTTTAGGGAAACAACTGCCGCCGTAACCACATCCAGGATACAAAAAGCTCCTGCCTATTCTAGAGTCACTTCCAATACCTGTTCGCACCATGTTAACGTCAGCACCTACTAGCTCACAAAGGTTTGCAATATCGTTCATAAAACTTATACGTGTGGCGAGCATAGCATTGGAGGCATATTTTGTCATTTCCGAAGATAGTATATCCATGAATATAACGCGGAAGTTATTGAGCAGGAATGGACGATAGAGTTTAGACATTAGCTCTTCGGCTTCTTTGCTTTCTACCCCAACTACCACTCTGTCGGGACTCATAAAGTCATTTATGGCTGCTCCTTCTTTTAAGAATTCGGGGTTAGATGCAATATCAAAATGTAAATTGTCTAGCCCCCGTTCATTTAGTCTTTTGGTAATAAGGTTTTTTATTTTAAATGAAGTGCCAATGGGTACTGTGCTTTTTGTTACAATGAGTAAAGGTTTGATCATATTGCTAGCAATAGTTTCTGCAACTGCATTTACATAAGAAAGGTTGGCGTTACCACTTTCATCAGAAGGTGTACCCACGGCGATAAAAACGATGTCCATATCATTGAGAACAGATGGAAGATCAGTGGTGAAATGAAGACGCTTTGCATCATAATTTCGTTCCACAATACTTTTAAGACCAGGTTCATATATTGGTATGATTCCCTGTTTTAGATTTTCTATTTTCTGTTTATCTATATCAACGCATGTAACATCTACGCCCATTTCGGCAAAGCATGCTCCAGATACCAACCCAACATATCCTGTTCCAACTATTGCTACTTTCATAATGTTATAAAACTTCTATCTCGTGAGTTCTAATTTCTTCCTTAAGTTGTTTACAGGATAAAGCACTGTTAATATACCTATCGTGCTTACTACTGCAAATACTACTATTATGTCTGTGAATTTCACAATTACCGGGTATGCGTCTATTATATATGCTCCGGGAATATCACTCAAGCGTATAAAACCAAAATATTGCTGTAATAGACATAATATCAATCCTATTACGATACCTGCAATTATACCAATAAATGTTATTAGCCATCCTTCGTACATAAATATACGAGTAATCATTTGATTGGAAGCTCCCATGTTTCTCAAACTTTGAATATCATCTTTCTTTTCTACAATTAACATTGAGAGCGAACCAACTACATTAAATACTGCTATTAGCAATATAAACGCTAATATAAGAAAAGTTACCCATTTTTCAATTTGAAGCATCCTATAAGACTCACTTTGTTGTTCATATCGATTTTCAATTAAAAAATCGTCACCCAATATTCGTTCTAATTCTCTCTTCACTCTTTTGACTGATGCCGCTGGATTTAGCTTAAGATCAAGAGAGGTGACTTCGTTTTCATAACTGAGTAGTTCTCTGGCCAGTGCTATTGGAATAATGGCCATTTGCTCGTCATATTGCGGGGTGTTAAGACTAAACACTCCCCCAATTTGCACATATCCGGTTGTGAATGCGGTTGAGGGATTGGCAATATTAATTATTGCGTCTCTTTTTGGAGCATATATTTCTATCGGATTAATAAATCCTGGGCGTGCTCCAAGAGATACTGCTAACCCCGCACCTAGTGTTGTATAATCTACTACATCTTCTCTGAGTTTGAAGTCTCCGTCGACCATTAACATCTCCATTTCACTGAGAAGTCTAAACTCTTCGGAAACTCCCTTCATTACAACAGGAACCTGTTGATCATCAAAACTAAATAGCGCATTTTCCTCTAAAGATTCTGATACAAGTTGAATATCATTGAGTTGCAATGCTTCCTGAAATGCCGGTGTTTGGTAATTGAATACCTTCCCCTCTTTAACGGTGATTTTAAGATCAGGATCGAAAGCACTAAACATTCCTTCCACAATCCCCCCAAAGCCATTGAATACAGAGAGGACTGTTACCATTGCCATAGTTGCAATGGCAATACCGCACACAGAGATAGCAGAAATTACATTTATGGCATTATGTGATTTCTTTGAAAATAGATATCTGCGTGCTATGAAAAAAGAGGTATTCAATAAGTTCTAATAATGAGGCTGTTATAAATATTCATATTATCAGGTGTCTTTTAAAATATTGTCAATGTTTTCTATATAGTCAAGAGAATCATCCACATGGAAATTAAGCTCAGGTATAATCCTTAATTGATTCCTCATACGTTTCCCAAGATCATATCTGACCGCTTTTACGTTCTCATTGATATTATCAACTAACTCTTTTGATCGGTTTGATGGAAATACGCTAAGATATGCGTGAGCAATACTTAAATCGGCCGTAACACGCACACTACTTACTGATATTATTACACCCGGCATTTTTCTTGCCTCAATTAGTAGCAAATCTCCAAGTTCTTTCTGTATTAAACGGTTTATTCTCTGTAGTCTATTGTTATCCATAATTTTACTTTTTTCTGATAAGTGTCAATCCATCTCTGAGTGGTAGTATTACTTTTTCTACGCGGTCGTCATTTCTCAATTTATCATTAAATTCTAGAATCCCTTTGGTTTGCCAATCGTTACTTTTCACTTTTTCAAGCAATTTTCCATGCCATAAAGTATTGTCAGCAAGAATGAAGCCTCCTTTTTTTGTTTTAGGAAGAACAGCTTCAAAGTTTTGCCAATATTCTCTTTTATTTCCGTCTAAGTATATTAATTCAAAGAATTGATCATCAAATTTAGGGATTATTTCATTTGCATCGCCAATATGAAGTTTTATTCTGTCACCAAATTCAGTTTTATTTATGTTTTTGGTAATATAATCTTCCAATTCATCATCTATTTCAATGGTATGAAGTCTAGCATCTTTTGCCAGTGCTTCGGCAATACAAAGTGCAGAATAACCCGTATAGGTTCCGATTTCGAGTACAGTTTGAGGGCGAATCATATGAACCAACATTTTAAGCACCCTACCCTGGAGATGTCCCGAAACCATATTACCGTGAAGCAGTTTAAGATGGGCTTCACGGTTTATATGTTTTAATATTTCAGGTTCGGGATCTATGTTTTCGGCAATATAATCTTCAATTGAATCCAAATCAGGGTTTTTAGATTATTTGTAATTATATAGTATAGTCAGGGAGTTTATATTTCTCTTTAGCATCAAGTATTCTCCAAGCATCAACAATTTCAAGATATGTTGTTCCTCCTATTTCTCCAAAACTACCTCCAAGATATGCTACTCTATCATTAAGTTCGATTAATTTCTGATCAATCAATCTTCCTAATGCTTCGGTAAAATAGTCGCTTCGGTTTTCTTTAGTATTGTCATCACCCTTCCCTTGTTGATATTCTGCCCATATACCATAAGATAATGCAAGTTCGCGAGCAAGGCGTTTAGATGTTGCGATTGCATAAATAGGGCTTTTCCCTCTAAATGCAGCTAAAACACGAGCGGTTCTGCCGGAGTGGCTATCGGTAACGATAGCTTTAACATTCAGGCGGCTTGAAGATTTTACTGCCTGTTTAGCCAAAAACTCTGTTACTTCTGTGTCGTCTACCGGATTATAAGGAACGCGGATGTCATTTTCGACTAGTTTAGTTTGTTCTGCTTCATAAGCTGTTTTTGCCATTGTTCTAACAGCTTCAACAGGATATTTGCCGTAAGCAGTTTCTCCACTTAACATTATTGCGTCCGTTCTGTAGAATATAGCATTTGCAATGTCTGTAATTTCTGCTCTAGTAGGCCTTGGGTTTACGATCATTGAGTGTAGCATTTGCGTTGCAACAATAACGGGTTTTTTATAATGTATAGCTTTTTTAATCAAAATACGTTGTATGCCTGGTATTTTTTCTTGAGCCACTTCAATACCCAAATCGCCACGGGCAATCATAATACCATATGCTTGTTCAAGAATATCATCGGCATTGTCAACACCTTCCTGATTCTCAATTTTGGCTATAATCTTTATTTTACTATTATAACTATTTAATATCTCTTGAACTGCTTTTACGTCTTCACCGCTACGGACAAATGAATGTGCAATAAAATCAATGTCGTGCTTAACTGAAAGTGCAATAAACTCTTTGTCTCTTTCTGTTATTGCGGGGAGATTAATTCTAACGCCAGGAATATTTACACTTTTGCGACTTCCTATTACTCCATCGTTCATAGTTTTGCATAGCAAATAATCTTCGTTCACCTCAATGACTTTAAGGTCAATTTCTCCATCATCAATTAGTATGTCATCACCCTCATCCATTTCACTTGCGATACCGGAGTATGAAATATATAAGGTTTCCCTTGAAGATATTCCTTCAGGATCACCTACAATTTTTATTATTTCTCCGGTCTTAAGTTCAATTGATGACTCTGTAAAAGTTGTACGAATTTCTGGACCTTTTGTGTCTACCAAAAGTGCTATTTCATCGGATACTTCACGTACATTGTTAATAATGCTCAAAAAGCCTTTTTCATCTAGATGAGCTGAGTTTAGTCTAACTACATTCATTCCTGCCTCAAATAGCTCTTTTAGAAAAGGAACTTCGCATCGTTTATCTGATATTGTAGCAACTATTTTTGTATGTTTATGCATATTGCTTATAAAATTAATCTGTTCTTTTATTGTTTTATGTAATAGTAAATAATTTACTGATAATTAATTACGGGAATAGGACCAAATGATTTTCGAATCTGACTTTTAATTTATTACAGGTAAATATTCCTGCTTATTTAACGTATGAACTCATCATTTGTTTGCAAGTATAATTGACTCAATTGCGAGTTTATAGGAATTCAATCCAAAGCCGGTAATAACACCTGAGCAAACAGCTGAAATCATAGATTTATGTCGAAACTCCTCGCGTGCACTCACGTTTGATATGTGTACTTCTACAACCGGGGTCTTTACTGCTTTGATTGCATCTCTAATCGCTACAGAGGTATGAGTGTAGCCACCTGCATTGAGTATTATTCCATCGTAGGTAAATCCAGTTTCATGAATTTTGTTAATGATTTCACCCTCAACGTTGGATTGAAAATAGTTTATTTTGACATTAGGGTATTCTGAGTGTAATCTGAAAAGGAATTCTGTAAAAGACTCCTCTCCATATATACCGGGTTCACGATTACCCAGTAAGTTGAGATTTGGTCCGTTGATTATTTGTATCTGCATATTTGTAAAAATATATATATGCAAAGATACTATAATATTTTGGAGTTAGAGCCAAACAATTGAGGGTACCACATTTGTGATACCCTCAATTAAACCACTGTTAATTATAGACTCAGTCTATAACCTCTGCAACAGGTTCTTCTATAGCAAAATCTGCATTTTTCATTCTCATGTAAGAACGATAGCGCCATTTAGCACTCTCTTCAGCAGCTTTAAATAGTTCGTCTGCCTCGGCAGGGAACGATTTGAGTAATTGTGTATACCGCACTTCACCCATAAGGAAGCTTCTGAATTTTTTCCAATCGGGTTCTTTACTATCAAGCTGAAATGGATTCTGTCCTTCCTCTTCAAGGCGTGGGTCATAACGCCACAGGTGCCAATACCCGCTTTCAACAGCCGATTTTTGTTCAGTCTGTGCCTGTCCCATACCTTTTCTTAGTCCATGACTTATACAAGGAGAATAAGCAATTACAAGTGATGGTCCGTTATATGCTTCTGCCTCTCGCAAGGCTTTTAAAGTTTGCCCTTGATTAGCTCCCATAGCAACTTGTGCTACATAAACATACCCATAAGTTGTTGCAATCATACCCAAATCTTTCTTTCGTACTCTTTTACCTGCAGCAGCAAATTTAGCAACTGCGGCAATAGGAGTAGATTTAGAAGATTGTCCTCCTGTATTTGAGTATACTTCTGTATCTAGAACAAGTACGTTGATATCTTTTCCACTAGCAAGTACATGGTCAAGACCACCAAAACCTATATCATAAGCCCATCCGTCTCCCCCAAACACCCAGATTGATTTCTTAGTTAGGTATTTTTCGAGAGAAAGAATTTCTTTGGCAATAGAGTTTTCATTTACTGCTAATGATGCTACAATTTTAGCTGATACTTCTTTTGATAAATCAGAGTCATCTTTATTTGTAATCCACATATTAAACAACTCTTTCTGTTCTTCAGAAAAATCATCATTCGATATTGCTTGTGTCATTAGGTTTTGGAGTCTGTTTCGCATACTTTCTTGAGCAATAGCAAATCCGTAACCAAACTCGGCATTGTCTTCAAATAGAGAGTTAGCCCATGCAGGACCTTTACCCTCTTCGTTTTTAGTGTATGGAGTTGCCGGAGCCGATGCACCATAAATAGATGAACATCCCGTTGCATTAGCAATCATCATCCTATCGCCATATAACTGTGTCACCAATTTAACGTAAGGTGTTTCACCACATCCTGAACAGGCTCCTGAAAACTCAAATAGAGGAGTAGCGAACTGTGAATTTTTTACGTTTAGTTTTGTATCAACCAGATGAGCTTTACTAGTAACATTTTCAAGCATCCAATCCCAATTCTTTTGATTTTCCAACTGTGATTCAATAGATACCATCTTAAGTGCGTTTTGCCCTTTTCTTCCCGGGCAAATATCAACACAGTTTCCGCAACCCAAACAATCGAGAACATCAACCTGAATGCGGAATCCCATATTATTGAATTGACGACCTTGTGCTTTGAGAATTTCCACATCTTCACCAACACCTTTTTGCTCCTCTTCATCAAGCACAAAAGGACGTATGGTTGCGTGCGGACACACATATGCACATTGGTTACACTGAATACAGTTCTCAGGATCCCATACGGGCACGGTAACTGCTACGCCACGCTTCTCATATTTTGTTGTACCAACATCCCAAGTTCCGTCTTCGCGTCCGCTAAAGGCGGATACGGGCAGGCTATATCCTTTTTGAGCATTCACAGGACGAACAACATTTTGAATAAATTCTGGAACGTCATCTGTTTTTTCTGAATCTACCAGTATATTTGTCCATTCTTTTGGAACTTCTACCTCCTCGATATCACCACCGCGTTCTACTGCAGAAAAGTTCATTTTTACAATTGTTTCCCCTTTTCTGCCGTATGATTCTACAATAAATTTTTTCATTTGCTCAACAGCAAGATCGTAAGGTATAACATTGGAGATCTTAAAGAATGCCGATTGTAGAATAGTGTTAGTACGGTTACCCAATCCTATTTCATCTGCAATTTTAGTTGCATTTATTATATATAGTTTGATATTGTTATCTGCTAAATACTTCTTAACATGATTTGGTATATGGTTTGCAACTTCATCCTTAGACCATATAGAGTTAAGAAGGAAAGTACCATTTTTTTTGAGTCCTGCTGTGACATCATACAGGTGAAGATAAGCCGGAACATGACATGCTACAAAATTGGGTGTATTAACCAAATAGGGTGAACGAATTGGATTATCACCAAAACGTAGATGCGAACAAGTAAATCCACCCGATTTCTTTGAATCGTATGCAAAATATGCTTGAACATACTTGTCGGTATTGTCTCCAATTATCTTTATCGAGTTTTTATTTGCGCCAACGGTACCATCCGAGCCAAGTCCGTAAAACTTAGCACCGTATGTAGTTTCATCCATTGAAACCTCCTCTTTCATTGGGAGCGATTTGAATGTTACATCATCTACTATACCGATTGTAAAGTCGTTCTTAGGAATTGTCATAGATAGATTCTCAAACACAGATATAATTTGAGATGGCGTTGTATCTTTTGATGACAGACCATATATACCTCCCACTATTTCAGGAGCATTCTCTTTTCCATAAAAGCTATCTTTTACGTCTAGATACATTGGCTCTCCTGGAGATCCAGGCTCTTTTGTTCTATCAAGAACAGCAATACGATTCACAGTTTCTGGTATTACCGACAAAAAAGCTTCGGCTTTAAAAGGACGGTAAAGATGAACTGCAACCAAACCAACTTTCTCACCTTTTTCTCTAAGGTGGTCAACAGCCTCACGTATCGTTTCTGTAACTGAGCCCATTGCAATTATCACTCTCTCTGCTTCCGGATCTCCATAGTAATCAAACAAACCATACTTGCGTCCGGTTACTTCAGCAAGCTTAGCAAGATACTTTTCAACTATTTCGGGAACATCATCGTAAAATGAATTTGATGCTTCACGTGCCTGAAAGTAAATATCATCATTTTGAGCAGTTCCTCTAACTTCAGGGTTATCTGGATTTAGTGCTCTTTCACGGAATTCTTTTAATGCTTTTTGATCTACAAGTGGTGCCAGATCATCATTTGTAAGAGCCTCAATCTTTTGGATTTCGTGTGATGTTCGGAATCCGTCAAAAAAATGTAAAAATGGCACTCTACTCTCAATTGACGCCAAGTGTGCAACTGCAGCTAAATCCATAACCTCTTGTACAGATCCTGTTGCAAATAGTGCAAATCCGGTAGGTCTTGCAGCCATTACATCCTGATGGTCCCCAAATATAGACAAAGCATGAGAAGCCAAAGCACGTGCCGACACATGAAATACACCTGGTAGCAGCTCTCCAGCCATTTTATACATATTTGGCAACATCAAAAGTAAACCTTGAGATGCTGTAAAAGTAGTTGTTAATGCGCCTGCCTGTAATGAGCCATGCATCGCTCCGGCAGCTCCCGCCTCTGATTGCATTTCCTGCACTAAGACTGGTTGTCCGAAAATGTTTTTTCTTCCGGCAGCCGCCCATTCATCAACATATTCAGCCATTGTTGATGAAGGAGTAATCGGGTAAATAGCAGCAACCTCGCTAAACATATATGCTATATGCGCTGCAGCCTGATTACCATCGCAGGTTAAATAATTTTTTTGTTTTGACATAATTGTTTGAAACTATTACTTAAAGATTTTTCAATAGATATCAAGTGTAGTATTTCTTGATATTTTTATGAGATTTGATTCCACGAAATTAGTAAAAAAAGTTGAAACAACAAATGATAAAGCATTTTTGTTCACCATCATAGCACTTAAAAAAGCTCAACTTGTGAAAATACATTAAATATAAATCTTTAATTATGTTTGTGCGTTATAACCATTGAATAGTACTCATAACTAATCGGAATTATACACATATGAAAACAATTATTATAGCCAACAGACTACCTGTTAAAATTGAAAGAGACGAAGACGATAATTTTAACGTTGTTAGAAGTGAAGGAGGCTTAGCCACCGGGTTGGGTTCTCTTAAAACAGACTCAGAAATTCACTGGGTTGGATGGCCGGGAATATTTACAGATGATGAAGATGAGAAAAAAGAGATTACGGAAAGATTAAGCGAACTGAACTTTCATCCTGTTTTCCTTTCTGACGATCACATAGAAAATTACTACGAGGGTTATAGTAATAGTACAATATGGCCTTTATGCCATTACTTCTTTTCATTTATTGAATACAGAGCCGAATATTGGGAAGCGTATCAAGAAGTAAATACATTATTTTGCGAAGAAGCACTACCGTTTATTGAGAATGACGATATAGTATGGGTACAGGATTACCAATTAATGCTACTACCAAAAAAGATTAGGGATGAAAAGCCAAATGCCAACATAGGATATTTTCATCATATTCCTTTCCCCTCATATGAATTATTTAGGGTGTTGCCAGAAAGAGAAGCTATCCTGGAAGGACTTTTAGGAGCAGATTTAATAGGTTTTCATACACATGATTATATGCGTCATTTTATCAGTGCAATATACAGAGTATTAGATCTCAATTGCAACCTAGACGAGGTGAGCCTCGACAACAGAATTGTACATATAGACGCATTCCCGATGGGAATAAATTACGAGCAATATAATACAGCACCAAATCTACCTGAAGTAAAAGAGAAATCTAAAATTCTTAAGGAAACTTTAGGAAACAGAGATATTATTCTGTCAGTAGACAGACTTGATTATAGTAAAGGTATTTTACATCGTCTGGAAGGTTTTGAACAATTTCTCCAAAACAACCCTGAATATCACGAAAAAGTGTCACTTGCAATGATTGTTGTTCCATCTCGTGATACTGTAGATATATATGCCGAATTAAAAACACGAATGGATCAATTAATTGGTGAGATAAATGGCAAATACTCAAAACTTGGTTGGAATCCAATATTCTACTTTTATAGAAGCTTTTCTTTTGAAGAATTAATCGCAATGTACGACATAGCAAATATTGCTATGGTGACACCCGTAAGAGACGGAATGAATTTAGTGGCAAAAGAATATCTTGCTACAAAATGCAATGAACCCGGCGTATTAATTTTAAGTGAAATGGCTGGTGCAGTAATTGAGTTGCCTGAAGCAATTGTAATTAATCCGAACGACACTAACCAAATAGAAAATGCAATTATTGATGCCCTCAATATGACCGAGGAGGATAAAAAGAGACGTTTGGAGAAAATGCAGAAAAGAATCTCCAAACAAGATGTAAAAAAATGGGCAAATGATTTTGTAGAAGAGTTACTTGATATCAAAACACGTAATAAAGAAATTCTTCAAAAAGTAGTTGGCAAAAGACAGCTTAATCAAATTAAAAAAGAATATGACGAAGCAGAGTCACGCTTACTACTACTCGACTACGACGGAACTCTTGCTCCTTTTGTAAAAAACCCCGAGGATGCAACTCCTTCTAAAGCAGTAATAGAACTGTTGAAAAAAATGAATGCCGATCCTAAGAACAGGGTGGTTATAAATAGCGGTAGAAATCATCAGATTTTAGACAAATGGTTTGATGGACTCAATCTCGATTTCGCTGCAGAGCATGGAATCTTTTATAAAGAAAATAACAAATGGCATAAAAATATCACAGAAGATATAGTGTGGGGCGATGAAATAGTTGACATTATACAGCATGCAATAGATAAAACTCCTCGCTCCTTTATGGAACAAAAAGAAGCATCTTTAGTGTGGCACTATCGCAATGTTGACGTTTGGCTTGCCGAGCTTCGTTCTCAACAATTGATTAATGCTTTAATTGGCCCCTGTTCCAGACTTAATCTTCAGATTGTGCCCGGAAATAAAGTAGTAGAAATAAAACCACCGGATTTTACTAAAGGAAGCGAAGTACTTCGTCTTATGGACCAAAAAGAATATGACTTTGTGCTTGCAATTGGTGATGATACAACTGACGAAGATATGTTCCGTGTATTACCACCCGGAGGCGTTAGTATTAAAGTAGGAAACTTCTCAGCTGCCGCTAAATATAGAATTCTTCTTCAATCATCAGTTGTACAATTCTTTAACAACCTAATAAAATAATAACATTTGACTTGTGTACTTTAATGTTACAAAATAATTTACGATGGATTTTTTTAACAATTTATCTCAAAACAGCACATTGAGTTATCTTTTATATGCTGTAATATTTATAGTTTTGTTTTTTATTTTTGCAGGAATATACAACTTCATAATAAAAAAATGGAGGTACCGTGCTCGAAAAAGCAAAACTAACATAGATGATTTCATTATTCGCCTTTTTAGGGTTCCGGGGATATGGGCAATATTTGCGATACTACTACATATATTCAGTTCATTCCTAAAAGAGCATGAGCGCACTTTTGCAGTATTCCAAAAGATAAGCGAAATAATGCTTATTCTCACCGTCGGGTGGCTCATTATACAAGTAATGAGAGGGCTCTTTCATCAAATGCAAAAGAAGCTTGACATTACTAACACAAACAACTTGGAAGCCAGAAAGAAACTAACTCAGATAAGCATGGTCGAAAGGATTGTAATAATCCTAATAGCCTTTATCTTTGTTTCAATTGCATTAATGACAATTGAATCCATCAGAGAACTTGGGGTAAGTTTGCTTGCTTCGGCCGGAGTAGCAGGTATTATTATCGGATTTGCTGCACAACGGAGTTTCGGACAAGTATTTTCCGGAATTCAAATAGCATTTACTCAACCAATCAGAATAGACGATGTTGTGATAATCGAAGGAGAATGGGGACGTATCGAAGAGATAAATATAACTTATGCAGTTGTAAGAATCTGGGATATGCGTAGGCTGATAGTTCCAATTGATTATTTCCTAAATACACCAATACAAAACTGGACTAGGACAGAATCGGATATAATGGGAACCGTCTTTTTATATGTATCCTACGACCTCCCTCTTGAACCCTTGCGTAAAGAATTGGCACGGGTAGTTACAGACAACCCTTATTGGGATGGAAAAGTCCAAAACATACAAGTAACAGAAAGCAAAGAGTGGTACAAAGAGATAAGAATTCTTGTTAGTAGTATAAACTCAGGAGATAATTGGGAGCTAAGAGTTATAGTTCGTGAGAAGCTGATTGATTTCATCAATGAAAACTACCCCGGCTCTTTTGCCAAAATCAATTCAAATATCTCCCTTGATGCTACTAAGAACTCTCAAATTCTGGGTCAAGCACCTAAAGGAGATAATTGATAATACCCTGCTGCTCATCAAAACATTTAGGCCTTAATAAACTGCGAAAGCTTTTTCTCTTCAGTAAACAGTACAGCAGTATTAATGAATGCCAGATGTGAATAGGCCTGTGGAAAATTACCCAATTGACGCTTAGATTCAAAATCTAGATCTTCACTGTATAGACCAAGATGATTGGAATATGAAATCATATTTTCAAAAATCTTTTTCGCCTCCTCCTTTTCTCCAATCATATATAGAGCATCCACAAGCCAGAATGTACAAATTGTGAAAGATGATGTAGGAATACCAAAATCATCTTCAGCTTTGTATCTATACATCAAACCATTATAATAAAGTTCTTTCTGTATATATTTCACAGTCTTCACATAACGCTCATCCCTTGCATCTATGAAATCATAGAAATACATTAATAATAATGATGAATCTGCATCTGTATTTTCGTATGCCTGAGTGAAAGTCTGCAGCTCCTCGTTCCATCCTTTTTCATGAACCTCTTTTTTTATTATATCAGCCTCTTTCCGCCATTCTATTGCATAATAATCACGCTGCAATAACTCTGCAATCAACGAAGCTCTGTCTATTGCCACCCAGCTCATCACCTTCGAAAACACAAAATGATGTTTCCTAGTGCGGTACTCCCAAATACTCCTATCGGGCTTCTTCCACGCTGCAAGTACGGAGCGAACCAAGTTTTTAATAATCTCCCAAATCTCTTCAATCTCATCTAGTGTACCTGGGAAATAGAGATAATATTTATAAATAACATCAAGCAGATAACCAATAGAATCATTCTGCTCTTGATAATAAGCAGCATTACCTGTTCTCACAGGATTAGAATTCTCATAACCGCTCAAATGAGGCAAAATTTCTTCAGTCAAATCCGTTTCGCCTCTTATACCATACATAATTTGAACAGGTTCATCGCGAGAAGTCTTTGTTATCTTCTTGATAAAACCAATAAATCTCTCAGCTGCAGTTTTTTGTCGCATAAACAATAGCGTATCAATAGACATGGATGCATCACGGAGCCAACAAAAGCGATAATCCCAGTTTCTGGTTTCACCAATAGTTTCAGGCAGGCTGGTTGTTGCTGCAGCAAGCATGGCACCCGAGTCCTGATAAGACAACAATTTAAGAACAAGCAAACTTCGTTTAATCATATTATCATACTCGGCATAACTTCTTGATCGATTTACGAAGTTTAGCCAGTACACTTTAGTACGTTCAAATTCAAGTAGAATTCGGTTTATATCAACAGTCACTAATTTTTGGTTATACGAAAGCAGAAAAAACTGATGCTCTGACAGTTCAATTTCTTCACTATTTAAAACCTTCTCCAAATCCATACTTGTGTATAGATATACTTTATCTTCAGAATCCTCAACTGAGTGAGTTTTTATATAGTTCCCAACTATCTCATGTCTGACATCTTCCCGTGCATAATTTATTTGTGGATCATACACCACCCTCAATTTGGGTTTACCTTTAAAAACTCTTATGTATCTATGGATTTCGGGTGGCATAAAATGCTTATGCTCCGTTGTGGTGTATCGCGGCATATAGTCAAAAACAATAAAACCATGCTCCGGAGTCTCAAAGCGAGTCATCAGAATATTGGTGTTACCATTATAATTTTGAGTAATTGTGTAGTCTTCTGAAACTTCAAAATGAAAACTACCACCTTTTTCTTCGTCTAATAGTTTTGCAAATATTGATGGTGAATCAAAATCTGGCAAACAAAACCAATCTATACTACCTGTTTTTGACACTAATGCCGCAGTACGGCAATTTCCAATTATTCCATAATCCAAATTATCCATTATTACTTATTTAGTCTGTTAGCACTGTGATTATCTTTTGTAAGAATACAAATATAACTAAACGGGTTTATAATAATCTAAAAATCGGATTCTTTATATAACCATTACATTCATGAACAAATATTCATTCGAAATTATACTGCCATCTCACCGCATAAGGGTATTTGCATAATTCTTTTAACTTCGGTAGAGCTCAAATCTCTACCAAAAAGATGCATCATTTTGGCAATAGCTGCTTCAGTTGTGATATCATGACCACTTATTACCCCTAAACTTTCAAGCATTTGACCATTTTTGTATCTCTGCATCTCCACACTGCCGTAAGGACATTGAGTTACATTTAAAATAACTATATCATTACTAATCGCATCCTCAAGAAGAGATGTGAACCATGGGAAAAGTGGAGAGTTACCAGTACCGTACGTTTTTAAAATCAGACCCTTTATATCTGGAATATTAAGATGTGCTTTTACGGTAATAGGGTTAATACCCGGGAACAAGTTCAAAATAACCATATTTGGATTAAGGGAGTAATTAAAACTTGTTTTTTGATTAAAATCAGGTTCAATAATTTCATGAATATTATACCTAAACTCAATACCTGTCTCGGCCAAAACTGAGCAATTAGGACTTCTGAAAGCACTAAAATTATCAGCATTTACTTTGGTTGTACGGTTACCTCTCATAAGTAAGTTCTGCATGTAGATACTAACTTCCGGAACTCGCGGGGTTTTATCACTATTCTTATCAGCTGCAATTTCAAGCGCAGTAATTAAATTCTCTTTACCATCAGTACGCAACTTACCAATAGGGAGCTGCGAACCTGTTAGTATCACCGGCTTAGTTAAGTTCTCACACATAAAGCTCAATGCCGAGGCAGTGTATGCCATAGTATCCGTACCGTGCAATATCACAAATCCATCATAACTATCATAGTTATTCTCAATAACTTTCACTATCTGTTGCCACGAATAGAGCGACATATCAGAAGAATCTATTGGAGGATCAAACAAATGAGTCTCTACATTAAAATTCAGTTTATTTATTTCGGGAAAATTAGTAGACAAATGACCAAAATTGAATGGTTCAAGAGCTCCTGTTTTCATGTTCTCAACCATTCCAATAGTGCCACCGGTATAAATCAACAATATATTTGAATTTGCATCAATCATCTCTTTCCATTTTAATTACAAAAATAGCATTTTGTAAATAATAAATATCAATATGACACATCAATATCAAACAAAAACTAAATCTAGTTGTTTAAAGACCTACAAACCAAAGTATTCACTTATAAAAAAACAATAAATTATGGCAATACATTCCACTAAAACAGTATGGAGAGAAAACAACATTTTTGATACCGATATTGATGGACATACCGTTACAATAGACATTCCTTCGGCAGAGAATAAAATGGGCGTTGCCCCAACACCTAAAAAGCTTTTGCTAGTGTCCGCAGCAGGCTGCACCGGTCTGGACGTAATAGAAATGATCAGAAAGATGAAGATTGAACTTAATGGTTTCGATATCAGCATAGATGCAGAGATGACCGAAGATCACCCAAAGCAATACACATCTCTTAAATTAATATATAAATTTGAAGGTGTCAATCTGCCAAAAGAAAAAATAGAGAGAGCTTGCCAACTCTCATTCGATAAATATTGCGGAGTATTAGCAATGTACAAAAAAGCTATACCTGTAACATACGAAGTCTATTTCTCCTCTTAATTAAAGAAAATTTTCTATATTATTACTACCTTTGCAATAAGGTTATCAGCTTATTGATTACATCCTAACTTAAAAATGAATCAAAAGGCTTTAAAGATTGAATCAAAAGGTACTTTTAATAACATTATCATAACATTCAGAACAATGCAAACAATGGACTCTTTTAATTTTGCCGATAAGAAGGCATTTGTACGTGTGGATTTTAACGTTCCACTCGATGAAAACTTCAACATTACAGATGATACCCGTATCCGTGCGGCTGTGCCTACTCTAAAGAAAATACTCAAAGATGGGGGGAGCGTAATTATCGGCTCACATCTTGGAAGACCAAAAGGTGCAACTGATAAATTTTCTCTTAAACACATCTTACCTCGCGTAACTGAACTACTTGGAGTAGACGTACAGTTTGCAGACGATTGTATTGGAGAAGAAACTGAAGCGAAAGTTGCAGCACTAAGACCTGGAGAAGCCCTACTATTGGAGAACCTTCGTTTTTATGCCGAAGAAGAAGGCAAACCACGTCTTTCTGCTGATGCTACTGAAGAAGAAACATCAAAAGCTAAGAAAGAAGTCAAAGAATCTCAAAAAGAATTCACAAATAAACTAGCTTCTTATGCCGATGTATATGTAAACGACGCTTTTGGAACTGCACACCGTGCACACGCTTCCACAGCATTAATTGCAGAACATTTCAGCAAAGAATATAAACTATTTGGCTACCTTTTGCAGAAAGAAATTACTGCGGTAGAAAAGGTGATAAAAGAAACTGAACGTCCGTTTACAGCTATCATGGGCGGTTCAAAAGTATCTTCAAAAATAGATATAATAAAAAACCTACTCGATAAAGTAGACAACCTAATCCTTGCAGGTGGAATGACTTATACATTTGCAAAAGCATTTGGTGGAAACATCGGTAACTCAATAGTAGAAGACGACAAACTAGATTTAGCTAAAGAAATTGTAGAGCTTGCTAAAGAAAAGGGTATAAACCTTGTTCTTGCGACAGACTCAAAAATTGCCGATGACTTTTCAAACGATTCCAATACAAAATTTGCATCTGTAAATAATATACCCGAAGGATGGGAAGGACTTGATATTGGTGAAGAATCTGAAAAAGCATTCACAGAAGTCATCAAAAACTCAAAGACTATACTTTGGAACGGACCGGTTGGAGTATTTGAATTTGACAATTTCTCTAAAGGATCGCTTGCAGTATCCAACGCAATTGTTGAAGCAACAAAAAATGGAGCATTCTCACTTGTTGGTGGTGGCGACTCTGTTGCGTGTGTAAACAAGTTTGGCCATGCCGATGAAGTTTCATATGTATCAACCGGAGGTGGCGCACTACTTGAAATGATAGAAGGAAAAGAATTACCCGGAATAAAAGCTATTAGAGGGTATTAATTACGTAAACACTTATTATTTTCGCAATTACTACATAATTACTTAATGGCTTTATAATTTTCGTAATTACTCAATAATATAGAGTATAATCAAAGGGCTGCTCCAAATAGGGCAGCTCTTTTTTGTTTAAACACCTCAAAACTACCATATCTCATCATTTTTTTGTAATTTTGAGCACTTTTGAAAAAGCATAAAACAAGAATTAACTCAGATATTATACTATAAATGAATATTTCGTACAATTGGCTCAAAGAGTATCTTCAGTTTGATTTAACTCCTAAAGAAACAGCTGACGTTCTTACACACATTGGGCTCGAAGCAGAGAGTTTGGAAGAAGTACAAACAGTAAAAGGAGGAATGGAAGGATTGATAATAGGTGAAGTCCTCACATGCATTGATCATCCAAACTCAGACCACCTACATATTACAACAGTAAATATTGGCAATGAAAATGACCCTCTAAACATAGTGTGCGGTGCTCCAAATGTTGCTGCAGGACAAAAAGTTGTAGTAGCTACTATTGGCACCACACTCTATTCCGGTGATAATGAGTTTAAAATTAAACGTTCTAAAATTAGAGGAGAAGAATCTCTTGGTATGATTTGTTCTGAATCGGAGATTGGTTTAAGTGACAATCACGACGGAATTATTGTATTACCTCAAGATGCAAAGGTTGGTACACCTGCAAAAGAATATTATAACATTAAAAGTGATTGGGTAATTGGCATAGACATTACTCCAAATCGAGTAGATGCAGCCTCTCATTATGGAGTTGCAAGAGATCTTGCAGCATGGCTCAAACAGGCAGACAAACCTTTCAAATTAACCAAACCCTCGGTTGATGAATTTGCGGTTGACAAAAAAGATGGGGGGATAGATGTTATTATTGAAAATACCGATGCTTGCCCAAGATACTCAGGACTAACAATTAGAGGCATTACCGTAAAAGACAGCCCAGACTGGTTAAGAGACAAACTCTTAGCAATAGGACAAAGACCAATTAACAACATTGTAGATATCACCAATTATATTCTTCATGAAACCGGACACCCTATGCATGCATTCGATGCAGGTTATATAACCGGTGATGAAGTAGTGATAAGAACAATGCCCGAAAAGACAAAATTCACTACTCTCGATGAAGAAGAACGTGAATTAAGCGAAAAAGACCTCATGATATGCAATACAAATGATGGAATGTGTATTGCAGGAGTATTTGGTGGTATGAATTCCGGAGTAACACACGACACCAAAGATGTATTCCTCGAATCGGCATATTTTAACCCAACATGGGTAAGAAAAACCGCACGCAGACATGGATTAAATACCGACTCATCTTTCCGTTTTGAACGAGGTGCCGACCCAAACAATACCGTTTACGTACTAAAAAGAGCTGCCATGCTCGTTAAAGAAATAGCAGGTGGAGAAATAGAAGGAGATATACGGGATGTTTATCCAACACCCATAAACCGCAAAGAGGTTACCCTATCTTATGACAAAACATCAAAATTAATAGGTAAAAACATACCTACAGAAGAGATAAAAAACATCCTTGAAAGTCTGGAAATGGAGGTATTGAGTGAAAGCGAAACTGATATCACCTTCAAAATACCCACCTACAGAATAGATGTAACACGCGATGTAGATGTTATAGAAGACATACTTCGTATCTATGGATATAACAATGTGGAGATTAGCGACTCTTTAAAAGCAAATCTTTCATATCAGACACCCACCGATAGGAAAAATAATCTGCAAACACTAATATCAGAACAGCTCACCGCAAACGGTTTCAGTGAGATAATGAATAACTCACTAACAAAAAAGGGCTACTACGAATCGCAACAAACATACCCTCTCGAAAACTGCGTATCTTTGTTAAACCCCCTAAGTGGCGACCTAAGTGTTATGCGACAAACCCTTTTATTTGGCGGACTTGAAAGCATAGAATATAACCGTAACAGAAAACATGGCGATATCCGATTCTATGAATTTGGAAATTGTTATTTCTACAACAAAGAAAATAAAGATGAAAGTGAAATTCTCTCTGAATACTCAGAATCCACATTCATAGGATTATGGATAAGCGGAAGAAGAACTCACAAGAACTGGGCTGCTCCCGAAGAACAAAGCACAGTGTTTGAGCTAAAAGCACATATTGAAAATATTGCAAACAGGCTTGGGTTGAAAAACAACCAAATTAAATATGAACCTATCATCAGTGACATCTATTCTGTAGCATCTTCAATAACCATCAACAATAAACTTGTTGGATCTTTTGGTGTAGTATCTAAAAAAACTGCCAAACTATTAGATATAGATACAGAAGTTTACTTTGGAGAACTAAACTGGGATATCTTGATGAAAGTAACAGCTAAGAAATCGGTTAAATTTGAGGAATTATCAAAATTCCCAGCAGTGAGCCGAGATCTAGCACTACTAATAGACAAAAACATAACATTTGCACAAATAGAGCATGTTGCACATAAATCGGAAAGAAAACTTCTCAAAGAGGTTACACTTTTTGATGTATATGAAGGAAAGAACCTTCCTGAAGGAAAAAAATCATATGCAGTGAATTTCATGCTACAGGATGCGGATAAAACCCTTACCGATAAGCAAATCGATAAAGTTATGGGAAAAATAAGACAGAATCTTGAAAAAGAGCTCAACTCTCAATTAAGATAAAAAAAACGCCCAATTAAGTCAAAACCCTGAAATAAGAGTTCAGAGGCCAATCATAATAAAAGAGATAAACACACTCATTTAAAGTGATAAAGTCTCAATTGAGATAAACTCAAAATTAAGGTAGTTGAGTAATTAAATCAGATCAAATATTTTAAATTAAAAACAATAGTACAACATTAAACAATGGGAAGAGCATTTGAATATCGTAAAGCAAGAAAGATGAAACGCTGGGGCAACATGTCGCGCGTATTCACAAAACTGGGTAAGGAGATAACCATAGCTGTAAAAGAAGGCGGTCCTGATCCCGAAACAAACCCTCGCTTACGTGTATTGATTCAGCATGCAAAAAAAGAAAACATGCCCAATGACAACGTAGAAAGGGCAATCAAAAAGGCTACGGATAAAGACACCTCAGATTACAAAGAGGTTGTTTACGAAGGCTACGGTCCCCATGGCATTGCCATAGTAGTAGAAACAGCCACAGATAATAACACTCGCACAGTGGCAAACGTTAGAAGCTATTTTAATAAATATGGAGGCTCCTTAGGCACAACAGGCAGCCTTGAATTTATGTTTGATCATAAATGTGTATTTAAAATAGCGCAAAAAGAGGGAGTAGACCTCGAAGATTTGGAGCTGGAACTTATAGATTTTGGTGTAGATGAAATTGAAGTAGAAGAAGATGATATTTTAATCTACGGCGAATTCACCTCCTACTCTGAAATTCAGAATTATCTGGAAGATAATGATTTTGAGATATATTCAGCCGAATTTGAACGCATCCCTCATGACACAAAAACTCTTAATGAAGAAGAGCGCCAACAAATAGAAAAACTTCTAGAAAAGTTTGAAGAAGACGAAGACGTCCAAAATGTATTTCATAATATGGATGAAAGTTAAACCCTTCCTAATAAATGATCATAAATATCAAGAGCTTCTTTTGCTGCGGCATAGGAGCTCTTTTTGTTATTCAGCACATCATCCTCAAGCACCTTAAGCCTATCAGCAATATTTTGGTTGTTATAAAAATTATTGATAAGATGCTCATTAATAGTTTCATACATCAGGTATTTAGACTGCTCGTTACGCTTATGATCAAAGTACCCTCTCTCTTTCACGAAATCGATATATCTTCCCACCATATCCCAAACCTCTTCAATACCAATGTTGTAGTAACCAGAATATGTAAGAACTTCAGGTGCCCACCCTGAATCTGGTAGTGGATAAAGATGAAGAGCATTTTTTAGCTGCCTTTGAGCCATCTTAGCCTTATCAATATTATCACCATCAGCCTTGTTAATAATAATACCATCGGCCATTTCCATGATGCCTCTCTTAATACCCTGAAGTTCATCGCCTGTGCCTGACAATTGAATCAACAAAAAGAAGTCTACCATTGAATGTACAGCAATCTCAGATTGCCCCACCCCAACTGTCTCCACAAAGATATAATCGAAACCTGCCGCTTCGCATAGTACAATTGTTTCCCTTGTTTTGCGAGCCACTCCACCAAGAGAACCTGCGGAGGGAGAAGGACGAATAAAAGCATCTTTCTGAACAGACAACTTCTCCATACGTGTTTTATCACCAAGAATACTACCTTTAGATCTTTCGCTAGAAGGGTCTATTGCAAGAACTGCAAGCTTATGACCTTTATTAAGTAAGTGTATCCCGAAAGCATCAATTGATGTACTTTTACCTGCCCCCGGAACACCAGTAATACCAACTCGTACTGAGTTTCCAGAATAAGGCAAACACTTCTCAATAATCTCCTGAGCTAACCTGTTATGCTCCGCAAGTGAACTTTCGATGAGAGTAACCGCTTGACTCAAAACCACCATGTTTTCTGACAAAATACCCTTAACATACTCGTCAGCCGAACGAAGAGTGCTTTTTTTTCGTTTAACTCTGTAAGGATTAACACTAGGTGGATGTGAAACACCTTTGTTTACTATTAGTCCTTTATATTGAGAGTCGTTTTCAGGATGTTCCATAAAATATCATTACAAGGTACTCCATTAGCGTTTTTCATCAAACGTAAATAGGATAGTTTATTTTCTGGGCGTAACATTACCCCTTATAGAAAGCACGTAAACTGAATCAGGTACATTTGTATAAACCCTTATAGTCTTATTAAATGTTCCCGGACGACGTACAGTAGAATACTGCGCCGAGATCACACCTTTTTTGCCCGGTAATATCGGTTCGCGGGTATAGCTTGGAGTTGTGCAACCACATGAAGCCACAACTCTCTGTATGATGAGAGGACTGTCGCCGGAATTTGTAAATTCAAATTGAGTTGTAACTGCACCAATCTCCTCTTTTATTGTTCCAAAATTATGCTCTGTTCTTGCAAACTCCAAAGATGGTTGTTTTGCAAAAGCAAATGAACTAATCAAAAATGCAAACAGTATAAATAAACTTGTTTTCTTCATTATCATATATTTTAATTCCGCACTACAACATAATGATACTAAATATTATTCTAGTAATCTCCATTATGAGACACAAAAGTAACAATTCTGTTTAAGAACAGTTCCCTGTTTAACATGTTTTTAATCCTCAACTATAACTCTCTCACCTTGTGTATGCGATTTAAACTCTGCTGCATACATACTCTCAATTGTTGCTAGACCGCTTGAGTAGTTGCCTTCACGAGTTACATAAACAGAATACTCAAACAAATAAGTACCTCTTGGAAGATTATCGAAAAAGAAATTTGTTGATGCATCCAAAGAGGTTTGATAATAAACAACTCCGTTTTGCCATCCAATTTGAGAGATTTGATTAACCGGCTCAAAGGCACTTGCACGCATATCTTTAATATGAACAAACTCCATATCTCTGTCAGTTCTTACTGTAAGCCTCACCACAACCTTGTCACCAACACTAAGCTCATTATCATTGTTTATCCTAACCAACCTCGCACCCTCGGCAGTTGTTTCTTCTACAAACATCAACTTTTCAATATCAAGTGAACCATCACTCTTTTCCACCTTGTCTATATCTTCAAAATACTGTAGATAAAGTGCGCCCCAAGCAGGTGAACTACCTTTGTGACTAACAGAAACATCACCCATATCGGGAGTAATTTCCTTACGGTTCCATGACTCTTTAAAATAACCTGTGCCAAGCTCTTTACTATCGGGCTCCACTAATGTATTACCCAATTTTATATCTGTCTCACCTTCGGTTGAAAACCAATCGCTTCCCGTGCTAAGCAGAGCATAAACCGCATCTGTTGTAGCATGAGTCGATTCCCAAAGCTGCGTTTGCTTCTGTTTCAACAACCATCTTTTCATATTATCAATCTCCTCATCTGAAGCACCGCCGGCTAAAAATGCATTCATCATAAAAGTATGAACAGAAACTGCCGATTGAGACATAAATACACCCGCACGATTGTTTGGCCAATGCATTCCCATCTCTTCAGAAACTACCGAATGCTCTCGATAAGATTTAAGTATATTCTGAACAACATTTGTTTTACCCTGCTTCTGCATTATTAAAGCAATAAGCGAACGCTCATACAAACCAAACTGGGTCCAGTTTCTTTCAACAACAGTACTATAAAATCTTTTCATCTCTTTAACCTCAGAATCCATATTAAAACTATCGTAGGAAGTTCTGACAAACAGATACTCCAAGTCAGTTGTAGATAACGATTTTATATTCTTCCAATCTTTGTTGAACTTCTTCAATGACTCAAAGCGACGAATTGCCTCTGCATCAATATATGATATAGCTTTAGATTGCATAGACACAACATCTTCTGATAATGTTATTGCTTTAAGATCCTTTAGCTGACTAAATCCGTATAGAATATAATGAGAGATGCTAATACTTGGCTTGAAGCCTTTAAACCAGCTCCAGCCACCCTCGGTGGTCTGCAACTCCTGTAATCTCAACAATGCAGTTTGTGTTAGGTAACTGCTTCGGTTAAGATCAAACAAAAGTGATAACTTCTCTTTCTGCTCAGTCTCATTTTTGGCTTCCATAACCCACGGAGTCTCTTCAAGCAGCAAACTCTTCAACTCCTCATTTTTCTCCAAATTAGACAAAAGCGTCTCTTCGTTTCCACCCTGTTTTTTCCATGAATCTATCATTGCCGATACTTTCGGATAAGTCTTTCCAATATAAGCACCCAATGAATTTGCGTAATAAGATGCAAACCAAGACACTGAATTCTCAATAGTAGGACTGCCTAAAACCGGCAATGACTGCACTGCATACCATGCAGGATTTGAAGCAAACTCAAGAGTAAGCCTGTAATCCTCTTTAGTAGCAGAACTGCTATTTAGCAAACTATTCATTCTGTAAGACTTTGTCTCATTGCCATTCAAATCCATTCTCATACTCTCGGTAACAAGCATTCTATTTGGCAATACTGCAAGCGCATGTTGTTCGCCATCACTAAATTGCTCACTTTCAGCAACAATTCTCACACCAACAATATCTATATCAGAAGGCACTTCAAACATCCACTTGGCATCAGAAGATGCGGTGGGTTCAAGAGTGAATTCCTGAACACGACTGTCAAAATTGATATTATCAATAACCTCATCGGTAGCAGGATTAAAGAACTCCATTCTCACCCTACCCTGTTGAACAGAATCTGATAAATTTGAGATCTTAGTAGAAATAGATGCTCTATCGCCTTGCCTTAAAAAACGAGGCATATTTGGAGTAACCATAAGCTCCTTCTGAGAAACAGTAAAAGCCTCTGCATTTGCACTATTCAAATTTTTATCATGCGCCAGCACTCTAAACCTCCACTTAGTATTACTTTCAGGAACTGTGAAAGCAACTTGTGTCTCACCTCTATCATTTGTTCTAAGCTGAGGATAGAAAAACGCAGTCTCATTAAAATTTCTTCTTACTTGGGGAGAATCATTTTTAACCGACGATTGTGAATCTTCTACAGAAATCTCACTTGTTGCAAAAACTTCTTCTGCTAAAGCCTCACTCCTTTTAGATGAACCAAACGCAACAACTGCAACTTCATCAAGCACTTCACTTTCTTGCGCTGCCACTGGCGAAGGCGGGGTAACCCCTTTGATAAACATACCATTAACTGCACCTCTCAACATCATCCTGCCGTTATGAAGTGAGAATCCAAACCAATTAAAGCTATCAAAACTAAAAGGCACAATAGGCTTCATTGGTACTCTGAAATAAGCGTTTGCATTTTCATTACCAAAAGACCTATCACTCACTAAATACCTCATAGATTTATACAATCCGAATCTATTTAAATTCAAATTCCATGGCTGAGTATACGATATATTATCAAGTGAAAAATCATACATAGATGCAAGCACCTCTGCTGCAAGGGGATTACCCGAATTATCTGTTACAGATATTCGCCACTCCTCGTCAGAACCCGGAGTAATCTTATCACGGAAAACATCCAACTTTACTTTCAGATCTTTCTGCTCTTTTTCTGGTCGCAATTCTGCTCTATGCGAATAGAACTTCTCATCTTTCACATAAGTAAGCATCAATGTAACACCATTTTTATACTCGTTTCTATGCGGAAATGAAAAGAATCTGTTCTCATTATTCAACTCAATCCATTTTCGTTCAATCAACTTTTGCTCCTGCCAAAGTTCATATAAAACATGCACATTATCAGAAACGCCCAATATCACCTCGGCAGCTTTGTCTGTAGAGAATGTAGTATTTTTAACTATGAACCACTCATTTGTTTTTATGGGCGGACGTTTATCATTGTATGAAAAAAGGATAAAATCATATTCAGCTTCAACAGTATTACCTCTATCATCTTTAGAAACAAGCTTTAAACGATATTTGTCCGATTTCATCCTACTCAACTCCTTCTTAATACCCTTTTGTTCACCTGTAACAAAATCACCTTTAGCAACCAATTTGTTTATGGAATCGTTCTCTTGAACAGAATAAATCTGATAAGTACCTTTAGCTTCAATATCCACTCCATCGAGATTCTTAGCAGAAATAACTATACCCTCATCACTATTCTTCTCATATATAGCAGGCATCTCAACTTGCAAAACCATAGATACATCGCCAACGGAAACAGTATAACTGCCCATCTGAGTTTCACCGTTTACATCTGTAATAGTTGCCTCAACCACAAAAGAATATGCACCTAAGCTACCCCTCATAGCCTCACTCTTTTCGGGTGTAAAAGTGATATTAAACTCACCATTCTTGTCGGTATGCAAAGTACCGTTGGCAAAATGCTCAGGCGCTCCTGTCCACATCCGCCACCACATTTGCTGCCTGGTTATTGTCCAATCAACCACAGCATCCTGCAATTTAATACCCGAAAAACTCTCTGCCCTACCGGTTAAACTCACCTCCTCACCAAACTTGTAAGTCCCTTCAATTTTATCAAACGTAACTTCAAAAGTGGGACGCTTATACTCCTCAACCCTAAAACCTACTCTACCATTTTCCGAACTAATTGTAAACATTCCGGGTAACACACCTTGTGGCAAAACAAATTCTCCCGAGACCGAACCAAACTCATTTGTAGTAAACATTTGTTTAGAAAGCTCACGCTGATTTGCATCCAATAAAACAAACTCTACTTTCTTATCTTCAATAACAGAATGCCCTCCATCCTTAGAACGTGACAGAATTGCCTTAAAATAAACAGTCTGCCCGGGTCGGTACAACCCCCTATCGGTAAAAATATTTGCACGCACTTGCTCCTGCATATCACTATCTGTAGAACCAAAATAAGCAAAAGGGAGCCTGTTCAACATAGAAGCATTATCCTTACCTAATGCAGCAACATAAAAAACATCATTATTAGGTATATCTTTTGTATAAACTGCAAGTCCTTCCTTATTTGTGGTTATTGTCTCTACAAGAGTGAGTTTAGAATTTCGCCAATTACCGGGCAACTTATAAACATTAACCTCGGCACCGTTAACGGGACTGCCTGTAACTCTATCAACCACAAACAGTTCATATATATTCTTTTTCGACGAACGTTGAAAAACAGCTAAATCTGAAACCGAAAAAAAGTAACTACTATACCTGCCCTGATCTTCAAAACCGGGTTCTGAATCAAACTCAAGCATATAAGTGCCATACTCATTTACACTAAGCTCAAATGTTGTATTATTCTCGAAATACTCGGCTGTTTCCGGCAAATCAATAGAAATATCTTTAACAAAAGTTCGTCTCTTCTCTATATTATAATTCATACCGGAGAGATACATCTGCACATCAAGAGGCGAATCAATGCGATACAATTTTGCCGTTAAAGATTTTAAATTCTTGAATGTTAACTTTAGAGCCTTCTCCTCTTTCAATGGAAATGTTCTATTACCTGTTACCCTAAATAGAGGACTTGTCATCTGCATCAACCTATTTTCCAATACAGTAATACGCTCGTAATCGGGAAACTTCTTAACTGTACTTTCAATAAGTTCATACAACTCCTTTGTTTTTTGCACCATCAGCAAGCTATCCTGCTGTGATATACTGTATATCTCTTGCTGATACAAATTAGCCAGCTTATCAATAATTTCTACACTTATCGGTTCACTCTCCCACTTCTTCAACAACTCTTCGAGTGTAGATTTAGACTGCTTAGAATGAGCATTGCTCGTAGCATACAGGTAGTCTATATTATCAAGCTCTGTTAGTAAAACCGACTCCCTCATATCTCTCTCAAGAAGCGAATTCGATAGCTTATTGTATGTTTCAGACACCAAGGTCTTGCTAAGATCCGTATCAGCATTAAGTTGCTTAAACAGCTCAATTGCTCTTGTGGCAAGAAAATCATACATTGTTGGAAAATACCTACGTGAATCCCTACCCAAATCAACAACTGCCGAATAACTTTCTACTTTTGCCCCTAACAGCTCACTTTTAGCAGCAATAGAAGCATTTAGATGCTCTACCACCTTATTGTAAAAAGTAGTTCGTGTCCACTCTTTCATATCTCCGGGCACATAACCGCCCAACTCTGTCCGCTGATTTATAACCCACTGATCCCTATTGTAATATTGAAGATACAACTCTCCAAGCATAGAGTGAATTACCGACTTCTCCACCACATCGCTGCTTTCCTTGAGCATCTCATTAAGGTTGATAAAAATAGTTGAATCGTTCTGAGAGTCTATAACCATCTCGTACTTACCCTGATGAATTAATGCTTTTATCACTTGCGGACTATTTTTAGCGTTAATAGCCTTTAGAAGAATACTATCCACCACCTTTGCGGCAGACTGCGGAAGTGATTTATTTTCAAACTCTAAAACCCTTAACCACTGACTTTTATAATCATTCTCATTCAAAGTCTGGTTGTTTTGAGCAAGACCGACGGTTAAAGTGATTAACAACGATAGTAAAATATAAACTCTTTTCATAAA
>CAZYGE010000007.1:0-40938 GCA_964647535.1 uncultured Proteiniphilum sp.
CTCTGATTAACAGTCAGATGCTCTAACCAACTGAGCTAAGGAAGAATATTTATGTCCTGAAAAAGTGATGCAAAAGTAGTACATTTTTTTTAAAGAACCAATACTAGCCTATAAAAAGTTCATAAACTAATAATTTATCCAGTTTATTTCTTTGTCTCTTCTGAACCAACTGAGTTGTTTTCTTGCATAATTGCGTGAATGTTGTTTGATTTTATCAATTGCAAACTCAAGGGTGCAGTTGCCATCGAAGTATTCAAAAAGCTCTTTGTATCCAACAGTATTGAGTGAGTTGAGATGACGGATAGGATAGAACCCTTTGGCTTCATCAAGCAATCCATCTTTCATCATAATGTCTACCCTTTTGTTTATGCGATCATACAAGTCGTCTCTATCGCGGTTAATGCCTATTTTCACAATTTTGAATGGACGTTTTTTTTGGGGGTTTGTTCTTAGAGATGAATATGGTTTGCCCGCCATTAGGCAAATTTCCAAAGCATGAATAACACGTTTAGGGTTTTTTAAATCAACTTCGTTGTAAAATTGAGGGTCTAGAATTTTAAGTTGTTTGCGTATTGGGTCTATCCCCTCTTTATCGTATAATTCTTTTATATCGGCTCTCAACTTTTCATCTATTGTGGGAATATCATCTATTCCTTTACAAACAGCATCAATATACATCATTGAGCCCCCTACCATTACTACTGTGTTGTGCTTTTTGTGAAGATCTTGCAGAAGATTTAATACATCAGTTTCGAATTCACTGGCGCTATAATATTCTTCGGGAAGTAGTTTACCTACAAAATAGTGCTGCACGCGTTGTAACTGTTCTTCATTGGGAGCAGCTGTACCTATTGTCATTCCTTTATATATTTGTCTTGAATCTGCTGAGATTATAGGGCAACCCAGCTCCTCGGCAACTTTTATGCTCCACGAAGTTTTACCTACCCCGGTGGGACCAAGGAGGACCAGTAGTGTTTTCATTTATTCTTACTCTGTGTCTGCTATTTCATCCAAGCCATCGAATCCTTCTTTGTCTAGTTCATCTAAATCGAAACTTTCGTCTCCATAGAATAGCTCACCAAAGTCTTCGCTTGTCTTTTCGGGTTTCTCTTCGTCAACTGTAATGATTTGTTGAGGTGCTTCACCTTCTGATAGTGTGCAAATTGGGTTTTTAAGATTCTTGCCCGGTATTATTTCCGACAATTCCATATATAGAGCGCGTTCATTTAGGTAGTCGAATACATATTTAAGTCTATCTTTTTCATCCTCTAGGTAGTCGTTCAGTACACACTCTTCCATAATCAGTGAATCGACGTCGGGATCTGTATCCATTTCTACTAAAGTTATCTCTTGTTTCTTGCGCCATTTTTCGTCGGTTATGAAAAATGAAGCCATCTCTTTATCACTATATCCGGTGGAGTCTGATATGATACCATAAAGATCTAAAAATGTTGCATCTGCATCAATTTTAATCTCTCTTTTGAAGTTGATTACTTCATCTGATAAAATATGAAATTTGAATATCATTGTAGTTAGTTAATTATGATAATTCAAAGGTAATAAAAAGTTTTAATTTTAAACAAGCAACATGCTTTAACTTATTAAAGGAGGTTTCTGTCATATTGAACCTATCGCAGTGGTAATTGTTTTATATGTATGACAAATATTGAAATTATGAGATCAAAATATATGCCTGTAGATTCCGATTATTTAGATATTATAAATCAGGAGATGGCAAAAGATAGTTCTAAAGTTGTATATTTTGCCTTTTCAAAGGAACCAGAACTTGAGGAGTCTAATGGAAAGATATTGAGAATTGAGGATATTAGAGATAAGGGCTCTTTTCTGATTTTTGAAGATGATGAAAAGGTTCGTTTAGACCGTATAGTTGTTATTAATGGAAAACCAGGTCCTGCATATGATGAGTATGATGCGTACGCACTTGCACCACTGACATGTAAAGCAGGTTATGATGGTTCTATGTGTTAGAAACCTTAAATTTATTTATCTTTGCCGGCTGAACTATATATTTTATCGTAAATGGCGTTAAAGCAGCATCAGGAACTAAAACAGTTACAAAGGCTTTCTCCTCTGCAATTGCAGGTGATTAAGCTGATTGAGCTTAATAATGTGGAGGTGGAAGAGCGGATTAAGCAAGAGTTAGAGGAAAATCCTGCTATCGAAACTAAGGATTCTGATCAAATGGATAATGACAGTAATGATGATAGCATAACTGAAAACCTAACTGAAGATGATATTATTTTAGGTGATTATATTTCAGAAGATGATGTGCCGGACTACAGGTTAAACAGATCTGTAAGTAATAACGAAACTGATTTTACTGAATTTAGCTATTATGATGACAAATCGCTTCACGACTTTCTTTTAGAGCAAGTTGGTTTATTGAATTTGGATGAGGATAAACAAATCATTGCCGAATATATTATAGGCAATATTGATGCAAACGGATATCTTCAGAGAGATTTACAATCAATTTCCAACGATTTACTTTTTCAACAGCAAATGGATGTTACTCCTTTGCAGTTTGAGGATATTTTGTACGAAATACAGGATTTTGATCCTGCCGGTGTGGGCGCACGTGATTTACAAGAGTGTTTGCTGATTCAACTTAGAAGAGAAAAGCCTAGTGAAGAGAATAGACTTGCAATAAAAATTATTTCTGATTTCTTTGATGAATTTTCTAAAAAACACTACGATAAGATTATACGTCAATTGAATATTTCACAGGATGATCTTAGAAGTGTAATTGAAGAAATAGTATCATTAAATCCCAAACCGGGAAACACATTAGGGGGCACAATGCAAACTGCAATGAATAACATTACTCCCGATTTTATTGTGGAAACATTTAATAACGAGATTACAATACACCTTAATAACAGCAATATCCCAAGCTTGCAGATAAACCGCAATTTCTCGGAAATGATACAAGGATTTCATGATAATAAAACCAGTATGTCTGCAGATGATAAACAGGCTATGATGTTTATGAAACAGAAGGTGGATTCTGCAAAGTGGTTTATTGATGCCGTAAAACAGAGACAAAATACTCTTCAGAAAACAATGGAGACTATTGCAGCAATTCAATACGACTTTTTTCTTACGGAAGACGAGACTATGCTTAAGCCAATGATTCTTAAAGATGTGGCCGAGAGAACCGGATTTGATATTTCTACAGTTTCAAGAGTAAGTAATAGCAAGTACGTTCAAACAAATACAGGAATATATCCACTTAAGTTTTTCTTTTCAGAAGCAATGCAAACTACCGATGGTGGAGATATTTCTTCGAGAGAGGTGAAATTAATTCTGAAGGAGAGTGTTGAGAATGAAGACCCCTCTAAACCACTAACAGATGAGCAGTTAACAAATGAATTGAATAAAAAAGGATATGTGATTGCACGACGTACGGTTGCAAAATATAGAGAGCAATTGAATATTCCTGTGGCTCGATTGAGAAAAAAACTTTAACTTTGCGCGATGAAATCATTTTCAAGCTTTATATCCAGTGTTTTTCAGCCTTTGCTGATGCCCACGTATGGGGTAATTTTACTGTTTTCTTATTCCTATTTCGGGTTAGTTTACTCCGATAGGTATTGGCAGATAATTTTACCCGTTTTCCTTTTTTCATTTGTAATTCCCGGATTACTTATATACCTTCTTTTTAAGCTGAAATTATTATCGGATTTAGCTCTCAAAGTTAGAAAAGAGAGGTTCCTACCCTATCTTGTAACTCTGTTTTCATATAGTGCTATGATTCTTTTTTATTATAGGATTAATATGCCGACCTGGTTTCTGATGATGATGGCCGGGTCTATAGCTATAATGATAATAGCTATTTTAATTACTCTGACGTGGAAAATAAGTGCTCACATGTTTGGAGTTGGTGGCATGGTTGGTGGTGTAATGTCTGTATGTTATTATGTCGAAAACTCTAATCCTTATTGGTTATTTATCGGGTTATTTATTCTTGCCGGTTTAGTGGGTACATCTAGGTTGGTTCTTAAACGTCATACAATTGCGCAGGTAATAGCAGGATTTCTTTTGGGTTTCAGTGTGGCCTTTATTTTTGTTAAACTGGGTGTTTAGAAATATATTTTATTTTTATAGAGAATAATTGTACATTTACATGAATATAAATTTTTTAAAATTCAATTTACTATGAAATTTCCTGAAAATCTTAAGTACTCTACAGATCACGAATGGGTGAGAGTTGAAGGCAATGAGGCTTATGTGGGTATAACTGATTTTGCTCAAGATGAATTGGGTGATATTGTTTTTATTGATATAACTACTGAAGGTGAAGAAGTTGAGCAAGGTGAGGTGTTTGGAAGTGTGGAAGCCGTAAAAACTGTTTCGGATCTTATGATGCCCGTGACTGGTGAGGTTGTGGAAGTTAATCCCGAACTTGATGATGCTCCCGAACTTGTGAATAAATCACCGTATGAGGGGGGTTGGATTATCAAAATTTCTCTGACTAATCCTGATGATGTGAATGGCTTGATGAGTGCCGATGAATATAAAGAGTTTATAGGAAAATAAAATTATTATATGAGCCCTATAGTTAGTATTATAATGGGAAGCACTTCTGATCTTCCCATTATGGAAAAAGCAGCCCAATTTCTAGATGAAATGGAGGTTCCTTTTGAGATGAACGCATTGTCTGCTCATAGAACTCCCGAAGAGGTGGAAAAGTTTGCTAAGGGTGCTTCTGAAAAAGGTATTAAAGTTATTATCGCAGCTGCCGGAATGGCTGCACACTTGCCAGGTGTTATTGCATCAATGACCACAATTCCGGTAATTGGTGTTCCTATTAAAGCATCACTAGATGGAATGGATGCATTGCTTGCAATTGTGCAAATGCCGCCCGGAATACCTGTTGCCACAGTGGGTATTAATGGTGCTCTTAACGCAGCAATACTTGCGTTGCAAATTATTGCATCGGGCGATGTTCAGTCTCAAGAGAAATTGGCTAAATACAAAGAGGAGTTGAAGGAGAAAATTACTAAAGCCAATGAGGAGTTATCGCAAGTTCAATACAAGTTCAAAACAAACTGACACTGTGAAATGAAAAAAGTTATTTTTATGCTTACAACCATATTTCTGTTTGCAGCCTGCAATGAAGGTGATAAAACAGATCGTTCAATGCCTGCCGATGATATAGACTATTCTAACTTTGAATACAAAGTGGATAGTTTTGCGGATATTGAAATTCTAAGGTATCCTGTATCGGGTTTCAATAATTTATCTTTGAAACAAAAGGAGCTTATATACTATCTTTCACAAGCTGCTCTTGAAGGGCGTGATATTCTTTGGGATCAACACAATCGTTATAACCTAACAATACGAAGGGTGGCTGAAGGTGTTTATGAAAATTATATGGGTGATAAGTCAACCGATGACTGGAATCACTTTGAGACTTATCTAAAACAGATATGGATGGCAAATGGTATTCATCATCATTATTCTGAGGATAAGATTATACCACGGTTTTCTGAAGAATATTTTACTACCATAGTTAAGAGTGTAGATCCCGGGCGGATGCCTTTTAGAGATGGTATGGCTGCCGACGAAACTCTTAGCGAGATTATTCCTGTAATGTTTGATCCTGCGGTAATGCCCAAAAGGATGAATCAGGCTTCGGGACAGGATATTGTGCAGACTTCGGCTGTAAACTTTTATGAGGGTGTAACTCATAAAGAAGTTGAAGATTTTTATAATTCAATGAAAGATCCTAATGATAATACTCCTGTTTCATATGGTTTGAACAGCAAAGTTATAAAGGAAAACGGTGTTGTGAGCGAGAAAGTATGGAAACTAGGTGGAATGTATGACAGGGCCATTGAAAGAATTATTGGTTGGTTGGAGAAAGCTTCGGGTGTTGCAGAAAACAACGAACAGAAAGATATAATTGATACCCTCATTGATTATTATAGAACCGGCAGCCTAGAAACTTTTGATGATTACTCGGTTAAGTGGGTAAAAGATACTGTGTCTCAAGTAGATTTCATTAATGGTTTTATTGAAACTTACACCGATCCGTTAGGTATGAAAGGTAGTTGGGAGTCTCTTATTAATTTCAAAAGTATTGATGCTTCCGAGCGCACTAAAGTTATAAGTGATAATGCTCAGTGGTTTGAAAACAATTCGCCTATTGACGATAGATTTAAGAAGGAGGAAGTAAAAGGAGTATCTGCAAAGGTAGTTACTGTTGCTATGTTGGGTGGTGATACCTACCCTGCTACTCCAATTGGAATTAATTTGCCAAATGCAGATTGGATACGTCGTGATCATGGTTCAAAGTCTGTGACTATAGATAATATCACATTTGCGTATGATAAGGCTGCCGAAGGTAATGGTTTTAAAGAGGAATTTATGTGGAGCGATAATGAGATTGAGTCTACAAAAGAGTTTGGTAGCTTAACCGATAATCTTCATACCGATTTGCATGAGTGTCTTGGTCACGGATCGGGCAAGCTCCTTCCCGGTGTAACTACCGACGTACTTCAGGCATATGCTTCTCCATTGGAAGAAACTCGTGCAGACCTGTTTGCATTATATTTCCTTGCCGATCCTAAGCTTGTTGAGCTTGGTTTATTGCCGGATAATGATGCTTATAAGGCTCAGTACTATTCTTATTTAATGAATGGCGCTATGACTCAGCTTACTCGTGTTCAGCCCGGAAAAGACATTGAACAGGCTCATATGCGTAATCGCGCCACAATTGCTAATTGGGTGATTGAGAATGGCAAAGAAGACAGTGTTGTTGTGTTTGAGAAAAAGGATGATAAGACTTATATCGTTGTTAACGATTATGTTAAGTTGCGATCTCTTTTTGGAGAATTGCTAAGTGAAGTGCAACGCATAAAATCTGAAGGCGATTTTGAAGCCGGTAAGAATCTTATTGAAACTTATGGTGTGAAGGTAAATCAAGATCTTCATAAAGAGGTGCTATCTCGTTATGAGACACTTAATATTGCTCCTTACAAGGGTTTTGTGAATCCTGTATATAAATTAGTTACGGATGAAGATGGTAATGTTACGGATGTTACAATCTCTTATGACGAGAACTATGTAGATCAGCAACTACGTTATTCAAGACAATATTCAGTGCTGCCTCTAAAAAATTAGTTTGATAATAATTCCTATATACACCATTGTATTTTAGGAGGTTTAATAAACGAGGGTGTATCACTATGTGATTTCATCCTCGTTAATTTTTTAATAATAAATAGCTAGATTAAATGAATTATAGCCAAACTCTACAATATCTATACAATCAAACTCCCGAATATCAAAGAGTTGGACATTCTGCTTATAAAGAAGGATTAGACAATAGTCTCGCATTAGATAAAATTTTTGATTACCCGCATAGAAATTTTAAATCTATACATGTGGGAGGAACTAATGGCAAAGGGTCTGTTTCTCATTTACTGGCTGCAATATTACAAGAGTCCGGCTACAAAGTGGGTCTTTATACATCTCCTCATTTAATTGATTTTCGTGAGCGTATCCGTGTAAACGGTGAGATGATTGAAGAGCAGTTTGTTGTGGATTTTGTAAAACAATACAAAGATCAGTTTGAGCCTATAATGCCTTCATTTTTTGAGCTGACAATGGAGATGGCTTTTTTGTGGTTTTCAGCGAAAGAGGTGGATGTAGCAATAGTTGAAGTTGGCTTGGGTGGAAGATTAGACAGCACAAATATTATTTCACCCGACTTAAGTGTAATTACAAATATTGGATTAGATCATATTAAATATCTGGGTGATACTTTACCTAAGATTGCAGCGGAGAAAGCAGGTATTATCAAACAATATACTCCTGTGGTTATAGGTGAGGCAGGAAGTACCGATGTTACTCAGGTTTTTTTAGATAAAGCAAAATCAGTTGGTGCACCTATTGTATTTGCAGAGTTATTCATTAATAACTTTAAAGCTGAAAAGGATGAATCGGGATTGGTGTTTCAGTCTGATAACTATCCTAATTTAAAAGGGGAGCTAAAAGGTCCTGCACAGGACAAAAATTCGCGTACTGTTTTAACTTCAATAGAAGTTTTGAATGAGATTGGTTTTAAGATTCCTAAAGAAGCCGTTTATAAAGGTTTTGAAAATGTTATTTCGTTAACCGGTTTAATGGGAAGGTGGCAGAGTCTTGAATTTAATCCAAATATAATATGTGATATTGCGCATAACTCTCACGGTATTAGTTATGTAATTGAGCTTTTATTGGCTGAAGAATATAATAATTTGCATATCGTTTTTGGAATGGCAAATGATAAAGATATTGATTCAGTATTAAAGGTGATGCCACATAATGCTACATATTATTTCACAAAAGCTTCAGTTGAAAGGGCTTTGAATGAAAACATCTTACAAGAAATGGCCTCAAAGTACAATTTAAAAGGTGAAAGTTTTTCTACTGTTGCTGAAGCTTTAATAGTGGCGAAAAGAAACGCCGACAAAGAGGATCTAATCTTTATCGGCGGTAGCTCATTTGTTGTTGCAGATGTTTTGCCTCTTTTTGTATGAGTTTATGATTACCAAATCATTACAATCCTAAAATTATAATTTTGTCTTGCTTCAGGATCATCGACTCCATCAGATGGTTCGATATAAAAGGTAACACGGTTGGTTAATTTACTGTATTCAAAACCAATTGTTTCAGTGAAATCTATTAGTCCACCATCATTTGTTTCTTGTAAATAACTTCTGATATATGGTAGTGAGGTTTGAACTTCATCCTGATCTGGTGTTCCAAGGAACACAAACCCTAGTACAGCGCCATTCTCATAAATAAAATTATCAATGTAATCTAATGGACGTGTGGCTTCCCATCTATTGAAACTGTTGTTCCAAGTCCACTGGGTAGCATTTACCGTGAAGTTTTCTATGTTCCAGGCGGTTTCGACAAAGTCGTCAGAATTGTCGCTACACGATGTAGCTAAAAAAGCAGTTCCAGTAATTAAAATTACCGTTAGCAAGGTTTTATATAATTTTCTTCTCATAATGTAATGATTGATGATTAATATTGTTTCAGTTAAACAATATTTTTGAGTAATAGTTCTGAAATATTACCGAGTTACGAGAAAAGTAATTATTGGTTTGCGAGAAAATAATTACAAGTTACAGGATTACGGGATTACGAAATCAAAACAATTCTGAAATTGTAATTTTGCGCCGCACCCTCATCCATAGTTAAAGAAGAGTCTTTGATAAAAAATGCTACACTACTAGGATTACCAAATTGATAATCTGCACTTATTGTTTCTGTAAAATATATCGGGTAACCATTATCATCGTTACCTGCATAGTATGTATCTACGTAAGGAAGTAGTTTCTGTACTTCATCAACTCCTTGCTCACCTAGGAATACATAGGATATTAGTGCACCATTTTCATAAATAAAATCGGTTAACTCAGGTAAATCATATATTGCTTCCCATTGAGCAGCAGCATCGTTCCATTGCCAATCAGCGGAAGATACGGTTATGTTTACAATTTCCCATTGTGTAATTTCCAAATTGTTGTTGTTCTGGGCAATAGCATCATTAATTAATTGCTGAATTTGTGCTTCTGTAAGTGTGCTTCCCGCATTTCTAATTGCTTCTTCAATTAATCTTCTTGCTTCAGCTCTGGTTATATAATCATCCGATGGTGAGCATGAATATCCCATTATCAAAAGTGAAACCATTGTTAGAGCGAGAATTAAAGTTCTAGTAATACTTTTTTTCATTTTTTATTTTGTTATTAAATTCATTAGATAGTTATCAATTATTTAGATATATCACCTAAAACAAATTAACTTGAGATTCGTTCGTTCTCAGTAAAAAAACTGCTATTTTTGTAATTATAAAGATAACAGCTTTTTGCTAACAAACAGAGAATTATGAAACAGTATCTTGATTTACTTCAAAGAGTCATTAACGACGGTGTTAAAAAGGAAGACCGGACAGGAACTGGCACTATAAGTATTTTTGGACATCAAAGCAGGTATAAACTTAGTGAGGGTTTTCCGGTGCTTACAACTAAAAAGCTTCATTTAAAATCTATTATATACGAACTTCTGTGGTTTCTTAATGGAGACACGAATATAAAGTATCTTAATGATAACGGGGTGAAGATATGGGATGAGTGGGCAGATGAAAATGGTAATCTTGGTCCTATTTATGGTTCACAATGGCGCTCATGGCCTGATTATAAAGGCGGCAGCATAGACCAAATTGCGCAAATAATTGAAACTATAAAGAGAAATCCTGACTCTCGACGTTTAATTGTTAGCTCATGGAATGTTGCAGATATTCCTAGTATGAAGCTTCCACCCTGCCATGCATTTTTTCAATTTTATGTAGCAGAAGGAAAGTTGAGCTTGCAACTTTATCAGAGAAGTGCCGACATTTTTCTTGGAGTACCGTTCAATATTGCATCATACGCATTACTTCTAAAAATAATGGCACAAGTTACAGGACTCGAGGAGGGTGACTTTGTTCACACTTTTGGTGACGCTCATATTTATTTAAATCATTTGGATCAGGTAAATTTGCAATTGTCACGCGACACTCGCGAATTGCCGGAGATGAAAATAAATCCCGATGTGAAAGATATTTTCAGTTTTAAGTTCGAAGATTTTGAACTTGTAAATTATAATCCTCATCCACATATTAAAGGAAAGGTATCGGTATAATGAATATCCCCAATGAAATTGCAATTGTTGTAGTTGTTGATGAAAACAATGGTATTGGAAGAGATGGAGGTCTACTATGTCATCTTCCTAATGATCTTAAGCATTTCAAAACTGTAACAACTAACCATTCTATAATTATGGGAAGAAACACTTTTGAATCTTTGCCAAAAGGTGCACTCCCCAACCGTACGAATATTGTAATTACTTCTGATGAAGAAAAAAAATACCCAGGTTGTATAGTTGTAAGGTCTATAGAAGAGGCATTCCAAAAATGTAAAGATGAAGAAAAAGTGTTTATTATAGGTGGCGGCAGATTATACAATTCTACAATGCATTATGCCAACAAATTATATCTAACTCGCATTCATCATGTTTTTGATGATGTAGATACATATTTTCCTGATATTGATCTAGAGAATTGGAGCGTGGAAAAAAGCGAATATCATAAGGCTGATGAGAGAAACAAATTTGATCATACTTTCTTAATCTATAATAAGACCATTTGATTAGAAATTATTTTGCCCCTTAATATAGTTTTATTACATTTACACCTGTTAAATTTACCATAAAGGTTTACAAAAATTAAAACACACAATTAAAAATGGGGCTAAACTTATGGCAACAATTTTTAAATGATGACGAAAATGCTTTTTCAGAGTTGTATCAATACTACTACAATGAAATGCTTAGCTATGGACTAAAGATTGGTTTTGATAGAAACTCTGTAGAAGATGCCGTTCAAGATGTTTTTATAAAAATATTGCTTTCAAAAAACAAACTGTCTTATGTCAAGAACATAGAGTTTTATTTGCTAAATTCTTTGAGGAATAGATTATTCGATTTTCATAATAAAGAAAGAAAGGTGCAAAAACTTAGTCATGAAGAAGCTGTTTTTGACGGTGATGATTCAATAATTGAGGCAATAATTAAAAATGAAAATGAAAAACAACTAGTCCAAGAAATAAGAGAATCACTTAAGCACATCTCTGCTAAACAAAGGAAAATTATTCACTTTCATTATAAGCTTAACCTTTCATTTAACGAAATCGCTACTATTTTCGACAGTTCACCTGAAGCTGTTAGGAAATCTTTTAACCGCGCATTAAAAAAAATCAAAAAAGATTCAAGTGCGAATTTAAAATCATTTCGATCTATCTTTTTAACTATATTATGTTAACTTGCCTTAAATGTGTCCTGTTTTGTTCCATATTATAGTCTGTCTATTAAAGGCAGAAAATGAACCAAGAATATAAGTATAGAGAATTACTAAACGATGAATTGTTTATCTATTGGAGACTAAACCCAACGGATGAACTGGACTCGTATTGGAAGGACTACAGTGCTAAAAATAAAAACAAGAGTCTTTTATTAAATAAAGCAATTGAGGAGTTCGAGAAGATACAACTGCAAAAAGGTTTTTCTAACGAAATAGATTCTTCTAATATTGGATTAATTCATCAGAAAGCTAATGATAGAAAGAAGGTTTTAAAACACAAACAATTTATATTATTTTGCAGATATTCAGCAGCAGCAATATTTATTATTGCATTTATTACCGCTTTATATCTTCAAAATAGTAATAAATCTTTATATGAGTCTGAATTTGCAACCATAGGTAGCGTTATGGATGACGATAACGTTCTTCTTTCAAGTGGTGGCAAAACTCTTAAACTTAAAAATAACTCTACTTTGGTTGTTTCAGCAAAAGAAAACTCAACCATTATTAGTGAAGATGGAACCGAGCAGTCAAGTCATACTATTGATGTTGAGAATAATATTCTTTCCGTTCCTTATGGAAAGAGAACATCGATTGTATTATCTGATGGATCTACAGTTCATTTAAACTCCGGTACCAAAATGGAGTTTCCTGCTAGATTCATTGGTAATAAAAGAGAAATTATAGTAGAGGGTGAAGCTTTTATTGAAGTTCAACCAGATAATAATAAACCTTTTATAGTTCGCACACCTCGCTCTCGGATTCATGTTTACGGTACTTCATTTAATGTATCATCATATACTGAAGATATTATAGAGTCAGTAGTGTTGGTTAGTGGAAAAGTTGCTGTTGAAAATAAAGAGAGATCACTTATTTTAAATCCTAATGAAATGGCGTTGATAAGTGATGGAGAAATCAGCCATGAAATAGTAAATGTTTCGGAATACATTAGCTGGAAAAGCGGATATATGGAATTAAACAAAGCGCCATTAAACGATGTCATGAAAAAAATAAGCAGGTATTATAATATTGAATTTAAATTCAACAACGATTTGGATTTTTATACCAGAACCTGCTCAGGAAAACTGTTCTTATCTGACAATTTGAATGATGTGCTTGAAGCTTTTTCAAAAATGACTTTTCTTGATTATGAACAAAATGATAATAGGATAACAATTTATGAATAATATATTAAAAAAGTGTGATGAATAATATTTTTAACTTTAAAATTAAGCGTATGAATGAAGGCAGTTAAAGTGAATAAAGAAAAAGAAAGTCGGTTAGTGTCCCCACACCTCCCGACTTAAAGTGAATCATAATTTATTGGTAACAAATTAAAAATTCAATTACAAAGATATGCAAGAAAAGCAATACTGTAAACAATTTATCACGAAAAAAGACAATAAGTTTATAAAAATCATGAAGTTATACATTTTATTGACTTTGTTATTTGTTTTTTCCGTGTCGGCAGAGATAAGTTATTCTCAATCGACATCAGTAACAGTGGAATTAAAATCAGTTACTATAAAGGAAGCGTTTCGTGAAATCGAGAGAAATAGCGATTATCTATTTTTAATAATGGATAATACTGAAAGCGAGCTATCCACGAAGGTGGATATTGAGATTAGCGATAAATCTATAGATGAGACTATGGATGTACTATTGGATAAGACTAACCTCATCTATTCAATTGTAAACCGACAGATTACAATTTCTAAATCTCCTGAAAGCAAAGATGCTGTAACGTCTGCCGCGAGCTCTATAGTAGAAGTTGCACAACAAGCAAGAAAAACAATAACCGGTATGGTAGTAGATGCAAATAATGAACCTATTATCGGTGCTAATATTATTGAAGTTGGAACAACACATGGTACGGTAACTGACATTGATGGTAACTTTAGGTTAGATGTTGCAAATAATGCTTCAATCTCGATTTCATACATTGGATACCTGAATCAAACTATAAATACTGCAGGACAAACTACTTTTAATATCACCCTTATGGAAGATATGCAGGCGCTTGAAGAAGTGGTAGTTGTTGGTTTCGGTACGCAAAGGAAAGAGAATCTTACCGGTGCTATTTCTACTGTAAATGTAGAGGACGCAATGGGTAGCAGACCTATTGCAGATGTTGGTCGTGGACTTCAAGGAGCAGTTCCTGGGCTTTCGGTAGTTGTGCCAAGTGGCGAGGTAGGATCAGATCCAATTATGAAAATTAGAGGACAGATCGGATCTATTGTAGGTTCAAGTAATCCATTAATTCTTGTGGATAACGTGGAGATTCCCAGCATACAAATGATTAATCCAAATGATATTGAGTCTATCTCGGTACTTAAAGATGCTGCAGCAAGTTCTATATATGGAGCTAAAGCTGCTTTTGGAGTTATATTAATAACTACCAAAAAAGGAGCTTCAACAGAAAAGACTGAAGTAAGCTATTCTAGTATTTTATCATGGCAACAACCATTTAGAGATATTGAAATAGCCGGTATTGACGGCTTGGAATACACGCTTGAAGCTCACGAAAATATGAAAGCAGGAGGCCCTGCGGGTGGTTTTTGGCGCGTAAACCGTGATAGCTTCGAGAAGATAAAAGAATGGCAGCAGAAGTATGGTAATAGCGTTAGATATGATGATCCCGTGTTATATGGAAGAGATTATATTTTTGATGGAGTAGATAAATTTGGTTATAGGTTATATGATCCCGTTCAAGCTATGATTAAGAATTCTGCTTTCTCTCAAACTCATAATCTTTCTCTTAATGGTAGAAGCGGTGACACTCAGTATACTATGAGCTTGGGTTATTTAGGACAAGAAGGAATGATGAAACCTGCTGTACACGACGATTATCAACGGTACACTGCCAATCTTAACGTCTCTACAAAAGTTACAGATTTTCTCACCGTTAGAGGAGGTGCAATGTTTACGGATGCTACAAAAAGACATCCTAACTCTGCTACTGGTTACGTTGCAGACCCATGGTTATATCTTTATAGATGGAGCCGTCTGTTTCCAACGGGTGCTTTAGAAAATGGAGAAGAAGTTAGGGATCCATATTTCGATACTAAAAATGCTCATACAACAGTACTAGGCAATCGATATACAAATTTAAATTTGGGTACTACCATCGATTTCACAAGCAATTGGGATATGCATGTTGATTATGCATTTAGCACTCAATTGAATAAGACTACACGTTCTAGACCAACTTTTGGTGGACGTGAGCCTTGGTACACGCCAGTTGCTTGGAACAACGAAGATGGCGATAGGATTTATGTGGATGAGGAAGGTAATATTACTGATACGGGTGGGATGCCGGGTTTCCGTTTCCCATATGTAAATTATGTTACTGAAGATCAAACATATTTCTATCAATCTTCTTTCGTTTCAGAAAAACATACCATAAATGCTTATACAAACTATAATTTAAATTTGATGGATATGCATCAGTTTAAGTTTATGGTGGGTACTAACATTGAAAGTTATGAATGGGATAGCCATTGGTCAAATAAATCAGAGCTTATAAATGAAAATAATCCACAATTCAATTTTGCTGTGGGTACTGAAACAGTTGGAGGTGGAGCTAACTGGGATTCACAACTTGGTGTGTTTAGTAGAGTGAACTATTCGTTTTTGGATAAATATCTACTCGAAGCAAATATTCGTTATGATGCAACATCTAAATTTCCAAGCCATCTAAGGTGGCGTTGGTATCCTTCTTTCTCGGGAGGTTGGGTGCTTTCTAACGAAACTTTCATGCAGCCACTGGATCCCATACTAAGTTTTACAAAGATTAGAGCTTCATGGGGTTCTATCGGTGACCAATCTGTATCAAATGCGTTGTACTTGGCTACGATGAATATTGAAAAGAACGCATGGTTGTCGGCCGATGGTAATCAATATTTTCAAATGACTACTCCCAATCCTATTTCTGCAGGTATTACTTGGCAGGATATTGAGACTCTTAACTTAGGTTTGGACATGAGGTTTTTTAGAAATCAGCTGGGTGTTACTTTCGAATGGTTTAGAAGAGACACAAAGAATATGATTATTTCGGGTGAAGCTGTTCCGGCAACGTATGGAGCTAGCGCGCCACAAGGTAATTTTGGTAATCTAAGAACTAAAGGTTGGGAGGTAGCTGTTGATTTTGGCCACAGATTTAGTAATGGAATAGGAATCAATCTTACTGCCAATTTAGCAGATGCTATAACAGATATTACGAAAGGTGCTGACTGGAATATTCCGGCAGAAAACAGACTTCTTTCAAACAGTTTCGCAACCGGTAGAAGGTATGGTGATATTTATGGTTACGTAACGGATAGATTGTATCAAAAAGATGATTTTGTATACGATGATGCCGGAAATATAAGACAGACTGTTATTGTATGGGAAGGAACTGCCAAAAGAACTAATATGCTAGCCGGTGATAATCCGATATACCAAACATATTTTGAAGATGGTAATCAGGTGTTATTAATTAGCCCGGGAGACGTTAAATTTGTTGATGTAAACGGAGACGGATATATTACCCCAGGAAGAGGAACATTTGGTGATCCAGGTGATCAGGTTGTTATAGGGAACTCCACTCCTAGATATGAGTATGGACTTCGTGTAGGTGCTGATTATAAGGGATTTGACGCTTCTTTGTTTTTCCAAGGTATAGGAAAAAGAAAGATTTGGGGAGCAGGACAATTGGCAATACCGGGTTTTCATGTTAAAGATGGTGCAATGCCTCAAGCAATTGCAGAGAACTTCTGGAAGGAAGACAGAACAGATGCTTTCTATCCACGTGCATGGAATCTTGACGGTGCAAACTCAGGGTTCGTTATGAGACCTCAAACTAAGTATATGCTTAATATGGCTTATTTTAAGCTTAAGAATATTACTGTTGGATACACATTGCCAAGCAATGTACTAGATCATTTGCATCTTTCTAATGCACGATTATATTTGACTTTTGAAAACTTCTTCACATTTGATAATCTAAGAGGACTACCGATTGATCCCGAAGCCATTTCAGGGCATTCAATGCTTCTGACCGGAGGGAATTATAATCTCGGACGTACAGGTACTTCAAATCCAACTTTCAAATCGGCATCTGTAGGTATTCAAATTAGTTTATAATCAAAACTTTAAATTGCAAGAAAATGAAATTATATAAATATTTACTTATAATATTCTCTATTTCTATCTTAACTATTGTAGGTTGTGATGACTTCCTAGATAGGCCCCCATTAACGCAGGAGAATGATGAAACTGCCTGGACTAATGAACAGAATGTACGTTTGTATGCTAATAAGTATTACCCAACTTTTTTTGTAGGTTATGGATCGGCTTGGGCCAATACAGCCTCTCCAATTAACGGTTTTACTTTTAGTGATGATGTTGTTCATAATGGAAATCAAGGCAATTTTACCCGCTCTATTCCTAATAGCCAAATTTGGAATATGTCTCTCATAAGATCAATAAATATAATGATTGAGAGAATTGAGGGAAGAATGGGTGATATCCTTACCGAAGAGCAATATAACCACTGGATGGGTATTGGACGGTTCTTTAGAGCTTTTAGATACACTGAGCTGGTTTTAGCATATGGTGATGTTCCATACTACGATCACGTAATTTCTGATACTGACTTAGACGATCTTTATAAACCCAGAACACCTCGCAACGAAGTAATGGACGCAGTTTATGATGATCTCGTATTCGCTTTTGAAAATGTGAGGGTAAATGATGGCGAGATGAATGTAAACAGATACGTAGTAGCTGCTTACATTTCCCGACTTGCGCTCTATGAAGGAACATGGCAAAAATATTATTATAACGATCCGACACGTGCAGAGAAATTTATTGAGCTAGCTGTTACTGCTGGAGATTATGTAATTAATAGTGGAAGATACGAAATAGTTACAGAATTTAGAAACCTGTTTATATCTGAAGATCTAAAAGGGAATCCGGATGTGGTTATGTATCGCCACTATGATCCTGCTGTTGGGATAACACACAGTGTTTTATCTTATAACAATTTAGCTGAATCTATAAATTTTGGTGCTACTGCCGATTTTATAAAATCTTTCATCTGTAACGATGGTGAAGTTTGGCAAAACTCAGATCTTGATAATGCTAATAATTTTGAGCTTGAGAATATGATTAAAACTCGAGATCCAAGGTTGGAAGCTACATTTTTTGATAAGCCATGGACAAGAAACAGAGGTTCTTTCTGGTATATTAATAAGTTTCTTCCAAGAAGTGTTGCAAAATCTGTTGAAGAAGGCAATGCTCCTCCTGTAGAATTTACAAGTACAAATAACCGTACCGATTATCCGGTAATGCGTTATGCCGAAGTGCTATTAAATTGGATAGAAGCAAAAAGCGAGCTTCAATCGTTGGGTGGGCCTGCCGTTACTCAGGATGATTTGGATAAAACTATCAACGAGATAAGAGATCGTCCAATTGCTCCCGAAGCTATAGAAATGGGTGTCACAAAAACTGCTCCTCTATTGTTATCAGATCTCCCCGCCGATCCCGAAAGAGATCCTGAAGTTTCTGCTTTAATGTGGGAAATAAGAAGAGAAAGAAGAATGGAATTTGCTTTTGAGCACTCAAGAATAGCAGATCTTAACAGATGGGGTAAGCTTGAGTACATGGATACAGATGAGAACATTGATTTACTACACGGTGGATGGGTAAACTTCCCTGAAGAATTGCCGGGTGAATTGATTCCTGCCAATTCTGGTTTCTCTGTTTTGAAATTAGACGATGAGCGTGTTATTTACAATGGTAGCAATAATTCACAAATGGTTGGTTTCTATAGAAGTCCATCAACTAATGGACGACAGCCGTTTATAAACCAGGTTAATGTGAATCCATATCTTGCTCCTGTGGGAAGAACGCAGATAGACGATTATGCAAATAGAGGATACGTTCTTGAACAAACTGAAGGATGGCCACAAAACTAATTAATCTAAAACAATTGAAATGAAAACAGTATATATATCCAAAATAATAGGGATATTCATCTCGATATCAGTCTCTGCAATGTTTCTTTTTTCTTGCGCAGATGATTTCCCTTCAAATGTTGAATCTCAAAATGAGACTGTACTAAGATCAATAAAAATTTTAAATGCCGGAGCTGATGGCAATACAGTAGTTGAAGGTGTTGTTAATGAAAACACCAAAACTGTAACTTTCCCTAGAATAGATCCGAATACAGATGTTTCGGCAATTCGTTTTGAGGCTGAGTTATCTGACGGTTCAATTCTGGACCAAGATAATTATGAATTTACATATGAAGAAGGACAGGATTCCGAAACGATTGTAATAAAAGTTATAAACGCCCCTAGATTCAGGGAGTATTTTGTTACATTGAGATTAAATGTACCGGTATATGGTGCCAATTTTGAGAATCCTATAATGTTTGATCACAGTAATAACGGGACTTTATATCCGACATTTGTTTCATCACTCACAAGAGGTGCCGGCTTTGATGGCGAACATGTACTTGTAGTAACAAGACATGAAATGGGTTCTCATCTTTTAAGATTGGAAGATTTAAGAAACGATGTTATTAATCCTATAACACTGAATTCTACAGGAGTTGAAGGGGGTACATTAACGGTGAATGTTGGTGCTCAAGCGCACGGTCACACATATATAGCGAATCTTTCCGCGGGATTAGTATCTCCATTTAAAATTTATCATTGGACAGACCCTTCACAAGCACCTGAAGTAATTGCTAATATAAATAAGGCTGAGATTGAAGGAGCAGGAGCCCGACATGGTGATAATATGTCTTTAAGCATAGATGAAAATGGAAATGGCTATATGTTTTTTGGAGATAATGCGGTTACTCAAATACTTAGATTAAAAGTAACTAATTTCACTCAAATCACTGAGCCGAAAGTTCTTCAAACACAAGCGGGGATGGGAGCATTTATGAATATGAATCAAATTGGCAATTCTGAAGAATTTCTTTTAACAGGTCATGAAGGTCCTATTATGTTAACTAATGCAGACGCTGTTGTTTCGTATACAATGGCAAGAACTTCAGTGCCTATTGGGACACTGGATCCAAAAGTTGTGTTCTTTAATGGTGAGAGATATTTGCTAACTGTAACCGGACATCGTGGTGGTGCAGCAGATCATGTCGCAATGTATCTGTATGACATCACAAGAGGTGCAACTATTACAGAAGCTTTAGAGATATTTGAAGCAGGTAATAAAACCCCTCTTTTTCAACATTCGTTGCTTGGGCCTCAAAACACAGCGGCATCAACAAGAGCAGATTGGCATGTTATCAAAGATGACGAAGGAAATGATGACAAACTGTTGTTATTTGGTGCATCTAATGATGCCGGTTTCGTGATAGCTGAGTTTCCAAAGAAAACTTTAGATGATTGATAATAGTTTTTAATAATCAAATAACTTTGCCGGAAATGTTTCTGGCAAAGTTATTTTTCTTTTAACATTTACATTCTATTATAATATGATTCAGATTAAAAAGAAAAGATTATCCTATATATTTTTCCTTATCATAAGTATCGTATTTGTCATTTCTTGTAATGATGATGTACCAATAATTGATGATGATGATAACGGAAACGGAAATGAGCCACCTCCAACCGAAACATCAATGATACTTCCGAAGAAGGAAATGAGATCAGTTTGGATCACAACAGCATGGGGGTTAGACTGGCCTATGAATAAGTTTGATATTAATCCTCAAAAGGATCAATACATACAGTACCTTGACAAGTTTAAAGAATTGAATATAAATGCAGTTATTGTTCAAATAAAACCTATGGGTGACGCATTTTACAATTCACCCTACGAGCCTTGGAGTTCTGCAATAACAGGCACCAGAGGCCAAGACCCGGGATATGATGTTCTTCAGTTTATGATTGAAGAAGCACATGCAAGAGATATTGAATTTCATGCCTGGATGAATCCCTATCGCATAGCAACACGTGCAAATAATAGCACACCATATCCACAACTGCATAGTTCTGTTAAACCAGAGTGGGTTATGAGTCATGAGAAAATACAAATATATAATCCTGCTCTACCCGAAGTAAGACAGAGGTTGTCAGATATTGTAAAGGATTTGATCACAAAATATGATGTTGATGGATTGCACTTCGACGATTATTTTTATCCCGATCCATCTTCGGCAGGGACAATGGTATCCGATGCAGAAGATTTTCAGAAGTACGGATCGGAGTATAATGCTATAGAAGACTTCAGACGTGCCAATGTTGATAAAGCAATAAAAGCTGTACATGATGTAATTGTTGCTAATAAGCCTGAAGTAGTATTTACTATATCTCCTGCTGCCAGTCACACTTACAACCTGAACACACTTTTTGCCGATGTTTCAAAATGGGGCAGAGAAGGTTGGGTTGATGTAATTATGCCTCAACTTTATCAGGAAATTGGTAATCCATACAACGATTTTCAAACAAATTTAAGTTGGTGGTCTCAATTTAGCTATGAAGCAGATGTTATGATAGGTCATGGATATTACAGGTTTGGAGACCCGGCTGCTCCGGCAGCTTTTCAAAATACTTTGGAACTTCAACGGCAATTTGATATGACAAAAAGGAATCAAAAGGTGTTGGGCAATGCTATGTATAGCGCAAGATATGTGTTATTCAATCCTATTGGCATAACAGATAGGCTGGCTACAATATATAAGAACAAAGCTGTCATACCATTCCTAGGCAGAGAAGTAGCGTCACTGCCTGCTAAACCGCAGAATGTACGAATTGAAAATAATGAGTTGAAATGGAATAAATCCGGAGACGTAAGGTCGGTTGTTTATCATACTGCTGATTTGAAAAAAGAGGCTGTTGTTATAGCAATTACAGAAGATTCATCTATTCAAATTAGTTCTAATGGACACTATGTAGTTACTAATTTAAATAAGGATAACAAAGAAAGTGAACTGTCTGATTTAGTAGAAAGAAAATAATCAATACAACCCTACCCATGCTGCCTGCAATAAACACACGAGCCTTAATAACTACATGTATTCTATTCATGTCCATAGCTTTGTTTTCGCAAGATATACAGGTGGATTCATTAAAACACAGTTTAGGTAATTCGTTAACAAACATATACTGGGAGACAATGTTGCGCCCGGGGAGGGTCACAGTTGACAGCATTGAGGTGAACGACCGTAGGAAGAGTATAGAGTTTCACACGAATCTTACATTGTCTTATCTTCCAATGAGAGAGACTACTGTAAGATTAGTTTATGATAGTGTACGTTATCATCTTCCTACGGAACATAAAAAATATCTGATTAGAGTACTCTCCGATGGTGAAGAAATTAGTCATCTTGTTCCTAATTTTCATCGCGACAAGCATCTTGATAAAAATCGTATAATATCTCATAAAGTAAAAACTCCACTTGTAAAAAACATTTCTAAACCCGTTGAGTCTTTCGATAAAGGGCTACAAAACAATCACATTGCACTTTGGCAAAGTCACGGTTGGTATTTTGAACAGAAACTGGGACGTTGGGAATGGCAAAGAGCACGAATCTTCCAAACAGTAGAAGATCTTTATACACAGAGTTATGTGGTACCGTTTTTGGTTCCCATGCTCGAGAATGCAGGTGCAAATGTGCTTTTACCAAGAGAACGAGATTATAACACGGAGGAAGTCATTATCGACAGAGAAGGCAACAGCTCAGGTATTTACAGAGAATCTAACGGAAAAGAGTCATGGAATGAAAGCAATTCAGGTGGATTTGCTAACCCAAAAGAGTCTTATACTGACGGGGAAAATCCTTTCAATATGGGCAAAGCTAGGCAAATTAAAACGATCTCACGAGGTGACGAAAGCATAGCTGAGTGGATTCCGACGATACCTAAGAAAGGTAAATATGGTGTTTATATCTCTTATCAAACTTTGAACAACAGCAGTGATGACGCTATGTATAGTGTTTATCACTCAGGTGGTAAAACCGACTTTAAAGTGAATCAGCAAATGGGTGGCAGCACATGGATCTTTCTAGATTATTTTGATTTTGAACCCGATGCTGAGAATAAAATTACACTCTCCAATAAAAGCAAAAAAGCAGGTAGAATTGTAACTGCAGATGCTGTAAAGATAGGTGGAGGAATGGGGAATATGGCCCGAATGACTGATAGTTCTTTTATAGAGTATTCTCCTGAAGTAAGCGGATATCCAAGATATACAGAGGGTGCCCGCTACTGGATGCAGTGGGCTGGAGTACCTGATTCTATCTACAATAAAAATGAAAGTAAAAATGATTATGTAGATGATTATGCAAGCAGAGGAGCTTGGGTTAATTGGTTGGCAGGAGGATCTTCTGTTTTGCCTGATGAAAAGGGGTTAAATATCCCTCTTGATTTGGCTTTTGCTTTTCACACTGACGCAGGCACGTTTTGGGGTGATACCATTGTGGGTACCCTTGGTATTTATATGACAAAATTTAACGATGGAGTATTTGAAAATGGTAAATCAAGGTGGGCATCACGTGATTTGACTGAGTTGATAATGGATGAAATTGTTGACGATATTCGCAGGGAATTTGAACCTAATTGGACACGACGCCATCTTTGGAATAGATCATATGCAGAAGCAAGGATGCCCAACGTGCCAACGATGTTACTTGAATTACTTTCGCATCAGAATTTTGCCGATATGCGCTATGGCCTTGATCCTACTTTCCGTTTTTTGGTGAGCAGGTCTATTTATAAGGGTATGCTTAAATTTATCGCTACACAATATAACAGGTCTTTTGTAGTGCAACCACTGCCTGTAAGGGATTTTAGCGCAACGTTCTCAAGTGAAACAGATGTAAGACTAAACTGGAACCCTACAATTGATGAATCTGAACCAACTGCTTTTCCTACAAAGTATATTGTTTATACACGTGTAGATAATGGTGGTTTTGATAATGGTACTTTAGTCAACACCAATAATTATACAGCTGATATAAAAAAAGACCACATCTATAGTTTTAAAATTACTGCCATGAATGATGGTGGTATAAGTATCCCTTCTGAAATATTATCGGTTTGTAGAAAATCTGAGCAAAAAGGAGAAGTTTTAATAGTGAACGGGTTTACTAGAATTTCTGCTCCTTTTAGTTTCACTACTTCTGAAGATAGTATTGCGGGATTTGCGGGGAGATTTGATAATGGGGTACCGTATATCGCAGACTATCATTTTATAGGTCAAATGAATGAATACAGAAGAGTAATTCCATGGATGGACGATGATTCTTCGGGGTTTGGGGATAGTTCTGCAAACTATGAAACCACCAAGATTGCCGGAAATACGTTTGATTACCCCTATGTTCACGGAACCGCTTTCGCAAAAGCGGGTTACTCATTTGTTTCAAGCTCAGCAAGTGCAGTTGAATCCGGGTCAGTTAAATTAATGAATTATGAGACAGTTGATTGGATACTTGGTAAACAACGCGAATGGGTAGTTGCTCGTGGAGCTAAACCGGCTGTATTTAAAACATTCTCAAGGATGAATCAACAATTAATAACGAACTTTTGTGACAACGGGGGCAACATAATAGTTAGTGGAGCTTTTATTGGCACAGATTTTTGGGACAATCCCTTAGCAGACAAAGAAGATAGAGATTGGGCAAAAAATACACTTAAATATCAATGGAGAAATAACTATGGAGGAGTTGCAGGTAAAATAAAATCAGTACCTTCACCTTTCCAATCAATCAACGGCAATTTCAATTACTTTAATACGCTCAATAGTAAAGGTTATGTGGTTGAAAATCCGGATGCAATTGAACCTGCAAATAAAAATGCATTTACTGTTTTTAGATATTCTGAAAACAATCTAAGTGCAGGTATTTTGTATAAAGGTGATGTTTATAAAAGCTGTATTCTGGGTTTCCCTATTGAATCAATTACTGAACAGAATGACATAAATAAACTTATTGAAAATATAATGGTGACCTTTGATGATCACTTATCTAAATAACTTAGAAACATATCTATATGAAAAAGATTAATGCATTTATACTTTTCTCTGAACCCAAACAGGCAGAGAAAACAGTAGCAGAGTTACAGAACACAGAGTCAATAAACAAAATATATCTTTTGACACCTCCAAATACGAAAGATAAAATAAAAGGGTGTAAAAACATAGAGATTGATACTCTTAATAGCACTAATACAATTAAAGCAATAGCTCAAAAATCCAAAAGCGATTATACGCTTATTTACATCAAATCAACTCAATTGAAACCCGGTTATTTTGCATTCGAAAGGATGGTACAAATAGCCGAAGATAGTGGTGCCGGAATGGTATACTCCGATTATTATGCTGTATCAAACAATAAGAAGCAGAATCACCCTGTAATTGATTATCAAGAGGGCAGTTTGAGGGATGATTTCAATTTTGGCTCGGTATTGATGTTCAATTCGAAATCGCTTAAAAGAGCAGCAAAAAGGATGAAATCCGATGAGTACAAATATGCAGGTATGTATGATTTGCGCTTAAGAGTTTCTCAGAAAAACGCTCTAGTTCATATCAATGAATACTTGTATACAGAGATAGAGCATGATACCAGAGACTCGGGACAAAAAATATTTGATTATGTAGATCCCAAAAACCGTCAAGTTCAAATAGAGATGGAACAGGCATGTACACAACACCTTAAAGAAGTAGGTGCATACCTTAAACCGGAGTTTGATCCAATTGAATTTAATATGGGAAACTTTGAATATGAAGCATCTGTGATAATCCCTGTCCGAAACCGTATTAAGACAGTCAAAGATGCTATTTCATCAGTTTTGAAACAAAAAACCGACTTTAAATTTAATCTTATAATTGTAGACAACCATTCAACTGATGGCACAACCGAGGCTATTAAAGAATTTAAAGATGATAGAATAATTCATTTAGTCCCTGAAAGAGATGATCTCGGTATAGGTGGTTGTTGGAACTATGGTGTACATCACGAAAAATGCGGCAAATTTACTGTACAGTTGGACAGCGACGATATATACAGTGGAGAAGACACATTGCAAAAAATAGTAAATGCATTTTACGAACAAAACTGTGCTATGGTTGTAGGAACCTACCAAATGACTAACTTCGAACTGGAAATGATACCTCCCGGCATTATTGACCATAGAGAGTGGACTCCGGAGAATGGCCGTAATAATGCTTTAAGAATAAATGGTCTAGGTGCACCAAGGGCGTTTTACACACCTGTGCTTCGTAATGTAAAGTTACCAAACACCAGCTATGGAGAAGATTACGCAGTAGGTTTAAATATTTCTCGTAATTATCAAATTGGTAGAATATACGATATTTTATACTTATGTCGTCGTTGGGAAGACAACTCTGATGCATCACTTGATGTTGTTAAGATGAACAATCATAACCTTTATAAAGATAGAATAAGAACATGGGAACTTCAGGCGAGAAAGAATTTGAGATGAGTGAACCTCTAATTCATGTGGGAATATTACAGAAGCAGAAAATCATCAATTTTTCATTACTTACGTCTTATAAATTAAAAGGAAATCTGATTCCTCCGGGAGAATATTCTGTAAGAATTAAGAATCAGAAAATATACTTTAATGGAGAGAGTTATGAAGAACTAACATTTGAATCAGACCAACTTCATAGCGACCAATTTAAACTTAAAGATGTTATTATAGGAGTTGAATTTCACTGGGAAAGGAAAGAAGATCAGCAGTTCCTGGGTGGTTTAAAGTTTATATTAACAGAAAGTGAAGATAAATCTGAAGAAAGAGATGAAGCAATAACTGCAATTAACATCGTTTCTCTAGAAGATTATTTAAAGAGTGTAATATCATCAGAAATGAGCTCAACTAGCTCTGAACATCTTCTAAAAGCGCATGCAATTATATCTCGAAGCTGGTTATTAGCTCAAATATTAAATAACAGGTCGCAAGAAAAAAAAGAAAGCAAACATGATAGCTCAATTGTTACCTCTACAGAAATAATTAAATGGTACGACCGTGAAGACCATGAGCATTTTGATGTGTGTGCAGACGATCACTGTCAACGCTATCAGGGTGTTACTAGACAAAAAACAGAATTGGTGAACAGAGTGCTTGATGAAACCATTGGTAAAGTAGTTAGTTATAAAGGCTCAATTTGTGATGCACGATATTCTAAATGTTGCGGTGGAATGATGGAGACCTTTGAAAATGTTTGGGAACCAATTATACATCCATATCTTCAAGCAAAGCCGGATAACTTTAGCGGTCACCCGATTCCCGATCTTTGCAACGAAGAGGATGCCGAGAATTGGATAAGGACTTCTCCGGATGCTTTTTGTAATACACAGGACTCCAACGTCCTTAAGCAGATTCTTAATGACTACGACCAAGAAACAGTTGATTTCTATAGATGGAAAGTAACTTATTCTCAAAAAGAAATATCTGAATTAATTAATGATCGTTTAGGAATTGATTTTGGTAATATAATTGATCTTGAACCATTAGAAAGAGGATCTTCAGGACGTATTACTCGTTTAAAAATTGTGGGTACAAAAAAAGTGTTAAGTATAGGTAAGGAGTTGGTAATAAGGCGAGCTCTATCAAAATCTCATTTATACAGCTCGGCATTCACTGTCGATGTTTTGGATGAAGATGATGAAGGAATACCTCAAAAATTTGTACTCATCGGTGCAGGTTGGGGGCATGGAGTCGGATTATGCCAGATTGGCGCAGCTATGATGGCTGATAAAGGCCATAGATATGACGAAATACTACAACATTATTTTCCAGGAACAGATATCAAGACCAAATACTAAATTTAAGACAACAGATTTTGATTCATTATTTTATATATATACAACTCTCTTAAGTAGGGTTTTAATATATAAGATTTTAACTACAAAAAATGAAGAACAAGCTAAATAATAAAGTAACATTCCGCAATCCGTGGACATGGGTGCCAACACTATATTTTGGGCAAGGTTTACCCTATGTGGCTGTTATGACCATTTCTGTTATCATGTATAAACGCTTAGGACTTTCTAACGCAGATATTGCGCTTTATACAAGTTGGTTATATTTACCGTGGGTAATAAAGCCTATTTGGAGTCCCTTTGTAGATATTTTAAAAACAAAGAGGTGGTGGATAGTTTCTATGCAATTACTGATAGGTGCAGGACTGGCCGGAATCGCATTTACTATTCCTACCACATTTTATGTACAGGCATCACTTGCCTTTTTCTGGTTAATGGCATTTAGTTCTGCTACACATGATATTGCCGCCGATGGATTCTATATGCTTGCCCTAGACGATTCACAACAATCTTTTTTTGTAGGAATAAGAAGCACATTTTACCGTCTTGCATCAATAACAGGACAGGGATTTCTTGTAATCCTCGCAGGATTTCTTGAAAAATCTACTGGCAATATACCCTACTCATGGAGTCTTACATTCTTCATAATGGCAGGGCTGTTTCTTGCATTTTTTGTTTATCATCGCTTCGTATTACCCTACCCTACAAGTGATACGGGAAAATCTGCCAACACCCCTAAAGACATATTAAATGAGTTTGTAAATACATTTGTATCGTTCTTTACTAAAAAAGGAATTGGCTTGGCACTCGCATTTATTTTACTTTATAGACTTGCAGAAGCTATGTTAATAAAACTGGCTTATCCCTTTCTTTTAGACCCTCGAGATGTAGGAGGTATTGGATTATCTACTCAAGATGCAGGTATTGCATATGGTACAGTAGGCGTAATAGCGCTCACTTTAGGAGGAATTATTGGTGGTATTATGGTATCACGCCATGGTCTAAAATATTGGCTTTGGCCAATGGCGCTATCAATTACTTTACCAAATGCTGCATACCTGTTAATGGCAATTTATCAACCTGAAAGTTTTGTTTGGGTAAACGTTGCAGTAGCTATTGAACAGTTTGGATATGGGTTTGGGTTTACTGCATATATGCTCTACATGATCTACTTTGCACAAGGTGAACACAAAACAGCACACTACTCAATATGTACAGGATTCATGGCATTGGGAATGATGCTTCCCGGTATGATAGCCGGTTGGATTCAGGAGCAGCTTGGATACGTTGACTTTTTTGTACTTATAATAATAGCAACTATCCCTACTCTACTTATCATTCCTTTCATGAAAATTGATAAAGATTTTGGTAAAGCCAAGAAGAAAAACAAACTTGAAACATTAGAAGAACAATGAGAAAAACTATCTATTTAATAACCGTCTTTGTAATATTATCCTGCTCGTACTCGTACGCACAAAAAATTAAAGTAAAAACCGGTATAGAAGTTTTAAAAGATAACAACTTTAAACCTCTGCAAGGCAAACGGGTTGGACTTATTACAAACCCCACAGGTGTAGATAATAATTTGAAATCCACTATTGACATACTTCATGAAGCCCCTGGAGTTGAGCTGGTGGCATTATATGGACCCGAACATGGTGTGAGAGGAGATGTTCATGCCGGAGATAAAGTGTCGGATTTCAAAGACCCCAATACTGGAGTAACAGTTTATTCATTATACGGTTCAACTCGAAAACCTACTGCTGAGATGCTTGATGGGTTAGACATACTCATATATGACATCCAAGACATCGGGTGCCGATCATATACCTATATATCCACAATGTATCTTGCAATGGAAGCGGCAAGTGAGAGCGATATAGAATTTATGGTACTTGACCGACCTAACCCTTTAGGAGGTCAAAAAGTGGAAGGCAATATAGTAGAGGACGACTTTATTTCTTTCGTAAGTCAATTAAAAATTCCATATATATACGGATTGACGTGCGGAGAGTTGGCAAAGATGATTAACGGTGAAGGTATGCTGGATAATCCCTGCAAACTTACTGTTGTAAAGATGAAGAAATGGCGGCGTAAGATGAATTTTGATGACACTGGTTTACCGTGGGTTCCTACCTCTCCACATATCCCTTTTGCACACTCTTCCTACTTTTATCCGGTATCGGGTATTTTTGGTGAACTTGGTTACATCTCAATTGGCGTAGGTTACACTCTTCCTTTCGAAATGTTTGCTGCCGAATGGATTAAAGCCGAAGAGTTTGCGAGTTCACTCAATGCCAAACGATTACCCGGAGTTACTTTCAGACCTATACACATGAAACCTTATTATTCATTTGGACAAGGAAAAGATTTTCAAGGAGTACAGGTACATCTTACCAACTTTTCTAAGGTTAGACTATCAGACATTCAGTTTCATGTAATGGAGGTTGCCGCACAACTTTATCCTGATCATAAAGTATTTGATCATGCACCAGAGAATCGTTTCGATATGTTTGACAAAGTGAGTGGCAGTGACTTTATAAGACTGGAGTTCTCCAAAGATCATCGTTTCGAAGACATTCAAGCCTTCTGGACTAAAGATGAAGATAACTTTAAAAAACAATCAAAAAAGTATTATCTTTATCGCTAATATCCACGTTTTTAACATCCACTGAATACATATTCTAAAGAACAAATAGTCCAATGAACAAACTCGTAACGCCACAGCAAAGTGGCAGGCTTCTTTCCCTCGATATATTAAGAGGAATCACTATTGCCGGCATGATAATGGTAAATAATCCCGGGTCATGGAGCACTGCCTATGCACCCCTTAAACATGCATCGTGGCATGGTCTGACTCCAACCGATCTGGTATTCCCATTCTTTATGTTTATAATGGGAGTTTCAACATTTATGTCGCTCCGAAAATTCAACTTTGAACCTACTGCGGCAGCAGTATGGAAAGTAGTTCGCCGTACAATACTAATATTTTTACTTGGTATGGCGCTCGGATGGTTTGGATTATTCTCACGAGGGTTAGCAGCAGGAGAATCATTTTCAGTAGCCGCTACACACTTCGATACCATTCGCATTCTAGGTGTATTGCAAAGATTGGCACTTGCATATGGTTTTGCTGCGCTTATTTCATTAATAACGCGCGGAAGGGGTCTAATATGGATTATAGGCATTTTACTGTTAGGTTATCATTTAATACTACAATTTGGAAACGGTTTCGATTTATCCGAACAGAATATAATATCTATAATAGATAGGGCAATACTAGGCGCAGATCATATGTACAAAGATTGGACGCCCGAGGGAGAAAGAATAGCTTTTGATCCGGAAGGACTTCTGAGTACAATACCTTCAATAGCTCATGTGTTAATAGGCTTACTTTTTGGAAAACTTATAATAGATAATAAAGACAACTACAAAAGGGTAGAAAAACTACTTATTTGGGGAACGATTCTAGCATTCTCAGGGTTACTATTACAATACGGATCTCCTATTAACAAAAAAATATGGAGCCCCACATTTGTGCTTACAACAACGGGGTTCGCAGCACAACTTTTAGGATTATTAATATGGATCATTGATATTAACGACAAGAAAAAATGGAGTAGATTCTTTCATTCATTTGGAGTAAATCCACTTGTCGTATATGTATTTGCCGGCGTAATGGCCGTTTTATTGTCCACAATAAGAATTACTTGGGCGGGCGAAGCCATTACAATAAAGTCCTTTTTATATGGAGTACTCATTCAGCCTTGGGCTCCGGGAAACTTTGGGTCCCTTATTTACGCACTGTTCTTCGTAACTCTATGTTGGCTGTTTGGTTATATCCTTTACAAAAGGAATATTTATATAAAAATTTAAAGTGGAACGCAAAAACTTATAGATTTGAATAAATTAATAGCAGATAGCGGAGCAACAAAAACCGACTGGTACTTGATAAATGGGAGTGAAATTTTAGAACGCCTATCAAGTAAAGGAATTAGCCCCGTTTTTCAGAAACAACAGGAAATTACTGACGAGATAAAGTCAAATATCTACCCCATTTTTAAAAAGTGGAGTATCGATGAAATATATTTCTATGGATCGGGATGTACTCCAGACAATATACCTATTGTAAAAGAGGCGATACACCAATCACTTCCTGCAGAAAACATTGTTGTAAACAGCGATCTAGTAGCTGCAGCACATAGTTTGTGCGGACACGAAGCCGGCATTGCATGCATCTTGGGAACAGGCAGCAACTCATGCGAATGGGATGGAGAAAACATTACAAAGCAAGTTTCCCCACTTGGATTTATTATTGGCGATGAAGGCAGTGGTGCTTCAATGGGAAAAAAACTTATAGGTGATGCCTTAAAGAATCAATTAACAACCGGACTTAAAGAACAGCTATTAGAAGAATACGAACTTACTCCTGCAATAATTATTGACAAAGTTTACCGACAACCATTTCCAAGCCGTTTCTTAGCAAGCTTATCACCTTTTATAAAAAAACATCTTTCTGATGAAACTATAAAACAAATAGTGGCTCAAAACCTCACCGAGTTTCTGAAAAGAAATATTATGCAATATAACTACAAAGAACTAAACGTAAACTTTGTAGGTTCAATTGGGTGGCATTATGACAGCATATTAAAGGAGGTAGCAGAACCTTTGGGAATTAAGATTGGTAAAATTGATAAATCTCCTATGGATGGCCTTTTGGAGTTCCACGGCAATATACTTTAGAAATTAAATTCTGAGAATCAAGCTTATCAATAATATTCTAAACTTGGGGTTTATTCCAATATAAATTTGAACATAACATTCTAAATATATGAAATTTGAAAAAATAACAGAACAAACATCTCTATATGATGATTTGGAGAAAAAATCTGTTTTAGAAATCCTTACAGATATAAACAATGAGGATCAGAAAATAGCAATCGCGGTAGAGAAAACTATACCCGAAATAGAAATACTTGTAGAAGGGATTATTGACAGGATGCTACGTGGTGGGAGGCTTTTTTATATAGGTGCCGGAACAAGCGGAAGACTTGGGGTACTTGATGCATCAGAAATACCTCCCACCTTTGGTATGCCCAATACGTATGTGATAGGGTTAATAGCCGGAGGCGAAAATGCTCTGCGTAACCCGGTTGAAGCAGCAGAGGACAACTTATACGGGGGCTGGGAAGAACTTTTGAAGTATAAAATCAACAACAATGATACATTGGTAGGTATTGCAGCATCGGGAACAACACCTTATGTAATTGGTGCCCTCCGCAAAGCCCGTGAGAACGGCATCCTTACAGCTGCTATAAGTTGTAACCCTAATTCTCCGGTTGCCGATGAAGCTGAAATTAAGATTGAACCCATTGTCGGACCTGAATATGTTACCGGCAGTACTAGAATGAAATCCGGCACAGCTCAGAAGTTGGTTCTCAATATGATCACAACTACTACCATGATTAAATTAGGTAGAGTTAAAGGCAACCGTATGGTAAATATGCAGCTCACAAACCAAAAGCTTGTAGACAGAGGAACAAGAATGATTATTGAGGAACTGTCACTTAGCTATGAACAAGCTAAAAACTTACTTTTACTGAATGGATCGGTGAAAAAAGCAATAGATAATTTTAGAGCTAAATCCTGAGTTAACCTCTTCGAGATATTTTGCTATCTTTGTTTCAAGACTATTTTTCACTAAAAAAACAGACAATGCAAATAGAAAGAGTAACTCATATAAATGAAACAATCATTTCGGCTTTTGAAAAACTCATCCCAGAATTAACTAAGGAAAAAGATAGGATTCCTACAAAGAAGGATCTTCAAAAAGTAGTAAGTTCAGAGAACAATTATCTATTTATTGCTACAGAAGGATTTGAAATATTTGGAACACTTACTCTGGTCTTCTATTGGGTACCATCAGGAGTTAAAACGTGGATAGAAGATGTAATAGTGGACGACAGTGCAAGAGGTAAAGGTGTTGCAACTGCTTTAATGTGGCATGCTATAAATCTGGCTCAGAAGAAAGGTGCAGAAAAAGTAGACCTCTCTTCACGTCCATGGAGAGAGGCTGCTAATAGTATGTATCTTAAAATGGGATTCGAGAAAAGAGACTCAAATATGTATAGGCTATATCTTAACAAAGAAAAGGAATAACCTAGCCATTCTCATTAAGGTACCTTATATACAACACTGTTAATATTCATTCCGGCACCTACTGATGCGAGAACAATATTATCATTGCTATTGAAAGTGTGACCATCCAACTCCTTGCGTGTAAGCAAGTCTAAGAGTGTTGGCACAGTGGCCACCGAAGAGTTGCCAAGCCATGAAATTGTCATTGGCATTATTGATTCGGGCACATCTTCAATACCATAAAGTTTAAATAATCTGTAAAGTATAGCATCATCCATTTTACCGTTTGCTTGATGCAATAAAACCTTATCCACTTCTGATATATGCATATTTAATTTGTCCAAACCGTCTTTAAGAGTTTTTGGTACATTTTGAAGAGCATATTGATACAAGCGTCTGCCGTTCATCTTGAGATAGTAATCACCTTTTTTTGCCAGCTCTGCATTATAAGATTCTCCCATACGAAGCATATAAGCGTAATCTAAGGCATCACTGCGTGAGTTATGACCAATTACACCAACAGGAGTATCACTCTCACGAGCCTCCATAATTGCTGCACCTGCACCATCTGCATAAATCATACTATCCCTGTCATGAGGATCTGATATACGCGAGAGCACATCTGCTCCAACAACCAGTATTTTCTTTGCATCGCCAGATCGAATATAATAATCAGCTTGAATTACGGCTTGAACCCATCCCGGACAACCAAACAATACATCATACGCTACAGATTTAGGACTTGCAATCCCAAGTTTATTTTTCAATCGTGCTGCCATAGTCGGCAATATATCAATAGCGATGTTGTCAACTTTTGTTTCTCCAAAATTATGTGCAAAAATAATATAATCTAGGTCTTCTTTATCTATTCCGGCTGCCTCAATTGCTCTTTGCGATGCTATTAAAGCCAAATCACTTGTTGCTTGATCATCTTCAGCATACCGTCTTTCGGCAATTGTGGTAATCTCTTCAAACTTATTTGTTATTTCCTCATTTGCGGTAGTAAGCTTTTCTCCGTTAGATTCATAGAACTCATTAGAATGAAAATGTTCATTCTTAATTTGCTTAGTTGGCACATAGCTGCCCGTTCCGGTAAAAACACTATATACTTTACTCATTTGTCTTATAACCTCATATTGAATATTAAAAAATCTGCTTATTTTTAATCAACAAAGATATTAAAATTATAAACATGCACACTATTGATTTCATTGTAATCAACTAGAAAACTTTTATTTAGGCATTTGATAAATCTTCAAACAATTCAAGATCAAAATAAGTTGCAGCTGCAGTTATATGATCGAATATATCTGCTACAATCGGCTCATATTCTACCCAAACAGTAGTTGCCGTAAAGAAATACAACTCAAGAGGCATACCCTTCTCATTTGGCTGTAATTGCCTTACAATCAAAAGGAGTTCCTTATGAACCTTCGGATGATTACTCAGGTAATTATATATATACTGTCTATACAAACCAATATTTGTGAGATTACGACCATTAACAAGCAATGATCTATCGAAATTATGCTCTTTATTATATGCCTCTATCTCTTTCACTTTTGTTTTAACATGCTCGGAGATATAATGTATTTTTTGTAATCTCTCAATTTCTTCTGGTTTAACAAATCGTATAGTGCCCTGTTTGATATGCACTGAACGTTTAAGTCTTCTGCCTCCAATCTCCTGCATGCCGCGCCAATTCTGAAAAGAATCGGACACTAAAGCATAAGGTGGTAATGTAGTAATTGTTTTATCAAAGTTCCTGACCTTTACAGTTGTAAGTGTAATTTGTATCACATCACCGTCGGCGCCATATTTTGGCATTGTAATCCAGTCTCCAATTCTAACCATATCATTGGCGCTCACTTGTAAGCTGGCAACAAACCCCAATATTGAATCCTTGAAAATCAACATCGTTATTGCCGAACCGGCTCCTAAACCAGCTAAAATTGCCGTTGTATCCTGTCCTGTGAGGATAGAGAACAGAATGATAAATCCAAAAATATAGAAAACAATCTTAACCACCTGAACGTAACTATCTAAGGGTTTATCTTTAAGAGATGGTTTTAGACGCAAGGTATCAGTAGCCGCATTTATTATAGACATTATCAGCCATATAATATAGAATATCAGATACACATCTGCTGCTTTATCCATGAAAATTGTCAATCTTGGAAATTGCTCAAATACAATCGGAATTGATCCTTTTACAATGCTAAATGGAACAATCATTGCCAAATAGTGGGGGAATCGTCTATTTTCGAGATGACTTAAGATAGGAGCCTTGGTTATTTTTGCCGATCTGTTTAAAACCATTCTCAAAATGGTTCTTGTAAGGTACTGCACTATAAATACCACTATTACCAGTGCCGCAGTCAACAAAAACATATTTATGTATTTAACCCAAGCATCAGGTACTCCGAAATTGGTTAACAAATTTATCGACCACTCGCTTATAGCACTGGTCGAACGCGAAATTTGATCTATGTTTTCTTCATTCATAGCTCTTAAATTATCCATTTCTATTTTTATAAAACGAACTTATTCTATCATTTAATACTGAATAAGTGACTAAGTTTTTGTTTCATATATATGTTAAATACAAAGATACTAAATTCACTTTAACAAAAAAATCAATACTTAAAACATGTTTCCACTCCTACATTAATTATGCATCGTTTAACGACCTATGTGATAATTCATTTTTATCATGTATATTTGTGCTGAAGAAACACTAATTTTAAAACAATACAGAAATATGGGAAAAGTACTTATTATAGGTGCCGGTGGTGTTGGAACAGTGGTAGCCAATAAAGTTGCTCAAAATAGCGATGTATTCACAGATATAATGCTGGCAAGTAGAACTAAAAGCAAATGTGATGATATTGCAGCAGATGTTAAAAGGCGCACCGGTGTAACAATTAAAACAGCCCGAGTTGATGCAGACATAGTGCCCGAACTGGTAGCACTTATGAATGATTTCAAACCCGAGATAGTAATAAACGTGGCGCTTCCCTATCAAGACCTTACTATCATGGATGCTTGTCTGGAAGCTGGAGTACACTATCTTGACACAGCCAACTATGAGCCAAAAGACGAAGCCAAGTTTGAATACAAATGGCAATGGGCTTATAAAGAGAGATTTGAAGAAGCCGGATTAACTGCAATTCTTGGCTGCGGATTCGACCCCGGTGTTACAAGTATTTTTACAGCCTACGCTGCAAAACATCATTTTGATGAAATTCACTATCTCGACATAGTAGATTGCAATGCAGGAGATCATGGCAAAGCTTTTGCAACAAACTTCAATCCTGAAATTAACATACGTGAGGTAACTCAAAAAGGAAAATATTGGGAAAATGGCGAATGGGTAGAAACAGAGCCACATGAAATCCATAAACCTCTCAACTACCCCGAAATAGGCCCAAAAGAATCATATGTAATATATCACGAAGAGTTAGAATCACTAGTTAAAAACTTCCCAACCCTTAAACGTGCACGCTTCTGGATGACATTTGGAGAAGAATATTTAACCCATCTACGAGTAATACAAAACATCGGAATGGCACGAATTGATGAAGTGGAGTACAACGGACAAAAGATTGTACCTATTCAATTCCTCAAAGCTGTACTTCCCGATCCCGGTGAGTTGGGAGAAAACTACACAGGACAAACCTCAATTGGATGTCGCATACGCGGAATAAAAGATGGTAAAGAGCGTACATACTACATCTACAACAATTGTAGCCACGAAGAAGCATTCAAAGAAACAGGAGCACAGGGAGTGAGTTATACAACCGGTGTACCGGCTACAATAGGTGCAATGATGTTTTTGCAAGGCATATGGAAGAAGCCCGGAGTATTTAATGTTGAAGAATTCGATCCCGATCCATTTATGGAACAATTAAACAAGCAAGGCCTTCCATGGCATGAGCTTTTTGATATAGATTTAGAAGTTTGATAAAAAGTTCATACAAACTTATGCAACCAACAAGCTTAGTAAATATTGGAGACTACAGTAAAGATGATATATACAGAATCCTTGAAAGTGCGTCAAAGTTCAAACAAAACCCTAACCGCGACTTACTCAAGGGAAAAGTTTGCGCAACACTTTTCTTTGAACCTTCAACTCGCACAAGATTAAGTTTTGAAGCAGCTGTAAATCGTCTGAGAGGCCGCATCGTAGGCTTCTCAGACTCTGCTACCAGTAGCTCAACCAAGGGAGAATCGCTCAAGGATACAATTAAGATGGTAGGCAACTATGCCGATATCATAATTATGAGACATCACCTCGAAGGATCTGCTCGTTACGCATCTGAAATATCACCTGTACCAATAATTAATGCAGGCGATGGCTCAAATCAGCACCCAACTCAAACGATGCTCGATCTGTTCACAATATTTGAAACACAAGGGACATTAGAAAATCTGAACATCACTATTGTGGGCGACCTTAAATATGGTCGTGCAGTACATTCACTCATTCATGGCTTGTCATATTTCAATCCGACGTTCAATTTCGTTGCTCCAAAAAAACTCCAGATTCCGGATAAATACAAGATGTATTGTAATAATAAATCAATTCCTTACAAGGAATACACCGATTTCTCAGATGAGTCTATCAACAATGCCGATATACTTTATATGACACGGGTACAAAAAGAAAGATTTACCGATTTAATGGAATATGAGGAGGTTAAAAACGTATACGTGCTACGTAACGATATGCTCATAGACTCAAAAGAAAATCTTAAAGTACTACACCCACTTCCAAGAGTTAAAGAAATAGATCAAGATGTAGATGACAATCCCAAAGCCTACTACTTTGACCAAGCTAAAAATGGGATGTACACACGTCAGGCAATTATTTGCGACCTAATGAGGATTAATACTGAGCAATAAAGGAGATTAATATGAGAAAAGAATTACAAGTTGCTGCACTCGAAAATGGAACCGCAATAGATCATATCCCAGCAAATGCTGTATTTAAAGTAGTTTCTCTATTAAAACTACAGAAATTAAATAATCGTATAACCATAGGCAACAACTTTAAAAGCAATAAAATGGGCAGCAAAGGTATAATAAAAGTTGCCGATAAATTCTTTCGCGAAGATGAACTAAATCGTATCGCTTTAGTTGCTCCTAATGTAAACCTCAACATCATAAAGAATTATGAAGTTGTTGAAAAGAAAAAGGTGGTTCTTCCTGATGAAATAATTGAGATTATGAAATGCAATAATCCCAAATGCATCACCAATAATGAACCTATGAAAACTCGTTTTCATGTAATTGACAAAGAAAAAGTGGAGTTGCAGTGCCACTATTGCGAATTAAAGATTAAAAAAGAAGATGTTGTTCTATTGTAGATCTGCACAACATATCATTACATACTTATACTAATATGCCAGTAAATTTACCCGATAAACTTCCTGCAATTGAAATATTAAAAGATGAGAATATCTTCGTCATGGAAGACCTAAGGTCTAAAACACAAGATATTCGTCCTCTCAGAATACTCATACTCAATTTAATGCCCATTAAGATTACTACAGAAACTGATCTAGTAAGGCTATTATCAAATTCACCATTGCAAATTGAAATCAACTTTTTAGCCCTCAGTACACACACACCTAAAAACACCCCTATATCTCATTTAATATCGTTTTACAAACAATTTTCAGAGATAAAAGATTCATATTACGACGGTATGATTATAACAGGTGCACCTGTGGAGATGCTCCCATTTAAAGAGGTGAAATATTGGGATGAAATTACTCAAATATGCGATTGGGCTCGCACTCATGTAACATCCACTTTCTATATTTGTTGGGGAGCACAAGCAGCTCTTCATCATTTTTATGGAATAAATAAATACCCACTAGACAAAAAACTATTTGGAATATTTAATCATAAAATAAACGATTCTTCATTCCCACTATTCCGAGGATTCGATGATGAATTTTATGCTCCGCACAGCAGACACACCACAATTCTTGCCGAAGAAATAAAGAAACGTCCCGAACTCACAATTCACTCTGAGTCAGATGAAGCAGGAGTGTATATCGTATCTTCTCGAGGAGGCAGAGAATTTTATATTACAGGACACTCGGAGTACTCTCCCGAAACCCTTCATAACGAATATTTAAGAGATAAAAAGAAAGGTATGGACTCAGTACACCCCCCTGTAAATTATTATAAGAACAATGATCCATCACAACCGCCGCTTGTTCAGTGGCGTTCTCATGCAAATCTACTTTTTATAAATTGGCTCAATTATTTTGTTTATCAGTCTACCCCCTACAATATTAAGGAGATTGCTGATTTGGGAGAGATTAGGTTTTAGGGTACCATACTAAAAGAGACGACCATTAAGGATCGTCTCTTTTTTTAAACTAATAAGTATTATAATCTATATTAATTAATAATCCGGATTTGATACCATACTACCATTATTAGAAATTCTTGCATTAGACTTTGGAACTTTAATATCTAATACGACTTTATAATTACCATTTGCAGTAGGTTGTATATCTCTTACAATGAATACACCAAACTTATTATTTATACCTATTTGATGTCCCCAAGCCATTATTCCCACGTAATCTTTTATCAATTTATCACTATTCATCCTGTTCGCTGTTGGATAAGAATAAGTAGTCCAGTAATTATAAACCAGACTTGTCATTGAGTTTACGTCTGTTACGCTATCGTAATGTTCCGGTAAAGTTGCATCAGCACTACCTGATCTTCTACCACCTATCATAGTATAAGTTAACCTCTGGAAACCACTTACATATGGTGAGGAACGTTCTTTATAATCAGCATGGCTATGCCCAATAATTGCAGAGTAAAGTCTTACTTCATCTGTTGAATGAACAACAGGTGCAAAATCCATCATATTGGATTTACTTCTCGCCTCTTCTTGAGTAAACGTAACCATATCCGGACTTGCATATGCCGAGAACCAGTTTTTCTTCCCTGCACCAATTTCAGTTGTAAGTTCAACTCCTTTATATTCTACAATCTCATCTGACGGGTCATATCCCGGGTTGTCTATAACTACATTTTGCCCACTTGTATTTGC
>CAZYGE010000007.1:41038-48227 GCA_964647535.1 uncultured Proteiniphilum sp.
CTGACGGGTCATATCCCGGGTTGTCTATAACTACATTTTGCCCACTTGTATTTGCTGCCTCAGTTCTTGCATCAATCTCAGTGAATTTAATATCAAAAATAACTTTGTAGTTTCCGCCACTTGTTGCAGTTACTTCTTTTATGTGAATAAACGAATAATGATTATTTAGACCAATTCTTGGACCCCATCCTTGTATAAGGACACGATTATCACCTGTTATTTGACTTTGCAAATTATGACTTGTCATTCTGTCTGCTACAGGGAAGTTATACCCACTTGATACTATCAACTCATCAATTTTAGTAACAATATCTTCGGCAGAATTAATATCGTCAAATACTTGTGTACCAAACAACCTATTCATATTCGCTATCATTGTGAGCTTTTCAAACCCTTGAATATAAGGCCACATATATCTGTGATAATCGCCTCCATGTTGCCATCCAACTATAGATGGGTGAAATCTAACGTTATTACCATGTCTTGCCACTGCGAAATCCATCATATGAGATTGTTCTGCTGCTTCTTCAACTGAAAAAGTATGACCACCCTCACTATTCGTAGCATATGCTGAAAACCAGTTCTTTTTTCCCGGTCCAATTTCTGTAGTTAGTTCCACATCTTGTAAATGAATCAATTTTGGAGGTGGTAGCTTAGATACAACCAGATAAATAACATTTTTAGATTCATCTATGGTTGCATTCTCATCACCATTTACCACTGCAATTTGCACTGGTAATAAATAACTTATTTCATTTTGCATTTCACCCGATGTAAAAGTAATATTTACATGAGAAGACAAACTTGTGTATTTAGGAAATATAAACTCAGCCACACCTATATCATAAGAGCTTGGCGGTAATGCCAAATAATTTGTTTGATGTTTTTGGTTATATTCTTCTACCAAGTTATTGTTGATTTCTACGCCAACAACAATACCGAAAGCACTTGTTTGGTCAATCTGAGCCTGCAATTCTACTTTATTTTGACGTGCGGGGTCAACTACAACTTCAAGCTTATTGCCTTCGTCTTTTTCCACTATTGATATCACCTTGTGCCCCGATTCATAAATACTCTTCTCTTCCTCACAGCTGAAAAGCGTACCAATTAAAACGAAACAAAGAGTGAAATTTAAAATTTTATATCTGTTCATATTAGGTTCTACTTTTAAATTAATTTGTTTCAATTATTCCCTCCCTAAGATTTTAACATCAACAATAACGGGCAAGTGATCCGAAGCTGTAGCCGGATTTCCCGATTTTAGAAACCTAATCACTTCCGTATGTAAAACTTCACATTTAACCCCGTTATTATATTGAAATATGTAATCAATACACCTATTGGGACTATGTGAAGGAAAAGTTGGTTGAGTGCTTGAAAGCATAATCCAATCTTCTTTTAGAAAATTAATAGTTTCGCTTTCAGGATATGCGTTTAGGTCTCCTGCTAAGAAAACAGGTTTATCCGAAAACTTGTATTCATTTTCTATAGCTTCAGTCATTACTTTAACTTGATCAATTTGAGCCTCTGCACTCACATGATCTAAATGAGTAGTAGCTATTACATAATCTTCCATTTCCATTACAACCATTACACGAGCTTCTGCTCCAACTCCTTTTGGTAATGCGACTGAATACTTCTTAACCGCTTTTTCCTTTGTAGCCACACCTTCTCCATAAGTTCCACCTGCATGAGGAATAGCAGTACCATATTTAAAATCCCAATCGCCAAGAGCATTTGCGAATTTCTCCAATTGATAATCTCTATTTGATCTTGTTGTGTTACTGTCCAACTCGTTTACACCAACTGCATCCACATCCATTTCGTTAACCATATTGGCAATAGTTTGATAATTATATGGATCGTTTTTGTCATAAACAAATCTGAGTACATTATATGCCATTATCCTAATGGCACCCTCCTCTTTCTCATATTTTGTTTTGTGTGGAGGAACTTCAAAATCCAACTCATTGTTATCTTTACCACATGCGCTAAAACTAATAAGCGTCAAAAGCGCCAAAAGAAGATAGTATTTAAAATTTTTATTCATTATATTATACGTTTTTATTATCAATTAAAATCCTAGACCATCATCCCAGCCAGGGTTTTGTGTCAGAGCACCACCTGTAAGAATTCTTTCGTCAATTGGGATTGGATACAAATAGTCTCTCTCTTCATTCCATTTAGCTGTCATGTTCTTATAAGGTGAAATATACCCGCTATCACCTTCAGAAAGAAATATTTCTTCATCTACTTTACGAGCAAGTACACCCGAGGGTATGGAAGGCATGGCACCTCTATAAAAATAAACATCCGCACTACCGTCTCCATCAAAATCATAGGGTCCAAGTTCGGGAATATAAACTCCATGGTAATCTGTCTCAAAAGTTTTCCCTTCTTTCCATCTCATCATATCGGCATAACGGAATCCTTCCATGATAAGCTCAATTGTTCTTTCTCTTCTGATTTCCAGAATTACTCCTTGATTCTGACCTTGAACATGAGGATAACCTGTCTTAGGATCTAACAAATATGGGTCGGGATCTACATTTGCGTCAACCATGTTAAGAGGTGGCATACCTACACGTGATCTTATTTGACCTATTGTTCTGTCCAAATCGCTTTGCGACAGAGTACCTAGCTCGGCTTTTGCTTCTGCATAATTCAAATACACTTCAGCAGTACGAAAAATAGGCAAATCGTTTTCACTCTCACTGTTCGGTCCGTCATACTGAGTTCCCATCACATATTTAATGGGTTGATATCCGGTTGCACTTGTCAATAAATCTGGTACGAGAGCGTTAGATTCTCCTAAACGGGTATATCCGGGAGTTCTAATTGTTTGTGATAACCGTGGATCTCTATTTGCCGTCTCTTCAACAAAGCTAAACGTCTCATAACCCGAATTATCTGTAAAACGGCTTCCGTCTTCCATTAAATAACTATTTACCATTCGCTTTGTAAGTCCCGGTCTACCATAAGTAACACCTAGTGTGTAAAAATTAGCGTTATGAGCCTGACCTAGCGATTTGTTATAATTTCGTGCGAGAATTATTTCTTCATCACGCGCATCAAGAGATGCAAATAGATCTCTGTATGCAGTAGTTGTACTTGTTCCACTATAAAGACCATATCCACTTTGGTTAATAAAATCTTCACTTGCTTTTACTGCCTGATCAAGATAATACTCATAACCTACACCATCCACTGTTAAGTTATGATACTTTCTAAATGTACCTTCAAACAAAGCAGCTCGAGATTTAAGTGCCATTGCAGTCCATTTTGTAACCTTGTATAAGTCTTTGCCTGCAGGAAGATACTGAATGGCAAAATCCAAATCCTCTATCACTTTTGACATAATAAATTCACGAGAATCTCTAGGTTTCATTAACTCCGGATCATTCGATGCTAACTGTTTGTCATACCACGGCACATCACCAAAGCGTTTAACTTTATCAAAATAAAAATATGCTCTGAAAAAACGAGCAACAGCATCATATTTATTCCTCACCTCACGATCGGGACAATTTACAGAATATTCTAAGAGTGTATTAATGTCACGTAATTGAGACCAAGACCAACCACTGCCTGACCCAGGAATAATCCTTGTACCTTTGAGTTCATCACTCATATCATTTTTTGCAATATGGTCTACTCCCTCTCTGATTATAGCACTCTCACCCGGAAGTTGCGTATAAAATGTATTACTAAACATTTGTAGCTCACTCTCATTTCTGAAGAAATTTTCCGGAATCATCCTATCTTGTGGCATTACATCCAGTGAATCGTTACACGATATCAGACCAAACACTAATACCATTGACAAAAACAGCGTGTTTCTTATTATTGTTTTCATTTTTACATTCATTTTTTTGTTAGAATCTAATATCTATTCCCACAGTATAAACTGTTGACCATGGATAATTACGAGCAAGATTACTCGCATCACCATAAATACTATTCGTAATAACAGACTCCGGATCAATATAATCAGACTTAAGCCCGGGAGACCAGGTTAAAAGATTCTCTCCAGTTAGGTACAATCTTACATTTTCAATCTTTATCACATTCAACCATCTTTCAGGTAAAGTGTATCCAACCGTAAGATTCTTTAAACGCAGGTATGACAAACTTTGCATATACCTATCATTTACTGCCGTAAGTTGTCTTCTTTCGCCCGAAAGAGCTGTGTAGCCTCTTGGGCGTGGAAAATATGCATCTGGGTTTTCTTCAGTCCAGTACTGGGTGTGGAAATTCTTAGGAATATAAGTTGCATAAGGACGTGCATACATATGCCAGAATGCCATTGCGTTAGCTTCTGGGTACCAATCTCTTTTACCAACACCTTGAAAGAATGCAGAGAAATCAAAACCATACCAAGATGCATTAAATGTTCCACCATAATGGTATCTTGGCTCAGAGTTTCCAATAATTTCCTGATCACCGGGGTTGTTTACAGAAGTTCCCGGACGTATTATGTTATCACCATCAAGATCAATAAACATAAGATCACCCCCTCGTGGTCTACCCTCAGGTCCGGCAGATTGAAGAATTATCTCATTTACATAACTTTGATCAATCCGAGAAGTGTATTCAGTTGCCTCAGCGTCGTTTGCGAATAAACCACCAACTCTATATCCCCAAATTTCACCCAATCTTTTACCTTCATAATGTCTTCTGGCAAATGATTTATCGGGATTGTCATATTTAGTTATGAAACTAATATAATCATTAAATGTTAGTGTAACTCCATATGATAATCTATCACCTAATACTTCATGTGAGTCTCGCCAACTTAGATTTAATTCATACCCTTGTGTTCTAAGATCGGCAGAATTTGCTCGTGGTGCAGAAGCCCCATAAACTCCTGGCAGTGAAACACTTTCACCTAACATGTCTTTGGTATCTCGTATATATACATCTGCAGTAAGGCTCAATCTGTTTCTTAGTGTAACAATATCAACACCTGCATTGTAGTGAATTGATTTCTCCCAAGTTAAATCTGCAGTTGTGGGAGCACCTATATTTGCTTGTACCGGTCTATTGTCTCCACCAAACAAATAATTGTTTTGAGTACCCATGGAAATTAATCTCAAATGATCATAATAACCAACCTGTTGATTACCTAACGTACCATAAGAAAGTCTGAACTTCACATCCTCAAGCCAGTTTTTAGCATCACCAAAAAACTCTTCATCGCTAATTCTCCATCCCGCTGAAGCCGAAGGACTAAATGCCCATCTGTTATCCCTTCTAAAACGAGAAGTTCCATCATACCTTCCGCTAAATTCTAAAAGATATTTACCATCATAATCATAATTTAATCTCCCAAAGAATCCCATGATGGCAAACTCGTTATACCCTCCGGAAACGTCAGTAAGCTTATTACCATCGGCATCTTGTCCAATTAAATTCATATCACTCAAAGAATCATCTGTCAGGTTCCAGCCTGTAGCTCTAAGATCTTTATAGGTTTGCCTTTCCCAGTTATAACCAAGCATACCTTGAAAATTATGCTTTTGCTGAAAAGATTTTGTATAAGTTCCGAAAGCGTTAAATGCATAATAATTATGGGTATTAATCCTTTCGAATAATTTATTTTCAAAACGAGCTCCTGTTGTCAAAGCTTCTTTCACTCCCGGGTATTTAGAATACTCCACATTTGTCTGACGGTTCATATAACCCTGACTGTTATACCTATAGTTGAAGTTTGTATTAAATTGTAATCCCTCAATTGGTCTATAAATAAACTCACCTATAACAGATGTTTGATCACGTTTATCTCTGTTGGTATTTCCGGGATTCTTTAGTACCATGGGATATCCGTCCATAATTACATATCTTGATAACGAAGTTGAATATACCATAGAACCGTCGGGATTCTCGGGTTGCATACTTGCGAGTCCGTGTACCTTGTCGTAGGTGAAAGCGTTATTGACTCCACCTATACCAGGGTATGTGTAAGAATTATTCAAATAACTAACATTAGTTGAAAAATCCATTTTGTCATTAATCTTAAAATCAGTCTTGGCTCTAAAATCAATCTTTTTGAACCTATCAGTATTTGTTTTCAATATACCATCAGACTGATGAAATCCTGCCGAAACAAAATAAGAAGCAGCTTCAGTGCCTCCTCTTAAAGAAACATTTTGATTTGTAGATGGACGGGTTCTGTTATACAGATAACCATACCAATCTGTGTTTGCATAATATGTATAAGAATCTCTACCATCTCTCTGATCAATAACCGTCCAAGGCCTGTCGGGATGTTCCACCTTATCGTTTCTTCTTACCCATAATTCATCATAATCTTGTTCGGTATATGTTGTATAATTATTACCTGCGTAAGATCTCCAGAATAAATCATTAAGATAAGCTGAATAATATCCTCTTGTTTCATAGTCTGTTGAGGTAGTATTTGTTCCCCAACCAAACTGACCATTGTATCGAACCTCTGTTTTTCCAACCACGCCCCCTTTAGTGGTAATAAGAATAACACCAAATGCAGCGCGTGCTCCATAAATTGCTGATGCAGAAGCATCCTTTAATACAGATATACTTTCGATATCATTAGCATTGATAGTCTCCATATCGCCTTCAATACCATCTACAATAACAAGTGGATTTCCTTTATTAATGGAGTTTACTCCTCTAATATTAATTCCTGAGCCTGCCCCCGGACGACCAGATGAAGGGGTTATTGTGAGCCCGGGTACTTTTCCTTGTATCATCTGACTTACTGAATACCCCGCCCTGTCAGTTAATTCACTACCGTCAATGGAAGCAACTGCACCTGTTAAGTTCACCTTCTTTTGCACTCCGTAGCCTACAACAACAAGCTCATCAAGCATTTCTGAATCTTCTGAAAGATTAACTTCAATGAAATCTCGTCCGTTTCTTTCAACTTCGATACTTTCAAATCCGATATAAGAAAAAACCAATGTTGCATTCGTAGCAGTGGTTAAAGTAAAGCGTCCATCATAATCGGTTACAGTTCCATTAGTGGTACCTTTTTCTAAGATATTAACGCCAATAAGCGGCTCATTTTGAATATCTACAACCAACCCTGTTACCACAGATTGTTGCTCTACTCCACGGACTTCATCTATCGAAGAAGTTTCACTGCCTAAAATCAAATAGTGATTTCCCTCCTTCTTTTCGTATTTCAAATCAGATTCGGCTAATGATT
>CAZYGE010000008.1:0-46764 GCA_964647535.1 uncultured Proteiniphilum sp.
ATGTCTTTTATTTATGTAATCTTTGAAGACGATGTTGAATTTTACTGGAGTCGTTCCAGAATATTAGAAAAGCTCAACTCATTGCCCTCCGGAACACTCCCTTCTGATGTACAACCAAGCCTGGGGCCTGATGCTACGGCCTTAGGACAGATTTTCTGGTATACCCTGGAAGGTCGTGACCCCTCAACCGGTGAACCAACCGGAGGTTGGGATCCGGTTGAACTAAGATCTATACAAGACTATCAAGTTAGGTATAGCCTTGCATCTGCAAGTGGAGTTGCCGAAGTAGCGTCTGTTGGCGGTTACGTCAAAGAATATCAGGTAGAGGCCAATCCGGATGCTATGAGGGCATATAATTTGAGCCTCATGGATCTAATGCATGCCATACAGAATAGTAATCTCGACATTGGTGCTGAAACAGTAGAAATAAATAAAGTAGAATATCTTGTAAGAGGACTTGGGTACATTAAGAACATTTCTGATCTGGAGGAAGCAGTTGTAACTGTTCGCGAGGGAGTCCCTGTAAAATTAAAAGACGTATCCTTTATAAACCTTGGTCCTGCCACTCGTAGGGGAGGTCTAGACAAAGAGGGTGTTGAAGCAGTTGGAGGGGTAGTTGTAGCTCGATACGGTTCCAATCCGCTTGAAGTGATAAATAATGTAAAAGATCACATTATTCTCTTGGAAGCGGGACTACCTCAAAAAACTCTTGAAGATGGAACTGTCTCTAAAGTAAGTATAGTACCATTTTACGACCGAACCGGCCTCATTCATGAGACGATAGGTACACTTGAAAATGCTCTTACTCTCGAAATACTCATTACCATCATTGTAGTGATAGTAATAGTGCTCAATCTTCGTGCTTCTATTGTAATATCCAGCATCTTACCTGTTGGTGTCTTATTCACCTTCATAGTAATGCGCAACATGGGTATTGAAGCAAACATTGTTGCTCTATCGGGTATTGCAATTGCGATTGGGGTGATGATTGACATTGGCGTTGTCTTTGTTGAGAATACACTCCGGCATATGGATATGGAGGAAAATAAAGACAAGAGAATAGGAAAACCATTTGTAGAATTAATTCATGAAAGTATAATTGAAGTTTCGGGTGCTATCTTAGTTGGATTCTTAACCACGGTTATCAGCTTTTTACCGGTCTTTTTTCTTGAAGCTCAAGAAGGAAAAATGTTTAGTCCGCTTGCTTACACTAAAACGATTGCCATTGTAACATCATTTATACTTGGAATAACCGTTATCCCGACACTTATATACTATTTCTTCTCTTTTAGAATTACATCTAACATTGTCAGAAAAGTAGGAAACTATATACTTGTTATAGGTGGAATTGCATTAATAATTATAACCGGCAATATATTGTATGTTGCGTTACCGCTTTTCGGACTAAACAATATTTTTTCTGATAAATGGCCAAATAAGAAAACAAGTAATATAGTAAATATAGCTATTGCCATTATTGCTATTTCATACCTGCTCACTACTGAATGGTTGCCATTAGGAACAAATGCAGGTGTTATGAGTAATTATTTTTTTGTTATTGTTATAATAGCTGCTGTATTAGGACTTTTATGGTTGTTGGTTATCTATTATGAAGATATTCTTAGGTGGAGTCTAGCCAACAGATGGAAGTTTATGACAATCCCAATTGTAACCGTGTTGTTCGGTATTGTAATCTGGCTAGGCTTTGATAGAACATTCTCAATAGTTGCGAAAAGCTTTGAAACTGTTGGGTGGAAAACTTTCAGAGAAACAGGATTTTGGCAATCTGCAAGTAATAGATTTCCGGGGCTAGGTCAGGAATTCATGCCAACTCTTAACGAGGGTTCATTCCTGCTAATGCCAACCACAATGCCACACACAGGAATTGAGCAAAATCTTGAGTATATAGCCATGTTGGATAAACGTGTATCAAGTATTCCTGAAGTTGAAGCAACTGTTGGTAAATGGGGAAGAGTAAACTCGGCTCTTGACCCTGCACCCACACAAATGTTTGAGAACACTATCAATTACATATCGGAGTATATCCTAGATGAGAATGGTCACCGTTTGCGATTCAAAACAAATCGTAAAGGAGAGTTTATACTTATTGACGGATCAACATATAATCCAAAAGAAGAAGATTTCAGGAAAATACCTGCCGACAGTCTCACAATATCGAGATACGGCAACTATTTCAGACAATGGCGTCCTCATATTAAAAACCCTGATGACATCTGGCAAGAGATAGTAAACAATTCACACTTGCCTGGTATGACTTCAGCACCTAAGCTGCAACCTATTGAAGCACGACTTGTAATGTTGTCTACAGGAATGCGTGCACCTATGGGTGTAAAGGTGTCAGGACCGGATCTTGAATCTATTGAGGAGGCTGGTAGAATAATTGAAGATGCGCTCAAAGATGTGCCATCTGTATTACCATCTACCGTGTTTTACGACAGATCCGTTGGAGCACCATATATAGAAATCAAACTGAATAGAGGAAATATGGCCCGATATGGAATAACTGTTGCCGATCTACAAGAAGTAATAAGTACTGCAGTTGGAGGAATGGCATTAACAACTACAGTTGAAGGTCTTGAAAGATATCCGGTAAGATTAAGATATCCACGCGAGTTGCGAGAAAGCCCTGATGAACTTGCCAAACTTATTATTCCTACTGCAACAGGTGCGCAAATCCCACTTGGAGATGTTGTAGATATTGAATACACCAGAGGTGCACAAATGATACAAAGTGAGAATACTTTCCTTATTGGATATGTAATTTTTGATAAACTTGCAGATGCAGCAGAAGTGGATGTTGTGAATGAGGCGGCTGATGTATTGCAAAACAAAATCAATAATGGTGAAATTAATTTACCAAATGGAGTTTCCTATTCATTTGCCGGTAATTACGAACAACAAGCACGTGCATCTCAGAGACTAATGATAGTTATTCCTATAAGCCTTATCCTAATTATACTCATACTATATTTTCAATTTAAATCAATAACTGCATCATTTATACACTTTTCGGGTGTATTTGTTGCACTTGCCGGAGGATTTATTCTATTGTGGCTGTATGGAGAACCCTGGTTTATGGACTTCTCTATAGCAGGCACTAATATTAGGGATATGTTCCAGATGCATCAAGTGAATTTAAGTATAGCAGTTTGGGTCGGTTTCATAGCGCTATTTGGAATTGCTACAGATGATGGAGTATTAATGGGGACATTTATTCATGACACATTCCTTGAGAGAGATCCTCAAACCAAAGAAGAGATAAGGGAGGCCGTAGTATACGCAGGGCTTAAGAGAGTCAGACCCGCAGTAATGACAACCGCATCAACACTTATCGCATTCCTGCCTGTACTCACATCAACCGGAAAAGGATCGGATATAATGGTACCAATGGCAATACCAACGTTTGGTGGAATGCTAATACAAACCATGACAATGTTTGTGGTTCCCATTCTACAATGTTGGTGGAGAGAAAGTGTTATTAAAAGAAAAGAAAGAAAAGAACTAAATAGACTTGATAATTATGAAACAATATAGTGTCAAAAATATAATTATTATACTCACAACAATAGTAATATCAATGAGCACTGCTTTCGGACAGGAAGCTGATTCTCTTAATCACTATCTTGAAGTAGCAGCAAGAAATAACCCCGGTTTAAATGCTAAGTTTCTTACTTATAAAGCCTCTCTTGAGAGAGTTTCGCAAGCCGGTGCATGGCCTGACCCTGAACTAGATATAGGATTTTTTCTTGAACCCATGGAGATTATGGGAGGTCGTCAAGTTGCGGATTTCACTCTGATGCAAATGTTCCCCTGGTTCGGCACTAAAAAAGCTGCAGAAACAGAAGCAACTCATATGGCAAGAATGGCCTATGAACAATTTAGGGAATCAAAAGATAATCTTTTTATTGAGGTATACTCTCAATGGTATTCTTTGGCCTCACTTAAGCAACAACTTAAAAACAACAGAGATAATCTTAAACTTTTAGGTCAACTAGAAGAGCTGGCACGTCAAAGAATGTCAATTACTTCTTCAACATCTACACAAGCCGGGGCTTCAGGGTTCTCAAATGTTCTTAGAGTACAACTTGAGGCTGCTGAAATTGAAAACAATATTGAAAGTATTATTTCAAAAATTGCATCCGAAAAGACTAAATTTAATGCACTATTAAATCGGCCAACAGACTACGAAGTAGTAGTACCTGATTCAATAGTAAAAGTATCTTTCCTTTTCAACGAATCAAAAACAATCAATGAAATTGAAAATCATAACCCCATTTTGGGAATGATCGTCGAAGAGGAACAAGCCCATAGAGCAAAAAGTGAAATGGACAAAAAAATGAGTTATCCAATGATTGGTATTGGTCTTCAATACATGCTTATAGGAAAAAGCTCAGCTCAATCAATAAATCCTGTTTTGCACGATGGTATGAACGGAATGGACATGATAATGCCTATGGTCTCCATTAGCCTGCCCATATTCAGAAATAAATACAAAGCGCAGCAACGTGAAAGTCGCTACATGTGGGAATCAGCTCAAAAAAATTACGATAACACCCTGAACAATCTTCATTCCGACTTATATAGATTAAAGCATGAGCTTGATAATGCAGAGCGTCATATTGCATTATATCAAAAGCAGAAAAATATTGCATTGTCTGCATACCAATTAATTCTTCAGGAATTTGTAACCGCCAAGAGTGATCTAACCAACGTAATTGAGGTTCAAAGGCAACTACTAGATTATCGGATAAAGGAAGCAGAGGCAATTGCGGAGTATAACACCAAGGTTGCTGAAATTAAAAGTTTACGCTCATTTACTACAACAAATTAAAAACGACTCATAAAACAAATAAATATGACTACAGACAGAAAAAAACAGATATACAGGCATAAATATTTTAAATATGCACTGATTCTTTTGGCAGGATTATTTTTAGGATGGATTATATTCTCCGGAAGCAGCTCATCAGAGTCTCATTCAACGTCAGAACATCATGATCATGGTATTGAAGAAACAATTTGGACTTGTTCAATGCATCCTCAAATAAGAATGGATGAGCCGGGATTATGCCCCCTTTGTGCAATGGATTTGATACCGTTACAGTCATCCGGCTCAGGCGATGCTTCAATAGACCCTGATGCAATACAATTGAGCAACGAAGCAATTGCACTTGCCAATATTCTAACAACAAAAGTAAACCGTCAAAACCCTGTAAAAGATGTAAGGTTATACGGCACAATACAGGTAGATGAACGACTTTCACATTCACAAACTTCACATGTGAGTGGAAGAATAGAAAAACTTTTTGTTAATTTCACAGGAGAAAGTGTAAAAGAAGGTCAAGTAATAGCTACCATCTATTCGCCAGAATTATTGACTGCTCAACAGGAACTTATTGAAGCAGCAAAGATGCAAGAATTAGATTCATCATTAATAGAGGCTGTTAGAAGAAGGCTCCGCCTCTGGAAGATGTCTGATGCGCAAATTAATCAAATAGAGCAATCTGGAGAAATCACACCTCATATAGACATCACTGCAAATACAAGTGGAATTGTTGTTTCAAAGAATATAAACCAAGGTGATTATATTAGCCCTGGAACAGTTCTATTTGATATTGCAAATCTTTCACAAGTTTGGGGTGTTTTTGATGCTTATGAATCTGACCTGCCGTTTTTGAAAAGAGGGGATAAAATAGAGTACACTTTACAATCTCTTCCCGGCAAAACCTTCTCGGGTACAATATCTTTTATTAATCCTATCCTCGATCCTGTTACACGAACCGCAAAAATACGAGTAGAAACTTCAAACCCACGTGGAGATCTTATGCCGGAAATGTATGCAAGTGCCACTGTGAGCGCTCAATTAAAACAATTTGATAATGAACTTGTTATACCGAAGTCATCCATTCTTTGGACAGGCAAACGCTCAATTGTGTATGTAAAACAACAACATACTGAAACTCCTGCATTTATGCTTCGTGAAGTAGAATTGGGTCCGTCCCTTGGTGATTCATATGTAATTTTGTCTGGCATAAATGATGGAGATGAGATTGTTACAAATGGTGCTTATACAATAGATGCAAGTGCCCAGCTTGCTGGAAAACGAAGTATGATGAACGATGAAGCAGGGTCTCCAGTAGGGCATGAAGGTCACGACATGCACGATGCATTAGCAGGTGATCATGCTATGTTTTACGTTGGTGGAAGCTGTGGCATGTGTAAAGATAGAATAGAAGAAACCGCCAAATCAGTTGATGGCGTACTTGGTGTAGTTTGGGTTCAGTCTGACCAAGAACTGCATCTCGATTTTGATCCTGAAAAAACATCAGCCGATGAAGTGGCAAAAGCAATTGCAGCTGTAGGTCACGATGCAGGTAAATACAAAGCAGATAATTCAGTATATGAAGCACTTCCAGCTTGTTGTTTTTATAGAGATTAAATTTCCTAGAAATTAAAAATTAAGCCAGCTTTCCAAATATATATAATTATGAATGATAAAAAAGAAACTCATAGTCATAGTGAAGATCATGAACACCATGATGATCATCACTCACATGGTCATATGGGACATATGGAGCACATGGGGAATCTAGAGCACAAATTTTGGATTTCACTGATTATTACTATACCAATTCTATTTCTATCCACTTTCATGGGTATAGAATTGCCATTCCAATTCAGTTTCCCGGGTTCTGATTGGGTTGTGGTTATTCTTTCAACAATACTTTTCATCTATGGAGGTACTCCGTTTTTGCAGGGTGCCAAAATGGAGTTGGGAGAACGAAAACCGGCTATGATGACATTGATATCCATGGGTATTACTGTTGCATATTTCTATAGTCTTTATGCATTTATCTCCAATAATTTCATCCCTGGTACTCCACTCTTAATGGATTTCTTTTGGGAATTGGCAACACTTATTGTGATAATGCTCCTTGGGCATTGGGTAGAAATGAGAGCGGTTGGTAATGCAGGAAATGCTTTGCAGAAAATGGCAGAATTACTACCTGGAAAAGCTCAATTAATTGATGAGCATGGAGTCACTTCTGAAGTAGATTTAAATGACATTCAAATTGGTCAGTACCTGTTAGTCAACGGAGGCGATAAAATACCAACTGACGGAAAAATACTTGAAGGCACCACCAGTGTAAATGAATCCATGGTTACCGGCGAAGCTAAAGCGGTGAAGAAAACTGTGGGCGATAAAGTAATCGGAGGTGCAGTAAATGGCAAAGGAGCAATTAAAATTGAGGTTACTGGAACAGGTGAGTCAGGATTTCTGTCTCAAGTGATGAAACTTGTTAGTGACGCACAAAAAGAAAAGTCGCGCTCCGAAACGCTCTCAGATAAAGTCGCAGCCGCTTTATTTTATGTGGCTGTTACTGTAGGCATTATAGCATTTATTGTTTGGATGATAGTAACAGGAGATTTAAATACTGCTTTCGAACGTCTTGTAACTGTTCTTATAATTGCATGTCCTCATGCACTTGGACTTGCTATCCCATTGGTAGTTGCAAGATCAACCTCTTTGGGTGCAAGTAATGGATTATTAATACGTAACAGAATTGCACTTGAAATGGCTAAAAAAATAAATTATGTTACAATGGATAAAACTGGTACTTTAACCGAAGGTAATTTTAGCGTTTCAATAATAGAATCCATATCAAGCAAATGGAATGATGAAGAAGTGATACGTATGATGGCTTCACTTGAGAGCCACTCAAATCACCCTTTGGCTATAGGTATTCTAGCTGAAGCTGAAAAAAGGGATGTCCGATTTCCGGTACCCGAGAATGTATCGGTTATTAGTGGAACAGGTCTTAGTGGCAATGTAGAGGGGAAACAACTCATGATAGTAAATCCAGCATACCTTGAGAAAAACAACATATCTTTTGACCATAACAGATATAATGAATTAGCTCAAAAAGGGAATTCCGTGAGTTATCTTATTACAGATAATGAAGCTGTAGGCATAGTTGCCCAAGGCGATGAAATTAAAGAAGAGTCTAAAAAGACAGTAGATGAACTGATAAAAATGAACATTGTTCCGGTAATGCTAACCGGAGACAATCAGGAATATGCCAACAGCGTTGCACATCAGGTTGGAATAACCGAGGTTTCCGCAGAACTTTTGCCTCAGGATAAAGAAAAGATAATAAGTTCCCTTCAAAAGAAAGGGAAATCAGTAATGATGGTGGGTGATGGAGTAAATGATGCACCGGCTCTTGCTAGAGCTGAGATAGGCGTTGCAATTGGTGCAGGAACTGATGTAGCCATTGACTCGGCAGATGTAGTATTAGTAAAAAGTAATCCTGCAGACATATTGCATTTCTTCATTCTTGCAAAAAACACAACGCGTAAAATGGTTCAGAATCTTTGGTGGGGAGCTGGTTATAATATTATAGCATTACCTCTTGCTGCAGGAGTATTAGCACCAATTGGCATTATTCTAAGTCCCGCTGTAGGAGCAGTACTGATGTCAATAAGTACTATAGTAGTAGCATTGAACTCGATGACACTTAAATTGAAGAAATAAAAAAATATTACTGCCCGAAATTATAATATAAAGGGGCTTCGGGTCCTAATGGAATTTTAAGCAAAATCCAGACGATAAGCAAAACTGTCCACCCTATAAAGAATGCAACAGAATAAGGTAACATATTTGCTACTATAGATCCGAACCCGGCATTCTTCTGATATTTCTGGAAATATACAATTATCAATGCGAAGTAGCTCATCATTGGTGTCATTACATTAGTTATACTATCTCCCACTCTGTAAACCGCTTGTGATAGATCGGGTGAATATCCAAGCAGCATGAAAATTGGTATAAAAATAGGTGCCATAATTGCCCATTTAGCAGATGCACTTCCCATAAATAGGTTGATAAATGCTGAAAATATAATAAACAGTATCACTAATGGAATCAACCCAATATTTAGATTGCTGAGCACCTCTGCACCATTTATTGCAAGCAGAACACCTAGATTACTCCACTGAAACCAGGCAACAAATTGTGCAGCAAAGAAAACAAGCACAAGAAACGAAACAAGCGTTTTAAAACTTTGGTTCATTCCTTCAATAACATCTGCAGACTTTTTGAAAGTACCAACAGTAAAACCGTATACTATACCAAGAGTTGCTCCTATCAAAAATAGAAATGAAATAAAACCTCTTAGTAATGGAGAATTCAAAACTGAACCATCTGCTCCTCTGAGCAATCCATTTTCAGGAAGTATACCAATAAGAATAATAGCAAGCCAAACCAATGCTGCAATACCAGTATTGCGAAGCCCTTTCCGTTCGGCTGCACTAAGGTCTTTCACCACTTCTGGTACCACATCTCCGATGTATTTACCCAATCTCGGTTCAATAATTTTATTTGTAACCAATGTCCCTAAAATTGTAATAAGAAATGTTGATACAAACATAAAGTAATAATTGGCTGTAGGTAACACCACATATTCGGGGTCAAGAATCTGAGCCGCTTCAGTAGAAAGACCTGCAAGTAGAGGGTCAATTGTGCCTATAAGAATATTTGCACTAAAACCACCACTTACACCTGCAAAAGCAGCAGACATACCTGCAATTGGATGTCGTCCCAACGAATGGAAAATAACACCTGCAAGAGGAATTATCAAAATATACCCAACATCCGAAGCAACATTAGAAAGAACACCGGTGAAAACAACCATTAATGTGATTGATTTTGGAGGAGCCTTCAGTAATAAAGATTTTACAGCTGTACTGATGAGACCACTACTCTCTGCTATTCCTATACCGAGTAATGCCACCATGACAATACCAAGTGGTGCAAAACCGGTATAGCTCGTTACCATTTCTAGAAGAATTCGGTGTAAACCCTCTTTTGAAAGTAAATTAACAACATTCACTGTTTCACCGGTGGCTGGATGCAAACCAGTCCATCCTAACCAATAACCTATTCCAGAAACAAATAGGGTGATTAAAGCAAATAAGGCAAAAAGAATTGCAGGATGTGGTAGGGCATTACCTCCTCTTTCAATAAACTGTATAAATCCTTTACCGGTAGTGGGCTTGTTTTCTGACATTTAACTATCACTTTATCATCTAACAATCACATAAGAATACAATTGTATCTTATTATAATTTGATGCGTGCTTATAAATTTGTTGTTTTTTGATGCGCAAAGATAAAATAAAGATATAGTTATACATAATTTTTAGTAAATTTGTTTTTTATCAAACATATAAAACAAAGATGCATATCATGATAGGAAACAAATTCTCGGTAATATTTATGACCATTATTGTATTAAACATTAATATGACATACTCACAAAGAAAAGATACCAACTATGACGAGTCTAAAGTTTTACCTTACTCACTTCCATCAATTTTAACTTCCCAATCAGGTTTTAATATTAATAATGTGGCTGACTGGGAAGAGTTTCGGAGACCAGAAATCATAAATAGTTTTACAAGCCATGTCTACGGGAGAGTGCCCGGAGAGATTGATACAATGTTGGTAGAAGTTACCGAACAAGGTACATATTTAAACGGTGGGGCAAACAGAATGCAGGTAACACTCACATTTGTTAAAGGAGAAAAAGAGCACAAAGCAAATCTTCTTCTGTATTTACCATCAGATAGGGATCAATCGCCTGTATTCCTTGGATACAATTTTCAGGGCAATCATGCAATCGCCGATGATGAAGAAGTATTTATAACAGACTCATGGGTACCGGTTAACAAAGAAATTGGGGTTGAAACCAACGTTGCTGTAAAAGCTTCTCGCGGAACTATGAGCAGAAGATGGCCATTGGAAATGATAATTGAAGCCGGCTATGGTGTTGCAACTTTATATAGAGGGGATATTGATCCTGATAAGGATGATTTCAGTGATGGTGTTCACCAACTATTTTATCATAAAGATCAGCAAAAACCTCATTCAGATGAATGGGCAACAATTGCAGCCTGGAGCTGGGGACTTTCGAGAGTAATGGATTATCTTGAAACGGTTGACAAAATTGATAATGAAAAGGTTATTGTAGTTGGTCACTCCAGACTAGGTAAAGCTTCACTCTGGTCTGCTGCAACAGACAAAAGGTTCGCAGCAAGCATATCAAATAACTCAGGAGCAATGGGAGCTGCTCTCTCAAGAAGAAAGTTTGGAGAGACAGTGGAAGTTATAAATACAAGTTTCCCTCACTGGTTTAGTGGTGACTTCAAAAAATATTCAAACAAAGAATATATCTTGCCGATAGATCAACACATGCTAATATCTTTAATAGCTCCACGTCCGGTGTATGTGGCAAGCGCAACAGAAGATCTTTGGGCAGACCCACGTGGTGAGTTTTTATCTGCCAAAGAAGCATCTGTAGCATATAACTTGTACGGTATTCCCGGTCTATCGGCAATAGATATGCCTCAACCTGAAGCTCCAGTTATAGGTGAAGTAAGTTATCATTTAAGAAGCGGTAAGCATGACATTATCCAATACGATTGGGAGCAGTATATTAAATTTGCAAAATATAATAATATTGAATAATTAAACTGTCAACTACTTAATTCTCCTCCATTAAAAATGAAATGGGATCTTCAAGATACTCCATGACTTTGTATATAAAACGAGTCGTTTCTCCGCCATCAACTATGCGATGGTCCACAGTGAGCGATAAAGGCATTACATGACCAACTACAATTTCATCGTTTCTAACTACTGGAGTTTTGAGAATACGACCGATACCTAATATTCCAGACTGCGGATAATTTAGTACCGGCGTAGCATACATACCACCTATAGATCCAAAACTAGTAACACTAAACGTGCCCCCTTTCATATCCTCAAGAGAAAGTTTTCTTGTTCTTGCTTTATTTGCCAACTCCCCTATCTGTTTAGCAATTTGAAAAATAGTGAGTTTGTCTGCATCTCGAATAACAGGCACTACAAGACCATCGGGTGTATCCACCGCCACACCTATATGGTAACGGTTATGAAATATCAATCTGTTATTTTCTGTGTCAATCTGCGAATTTAGCTGACGGTGATGCTTTAACGCCTGAGCAACTGCTTTTACTATGAAGGACAAATAAGTAAGTTTTACATTTTTATCTGCAAACTTCTGCTTGTATTTGGCTCTAACCTGCATCAATTCATGAATATCAACCTCTTCGAATACTGACATTTGCGCAGTATTATGCACAGACTTAAGCATATTCTTAGCAATAGCTTTTCTTATTTGAGAAAGAGGCTCGTATGAAACATCACTTTTTGTATCCACAGGGCCAACACCAGGTGTTGATAAATAGCCTAGATCGGCATTAGATTTAAATTCTTTTATATCAGTTTTTTTAACTCTCCCAGAAGGTCCGCTACCTGTAACTTTGTTTATATCAATACCCATCTGTTTTGCCATTGCGCGTGCAACCGGAGTTGCCAGAGCCTTGCGTATGGGCTGGGGTTCAGACGAAGATTGCATCTCAGCCTCATCGCTAGAGGGCATAATATCATTCTTCCCCGCAACTTCCATTGTACCTACAACTGCACCGGCATCATCTTCAGATTCAGCAACTGGCTCAGTTACAGTTTTATCAACATCACCATCTACCTGATTTTCTACTCTTTTCTCTTCAGTCTCTACATCATTTTCGGGCTTCGTAGTTTCCATTTCAACCTCACTGCCTTCTAATTGAATATCAACAAGCGGTGTGCCCACTTTAATAATATCACCAACCTTTCCGTATGTTTTAAGAACTACCCCATTTTTTGGAGATGGGATGTCTGCTACCACCTTATCGGTTTCCATCTGTACCAGCGAATCACCAACTTTTACCTCTTGACCTTCTTTCACATACCACTCCATCACGGTACCTTCTTCAAGTCCTTCACCCAAATCAGGAAAATTAAAAACAAACTTCATACGATTAAATTTATTTATTCTAAGTAATTACAATCTCTAATACTTAAATGATTTTTCTATTTCGTAGAAAATACGTTCAGGTGAAATAATATAATACTTCTCCCCTTGTGCCAATGGTACGATTGTATCATACCCCATAACTCTTCTCGGAGGAGACTCAAGTGATAAAAAAGCTTCCTCATTTGCTATAGTAACCAACTCTGAACCTATGCTAAAAGACTCGTGGGCTTCAGCCACTGCCACCATTCGCCCGGTTTTTCTTATGGATTTTCCTATAGTTTCTCTATCAATTGGATAAATACTCCTCAAGTCGATCAATTCAACAGAAATACCAGCCTCTTCAGCTATTTCAATAGCTTTCTTGGACTCCCTTATCATGGCTCCAAATGCTACTACAGTTACGTCGCTGCCCTCTTTAAGCACTTTCGCTTTATTCAAAGGTAGTGTAAACTTTTCTTCTGAAACCTCTTGTTTTATAGCACGATATATACGTTTGGGCTCCATAAAAATTATGGGGTCGTCGCTTTCAATGGCGGAAATCATCATTCCTTTAGCATCATATGGTGTTGAAGGAACAACAACTTTTAAACCGGGCAGATGAGCAAAAAGAGACTCGGGACTTTCTGAATGGTGCTCTAATGCATTAACACCACCACCATAAGGAAACCGTATCACCATAGGAACTTTATACTTCCCACGCGATCTATTTTGCATACGCGAAACATTAGAAGCAATCTGATTAAATGCCGGATAAGTAAAGCCATCAAATTGCAACTCTACTACCGGTCTGAGTCCGGAAATTGCCATGCCCAATGCAGTTCCCACAATTGCCGATTCCGCCAAAGGAGAATCAAAGACTCTTTCAACGCCATGTTTCATTTGCAACCCTTCGGTTACACGAAACACTCCACCTTCAAGACCAACATCCTCACCGTATACAACTATACTTTTATCCTCATTAAGCTTAATATCCAGCGCATTGTTAATCGCCTTCACCATAGTCATTACACTCATTTCCTACTCTCCTTCCAATTTAAGAACTGTTCGTATTCGGCTTTTTGTCTCACAAGCTCTTCGGGCATATCGCTATACATATATTTAAATATATCATCCATGGGATAAGCTTTATTCTTCTCAGCATCTATAAACTGTGCATCAATCTCCTTTTTATACTTATCTCTCAAAGCATCTATATCTATATTCCAAATATTACTATTTTTCATGTATCTTTCTAAGCGAATTAGGGGGTCTACTAAAGCCCACTCTTCTTCTTCTTCCTTTTTCCGATATTTTGAAGGATCGTCAGAGGTAGTGTGCGCTCCCAGCCTATAAGTGAAAGCTTCAATTAATACAGGACCTTTTCCGGCAAGTGCATATTCTGAAGCAGTTTTATATGCAAGATACATTGCAAAGAAATCATTCCCATCTACTTTTATACCCGGTATGCCAAACGCTACAGACTTAACTGCAAGATTTATCGATTTAGTTTGAGATTTAACTGGTACAGAGATGGCATATTGATTATTTTGAATAGTAAAAACTACAGGCACCTGCCATACCCCTGCAAAATTCAGCGATTCACTAAAGTCACCTTCTGATGTACCACCATCACCAATAAAAGTAAATACTGCTTCATTTTTCTTTTGCTGTTTTAAAGAATACCCTATTCCTGTAGCGTGGTGAAATTGAGTACCAATAGATATAGCAATTGGTAGAGTGTTCTTAGCATTTTTAAAACTGCCACCGTGCTCATTACCCAGATAAAAAAGAAACATCTCTTTCATTGTTACACCTTTTGCCAGAAGAGTACCCATTTCGCGAAACGCCGGAACAAGCCAATCATTTTCTCTGATAATCTTGCCCGCCGCAATATGAATTGCCTCCTGACCAAGATTTGGCGTATAAGTAAACATCCTACCCTGTCGTTGATATGAGATAGCCATTTCATCGGCCACTCTCTCATAAAACATATCTTTGTATACTCCTATAACTGTTTCGTCACTTAACTTTGGCATTAGTTTCTTGTTAACTACATGTCCTTCGTTATCTGTGACACGTAACATTTTATCTTCTAATGGGTTAAAATCACGAAAAATTTCAGGTAAATCGTTTTGATTCATTTATCTGTCTATTTTGAACAAGTTTAAATAATAAGCTGCAATTATGGGCTGTGTATATAACATTTTGTTATATAAATAGTTTAATCTTTCAGACACAATGCACCTGCACCAAGAATGCCAATGTTTTCTAAATCTGAAGTAATAATTTTAATTTTCTCAACTGACTTTGGATATGGGAAATCCCTAAGATTTTGATACATAGGCTCCTTAAATAAATCGTAAGATTTAGCAATAGAGCCACCAAATATTATTGCTTGAGGATCAATGATAAGTAAAACAATTTTTACAAGCATTGACATATGCTTGCCATACTCATTGTAAATTTCTATGGCATCAGCATCTCCCTCTCTCGCTTTTAATGAAATTTCATATGCTGAGAAGCCTGCGGTGCGGGGGAAGAAACGACTACCACAATACTCTTCCAATATTGAGTCAAGATATGGGACTTCGCCAAATTCGCCCGATCCACAATTAGAATCAAATAAAAGATGATTGTTCTGAATTATTCCTCCGCCAACACCGGTGCCTAAAGTTAAGCCTACAAAATTATCAAACTCTTTCCCTTTTCCAAAGATTTTCTCTCCTAAGGCAAAACAGTTAGCATCATTGTCAACAAAAACAGGAATATCAAACTCTGCTTCGAGCAAATCTTTTAAATGAACCTCATCCCAATTTTTTATATTCTGTACGTTATAAACTACCCCTTCGTCTCTATCTACCACACTTGGGACACCAACTCCAATAGCTTTGGTATCTTTATCAAACAAATCTCTTATTATTCTTTTTAGAATATCTAAAGTTACCTCACCTCCTAATTCGGCATTAGTATCTAAAGCCAATTGCTCTACTATGCTTTCACCTTCTATTCTACCTCCAACAATGGTAGTCCCACCAAGATCAACACCAATGATATTTTCCATTAATTATTAAGTTATGATATTAACATTATTGTCTTTTCGTTTTAACAAACGTGTTTTGGCAGCCTCTATTATCATATCCGCAGTACCTTCAATTCCAAACTGTGATGTTTCTACCGTCATATCATATACACTAAGATCATTCCAATGCTTACCGGTATAATGTTTACTGTAGTTGTCACGCTCTTTATCTTTCTTACCCATAACCTTATTTACATCATTTGGATTCACCATGTAGTTATGAACAACTCTCTTTCTTCTAAATTCTTTATCGGCATGAACAAAAACATTAAAACAGTTTTGATGTCCTTTTAATATGTAGTTTGCTGATCGCCCTACAATTACACATGATTCGCTTGCTGCAATATTACGTATAACACTTGTTTGCGCCATAAAAATCTTATCATTGGGCGGTATCACCTCATTTGCATAAGCGTAATTATCATTGTATAATTTATCCAATAAGCCATTTGGTAGTTTTTGTTCATGTTTTTCTACATACTCATTTGTAAATCCGCTTGCAATAGCTGTTAGATCAATAAGTTTACTATCATAAAACGCTACACTCAACTTTTTAGCAATAGTTTTTCCAACTTCATGCCCCCCACTTCCATATTCACGTGAAATTGTAATAACAAAATTATTAGTTGTCATGTATGGTTGAGAAACATACTCTACAATTTTTGCAGCCGGAAAGTGTTTATCAAGAAAAACAATTTTTCTTTGGTATAAACTTGCAATTGTTCCTACAAACAAAGCTGCTAATACAGTACCTTCACGCACGGCTTCAAGTCTACCAAGAAATGCAAGTGACAAAACTATTGCTAAAACCACGAATACGGTGTCAATTAAAACTTTTGTCTTTCCAAAATCCTTATCGTATGTTTGAGTGATTACAAGAGTAAGACCTTCTGCAGGCAATAAACCCACATCTGCCTTAAGCTCAAGAAATATCCCAAAAGCCATTACAAAACAGCTGAATATCACTGTAACCAACTGCCACAAATAGTTGTCAAGAACAATAGAACTGGTCAGATATAGATTTATATCAATAAATATACCGAAAAGAAATGTAAGTGGTAATTGTATGAACTGTTGAAATCCTGTTTTTCTTTTTAAGATTATCACCTGCATCAATACAAGTAATGAGTTTATTATAATTGCAAATGTTCCAACTGTAATATTAGGTACTATGAAGTTAAGGACGTAAGGTGTAGATGAGATTGGACTCGTCCCCAAGTCTGACCTGATAGATAATGCTACCCCATGCCCAACTATAAAGATACCCAGCACAAGTAGCAAGATACGTAGACCTAAATTCTCTCTCTTCATAAATAATTATAACTTGCTCTATAATTTTTGATAACCTAAAGCTTGATATTTAATTACAAAATTAATAAAAACTGAGCATAAAAAAAACTGTCACCTTTTTTAGTGACAGTTTCAACACGCTTATTATAGTTTAATAAATTAAGCTGCTTTTACTTTCGACTTCTCAACTCCATATCCTAAAGTTGTAATTGTCTTTTCAATTTCTTCAATTGATACTTTCTCATCATCAAAATTTGCTTTTACTCTACTTGCGTTGAACATAACCTTAACAGTATCCTGATCAACACCTTCTAATTTTTTCATTGCACCTTCAATTTTTTGTATGCATGATGGGCAAGTAAGTGTTTCTAATTGAATTGTTGCTTTTTTCATAATTTTTTTCTCCTATATTTAATTGTTATTATTAATTTATACTACAAATATACCCCTAAACTATTACTTAAACTGTCACCCGGGTGACACTAGACTTATAACGAGTTAATCTCATACCATTAAGAATCACCACTAGTATACTTAGCTCGTGCACTAACATACCAACAGACATGTTAACCCATCCACTAAACAAAAGACCAGCAAACAGTACAAGTACAACCCCAACAGCAATCACAATATTTTGTTTCATATTTTTTGCCGTTGCTTTTGTTAATCCTAATGCATGAGTTAGATGACTAAAATCTGAGTTCACTAATACTACATCAGAGGTTTCAATTGCAACGTCTGTGCCACTACCCATTGCAATACCAATATCAGCAAGAGCAAGAGAGGGACTATCATTTACACCATCACCCACAAAAGCTACAATTTGACCTTCATCTTTGAGCTTCTTAATGTAAGTCGATTTATCTTCAGGAAGCATATTGCCAAACGCCTTTGTCATGCCAACTTCTTTGCTCACTACATCTACAGTTCCCTGATTGTCGCCCGAAAGCATAACTAAATTCTTAACTCCTAGTTTCTTAATTTTCATAAGATCTTCCTTTACCCCGTGTCGAATTTGATCACGCACGCCCATTAATAGCTGCAACTCACCATCTAATGATGTCAACACCAGCGAATTACCACTTTTAATTAACTTATCAATATCTGTTTTTGCTTTTTCGTTCAACTCAACGTTCTCTCTTTCCATCAACGTCACATTACCAACTGCCAACCTATGACCATCTACATTGGCAACAATACCACCACCTTTTACAACTTCTGTATTCTCAACAGGCGAGAAACTAGTGTCACCAATCTCCTCAATAACTGCTTTGGCAAGTGGGTGATCAGATTCGCGCTCTATACTTGCAAGATAACCCAATACATTGCTATTGTTTGTGTATCTGATAGTTTCAGAAACAGATGGATTTCCTACTGTCAAAGTTCCTGTCTTATCAAAAACCATTGTGTCTACTTTGCTAAAATCGGTAATTACTTCGCTACCTTTAAGTAAAACACCATTTTTAGCACCATTACCAATACCTGCCACATTTGAGACAGGAACACCTATCACCAATGCACCGGGACATCCTAATACTAATATTGTAATCGCAAGTTCTACATTTTGTGTGAATATCCATACAACTAACGCCATAAGTAATACGACAGGAGTGTAATATTTGGAAAATCTATCAATAAATCTCTCTGCTTCTGATTTTGAATCCTGCGCTTCCTCAACCAGTTCAATAATTTTTCCGAATGTGGTGTCCTCTCCCACTCTATCCGCCAATATCTGTATTGTACCATTTTCCAATATAGTACCTGAAAATACTTGTGAGTCTTTTTCTTTTGCAACAGGTAGGGATTCACCCGTAATGCTTGCTTCATTAATATGACCTTTGCCCGATATAACTATTCCATCAACTGGAACTTTAGCACCTGTTTTCACAAGTAATATGTCGCCTTTATCAACATCATCTACATCTACCAACTCAAACTCGCCCTCAGACATTTGTTTAAACGCACTGACGGGCGCCATTTCAGTGAGTGATTTAATTTCCGAACGAGTTCTGTTTAATGTACGCTGTTCTAAATATGCTCCAAACAAAAAGAGAAAAGTAACTATTGCAGACTCTTCGTAATTTTGAATCAGAAAAGCACCTATAACTGCAATTGTCACCAGTACATCAATACTGACTACTTTCACTCTTAGTGCCTGATAAGCTTGTATAGCAATGGGCAAAGCACCAATAATAGATGCAATAATCAATGAGACTGTAAATACCTCTCTATTACCGACTGCCCATAAGTTAATATACGCGGTCGCAATTAGCATAGCACTTAGCAGTGTAATCTTGTTTTTATTTTGAAATATAAATCTTAGCATATAATTCTTTTATTTTTAAACCATTAAGTTGTCCTATTGTTTCTTTTATTTTGTATCGCAAAGATAATTAGGTAAAGTCTCAATAACTGTCACCTTGGCGACATCTAAGATTAACGAACAATATTCTAAGTTCTTTAAACATAAAGTTTAAATGATTGAGATGAGAACGAGGTAGGTACTTGCTAGGTAGAGGACAAGTTCAAAACAACAATGAACATTCCTGTTAAAATCACGTTTTAACTTTTCAACTTAACTAACAACCAAAACAAAATCTATGAAGATATTGCCTGTATTTTGTCTGACTACACTTTTAATATTTATCGGATGTAACGCAGACCGAACAGACGAAGAAAATGGGAACATTTTTGTAGTAATTGATTCCATATTTCACCCCAGAGATAGAAAACTCACAGCTGATGATATCAGACTCAAAAAAGATATCAGATTTGAAGATTACCATCTTGAAGATGAATATCCATATGAAGATACTGTTAGAATCTTTCAATGGGAAAAAATCAAGAATAAAATTGCACATTTAGAAAACGCAGCTACAGATGGTGGAAACTGGGGAGTATTTAGCAATTACAGGAACAAGAATGGTGAAGCACCTACAGTTCAAAATTTTGTAAGAAACGATTACGGCAGAGTTTCAGATCAATATGACGTTGAAAGATATCAATCGGTTCCACTTTATAATTTTGAAGGTGATACCATTTTAGACAGATATGGTAGAGACGGATGGTTGGTAAAAATCATTGGAAGTGACACCACTGATATGGTACATGTACAAGGCGTATCTTTTGAAGGTGAATTCTTAATTCCGAATCGTTATCTTTTATCTTGGGGTGATAGTATTGTATTTGATAAAATTGCGGTTGTAGATATAACAAATCAAAACATTGCAACTTTAGAAAAACAAAATAACATTTGGAATATAATTAGTATGAATCCGGCCACCACAGGCGTGCGCAATCCGCCTTATCATTTTGATACGCCTGTAGGAATATTTGCTGTTCAGGAGCAGAAAGAAAAAATGTACTACCTCAAAGGAGGCTCGAGTGAGATTGCAGGATTTGCCCCCTATGCCTCACGCTTCACCAATGGAGCTTATATCCATGGCATTCCTGTTCAATATCCAAGAAAAACAATAATAGAATATAGCCCTTCGCTCGGAACAACTCCACGTTCACAAATGTGTGTAAGAAATGCCTCATCACACTCCAAGTTTGTTTATGATTGGGTAACTGTTAAAGAGGCAGTTGTGATTGTCATAGATTAGTAAGTTCTTAAATAAAAGTATTATATTTGGGAACAATTTTCTCAAATAGACTATGCGCATAACTTTACTAACTACAATATTTATTGTTATTACAGCTCTGAGTTTCCCAATAGGAAACACTCCTGCGAAAAAAAACTTATCTTTAAAAGAACGGCTGATTAGCGAAACGGAATTAATCTACGAAGCAATGAATCTTGAGGGATTAATCGACGTTAATGCCTTTAAATCAGCATATTCGGGTTATAAAAAGTTAAATAAGGATAACAATCCGTTATTGACTATTGTCGATTTTAATCTGCCCTCAACCGAAAAAAGAATGTATGTTCTAGATCTAGAAAAAAAAGAGGTCCTATATGTTACACATGTAGCTCACGGAAGAAACAGCGGTGGCAACTATGCGACATCTTTTTCTAACAAAAGCGGATCATATCAAAGTTCATTGGGCTTTTATCGCACTGCGGAAACATACAACGGTGGTAATGGTTTTTCTTTAAGACTAGATGGTTTAGAAGAAGGCATAAACGATCTTGCAAGACCAAGAGCAGTTGTTATTCATGGTGCCGATTATTGTAGCGAGGATTTCATCAAATCAACTGGCCGTTTAGGAAGAAGCTTCGGATGCCCCGCTCTACCACGAGATGTAAATAAACCTATCATCAACACAATAAAAGATGGTTCTTTACTCTTTATATATGCCGACAAACCGGCATACTATGCATCTACAAAAGTATTGTAGCAATGATTACAATCATCATAATTATTTTAACCTCATTAATAACTCTAAGAGCGTTTAAAGACAATGACCTGATGAGTAAAATCATATTTCACGCACCCTCGGTGAAGCAGGGAGACTGGCATCGATTATTCACCTACGGAGTAGCACATGCCGACTATACTCATCTACTATTCAACATGTTTACTTTATACTTCTTTGGTATAGAAATTGAGCGTGTATTTAAATCAGTGTTCGGTGAAACTTCAGGCTCAATTTACTTTATCCTACTTTATATTTCGGCACTTCTTATATCTATTACACCAACGTATTTCAGAAATAAAGACAACCCAACATATTACAGTTTGGGAGCATCGGGAGCAGTTTCTGCAATTATTTTCGCTTATGTACTCATTAACCCGATGAATTACATGGGTATACTATTTATACCTATCATGTTACCGGCTTTCATTTTCGGTCTAATATTTATACTAATCTCGGTTTCACTTGAGAAAAAACAAGCAGGCGGTATTAACCATTCGGCTCATATCGCCGGAGGAATATATGGCATTATATTCTTAATGGTTATGTTCTTTGCTGTTGCCGACATTAACCTTATAAGTTCATTCGTATCACAAATCAAAATTAACTCCGTATCCGATCTATTCCACTTTGGTTTTTGATATAAAAAACCTAGTTACTGAACAAAAACCTATCTCTTTCGGTTTTACATTGCAACAGATGTTTCTCACTTAATTCACTAAAACCGCAATTCTATGGAAAGAGACGGTCATTTAGAGTCTATCTGGCAATCTGAAGTAAAACATTACGGCCAAGACAATATTAATCAAAAAACTCACTTTGATGTTGTTATTGTCGGAGCCGGAATAACCGGAATCACAAGTGCTTTAATGCTGCAGAGAAAAGGTATAAACTGCATCCTACTCGAAGCCTCCAATATGTCATTCGGAACTACAGGCGGTACTACCGCTCATTTAAACAACTTTTTTGATTCACCTTACTATCAAGTTATATCTGACTTTGGTCTTGATTCTGCCAAGCTTCTTGCTAAAGGAGCTTCAGAAGTACATGATATAATTAAAGAAAACATAAACCTATATCAAATATACTGCGATTATTCAGTCAGAAATGGGTATTTGTTTTCGCTTGATGAGCATCAGGATGAAGAGCTCCAAAAAATAATAGAAGGTAATCTTCAAGTAGGAGTGGAAACCTATGAAACTGATACAAATCCATTTGGTATTCCATCTGTGCGAGTCGTAGAAATTCCCAATCAAGCCCAATTTCATCCGCTAAAGTATCTCAGAATTCTGTTAAAGGAATTTATACATACAGGAGGGATATTTTTAGAAGAGTGCAGAGCAACTTCAGTTGAAAAAGAGGATGATAAGCTCATGGTATCTACAACTAAAGGAAACATAATTAGCAGTCATCTGATTTATGCAACACACATACCACCGGGCCGAAACATTATGCATTTCAGAAACGCTGCGTACCGATCCTATGTAATGGCAGTTAAGCTTAAAAGCGGTGATTTCCCTCAGGCACTAGGATACGATTTATTTGAACCATTTCATTATTATAGAACTCATACCGTAAATGGAAACCAATATTTGATTGCCGGAGGTGAAGATCATAAAACAGGAGATGTTGATAACACTTCGGAAAGCTTTGAAAGACTTGAATCTTATTTAAGACAACATTTTGATATAGAAGAAATCTCCTACAAGTGGTCGTCTCAGTTTTACGAACCCACTGATGGTCTGCCATATATAGGAAATCTGCCCGGTAGCCCTGAGAATGTATATTGTGCAACAGGTTATAGCGGAAACGGAATGATTTTTGGAACACTTGCTGCTAAGACACTCAGTGATATTATTTCCACCGGAAACAGTGATTATAAAGATCTTTTCTCTCCGTCAAGAGTAAAACCTATAGCCGGATTTACCAATTTAATCAAAGAACAAGGAAATGTAATAAAACATATGGTAGTTGATAAGCTAACAGTAGAAAAGATTGTTAGGCTCGCAGAGCTGGATTACGATGAAGGCAAAGTGGTAAAATATGAAGGAGATACTCTTGCAGTATATAAAGACGCAACAGGTAAAAGCCATATTCTTGAAAGCGATTGTACACATCTATACTGTACTGTAAAATGGAACCAAGAAGAAAAATCTTGGGATTGCCCCTGCCACGGCTCCCGCTTTGGAGTTGATGGAACCGTTTTAACAGGTCCTGCAGTGAAAGCATTGAAGAAATTTTAAAGCTTAAATATTATGCGAAAAGAAATAACGATAAATCAAAGTGTTGATGGTGTATGGAAGGCTTTAACTCAACCAGATATAATGAAAAAATGGTACTTCAACATATCAAACTTCGAGGCGAAAAAAGGTGAAATATATGACTTTATTGTTACCATAACAGATGAAGATAGAGAGCAAGATTTCCGCCATCTTTTCGAGATTTTAGAGGCTATCCCTAATAAAAAGTTGAAACATTCATGGGAATACCCCGGTCTCAGACCAGGAACATCTACATTGACTTGGGAACTTTCTCAAGAAGGAAAAGAAACTAAGATAATTTTGAAACATGAGGGGATTGAAAATATTGCAGACGAAAACAGTAAGTACTTCTCAAAGGAGAGTTATAATATAGGATGGGATAACATTTTGAACAAATTGAAACAGTATTTGGAAAATAACAATGTTTGAAACTAATTAATTACTATATTTTCCGCCTCAACATACTTCTTTAATAAATCCACCGACAAATCTACAGCATCCTTAAGCCCATCACTTCCAGAATACCCATTTATCAACATTAAAAGATGAACTGTATTTGAATTTATCTTAGTTCTCTCCTCATCACTACTCGGATTCCCAATTCCCCCAATTGCATCACGGTACACCGGAAGTCCCTCAATATTCATAGAACCACGACCAATGGCTTCAAATGGCTCATCTGCTTTACCAACACCTAAAATTAAATCACCTTTTATCAGATCTGCATCGAAACCGCCAATTGAATAGCCGGTTTTTAGCGAAACTAGATTAATTAAATCTACCAAAGTATCAATTTGGTATAAACCCTGACCCTTTATAATTCTTCTGCATAATGATTCTCCGGCAGGTCGATACCTATTTGGATCTTTACCCAGAATTTTATACACATTGCGAGTTGCTGCAATAGCAGGACGTTTCTTTATATCTTCTATTTTAAACTTTGAAGTAAAGTATGTAATAAAATCATCAATTTCTTCCCATAGCATTTTGTTATAAGGGCTGTTTTTAACTTTACATTTTATAGCGGCAAATCTAAAATTGGGGCAAACATCCAAAATTTGTTTACCAACTTCCACGTTTATTTTCATATCTAATACTATTGATTTATTGGAGACAAAGTTATCAAATCTGAAGCAAACAATCCAGTAATTGTTATAAAGCAGTGTATATTTGAAATTAAGGTTTAATTAATTTGTGAAACTCTATTGCTATTCCTATATTTGCGTGAATTTTTGTTTTCACACACGTTATAAATGACCGACAATAATAATAAGCTACTTGTTGATTTGGAGGTGCGTATAAAACAAGTTTTGTTTTTATGTGACTCTTTGAAAGATGAGAATAGTATATTAAAATCTGAAGTCGAATCGAAGCAGTTACAGATAGATTCGGCTGTAAGTGATTTAGAACAATTGAAAACAAGATATGATGGTTTGAAAACCGCGAGAACAATTACCGCCGCGTCGGTGGACGTTGAAAGCGCGAAATTAAAATTATCCAGATTGGTGCGGGAAGTAGACAAATGCATAAATTTATTAAAATAGATTTATAAAATTTATGTCATGGGAGACGAAAATTTTTTATTAACATTAGAGATAGCCGGCGAAAGATATCCTTTAAGGATCAAAAGATCTGAAGAAGAAGCTTTTAGAGCAGCTGAAAAAAAGATAAATGCAAAGATAAACCAATACCGTGTTGCATTTGGAGGAGGAAAATCCAAATTAACAACACAAGATTTTGTGGTCATGACAGCCATTCAGGCATTGGCAGAGAATTTCACTCTTGGTGATAAAAATAATACGAAACCCTTTGAAGATAAGATAGATTCACTAATAGTTGATCTTGATAATTATCTCAAGAAATAAACCTATCTCAAATAGAGATAACATGCACGCACCTTTTTCTTACAAACCCAATTTTACGGGCTTGCGAGAAATCAGGTGTTTTTTTTGAATTATAAATTGAACTAATATATAAACTTCTCTTAAAAAGCTGAAATTAAGCTTTTTATTCGAGATGTGTGTTTTTAATAATTAATAGTAAGCAATATGAATATAGCAATAGGAATTATTATCGGTCTTGTCATCGGAGCCACAGTGGCCTGGTATATGACTGGTAAGGCAGCAAACTCACGAGCTCAGAAGATTATGAGCGATGCGGAGAAAGACGCTGAAGTAATAAAAAAGAAGATTTTGCTTGACGCAAAGGAAGAGATCTTATCTCTTAAGAATGAGGCGGAAAAGCAGATAAATTCACGTACGGCAAAAATACAATCTACTGAACAAAGACTTAAGCAAAGAGAAACATCTCTTAATCAGAGACATGAAGAGCTTAATAAAAAGAATAACGAAATTGACAAAAAAAGTAATGAGATAGACGAACTTAAGGTTACTCTGGCTAATCAACAGGAGTTTTTGGATAAAAAAAATGCCGAGCTTGATCGTTTACACAGACAATCAATTGAAAAGCTTGAAACAATATCGGGACTTTCTGCTGATGAGGCAAAGGAACGGTTGGTCGAATCTTTGAAGGAAGAAGCTAAGAGCGATGCACAGTCATATGTTGGTGAAATAATGGATGAGGCCAAAATGACAGCAAATAAGGAGGCTAAGCGAATAGTTGTTCAGTCTATTCAGAGAGTTGCTACAGAAACCTCAATTGAAAATGCTATTACTGTTTTCCATATAGACTCTGATGAGATAAAGGGTAGAATAATCGGTCGTGAAGGACGAAATATCCGTGCTCTGGAAGCCGCAACCGGAGTCGAAATTGTTGTAGACGACACTCCAGAAGCGATTGTTATTTCTGGATTCGACCCTGTAAGACGTGAAATTGCCCGTTTATCACTTCATCAGTTGGTTACCGATGGTCGTATACATCCGGCACGAATTGAAGAAGTAGTTTCCAAGGTCAAAAGTCAGATTGAAGACGAAATTGTTGAGACAGGTAAGCGCACCGTAATAGATTTGGGTATTCATGGATTACACCCTGAGCTAGTGCGTATAGTGGGTAAGATGAAATATCGTTCTTCTTATGGTCAAAACTTGCTTCAACACTCTAGAGAAACTGCCAATCTGTGTGCAATAATGGCATCGGAGCTAGGTCTTAACCCAAAAAAGGCAAAGCGTGCAGGCTTGCTGCATGATATTGGCAAAGTGCCTGATGATGAACCTGAGTTGCCACATGCAATTCTTGGGATGAAGCTTGCAGAAAAATATAAAGAGAAACCGGATATTTGTAATGCAATTGGAGCACACCATGATGAGGTTGAGATGACGACCCTACTGGCTCCAATTGTACAGGTTTGTGACGCCATCTCGGGTGCACGCCCTGGTGCCCGCAGGGAAATAGTTGAAGCCTATATAAAACGCTTAAATGATCTTGAAAATCTAGCCCTCTCTTACCCGGGTGTTGTTAAGACTTATGCTATACAGGCTGGTCGAGAGCTTAGGGTAATTGTTGGAGCTGATAAGATAGATGATCAGGATACAGAAAAGCTGTCTGATGAAATAGCACGTAAGATTCAAACGGAAATGACTTATCCGGGACAGGTTAAGATTACTGTTATTCGTGAAACGAGAGCTGTAAGCTATGCCAAATAATAAATAGTTATAAATAGAAAAGGGGCTGTCTCAAAGACAGTCTCTTTTTGAGACAGCCCCTAAAATGACTAGTTTTGTAATTATTTAGGACTAGTCAACTTTAGTGTTCTTCTACTTATTGCTTTTATTAAAAACGCTTTTTGATACTTGCTTTTCAACTAAAAGTTCTTCGTTAGTACCAATCACTGTCTTGAGTTCTTTCTGAAGTCTTTTAATCTCAAGTTCCTGATTGTGAATAGTTATGAGAAGTGCGTTTAGTTCTTCATTGTCTACTGTGTCGGGGTATTGAGCTTTAACTCTGCCGATAAAATCACTTAATACATTCATGTAATTATTGAAAGCATCATAAGGCGACATATAGGGACTAAAATTACTATTGCCCGTTCCAAAGTGCTTAGTAGACATATAATAAAAGTGGTCGCTCGATTGCAGGTATATCCAGTCTTGTTTTAAACTTCTATCTAAACATAATCGAACTCTTTCACCAATTTCATACAATGACTCTAGTGCGCTCTGTTGAAGTTTATTACCAAGCCAAGCACTTACGTCTCTTTCTTCATCTGACCATGAAATAGTATTGGGAACTTCCATTTCACCAATTGGTTTGTGGGTAGCCATCACCTCACTGGGTGTAGAAAAACTGATTCCTTTTTCATATGCAAAACGTGGTAGTGCTTTCATAAACTCAAATATTCCTGTGTGCGATGGTTGCATGTTACCTAAAACCTCATAATTCATAAAAAGATTAAACACTTCTTCTTGAGGGGGAGTGGCAGCAATCCAACTAATAAACTTTTCAGCTGTAAGAGGGTATTCATTCCAACTGTAGTTGGAGAAACGGTACGCTATGTCATCACTAAAACGACTGTTTTTGAGCAGTAGTTTCATATTTGGTTGAGATGAAGCCTTGTAAACGTAGTTTGGACTTTTCCACCCCAGAATGTGTTTGGCACCTTCGGTTATCATTTTGTTGTAGCCCATTTCAAAAGCCATATCTGCAATATCATCAGAATAAATCAGTTCTGTATTGCGCAACACAGTTGGAGTTTGATCAAAAAGCATATTTATTCTTTGGGAATGCTGTTTAACCTGATTGCTAAACTCTTGCGGATCAAACAAACTTGATAATGAATGTGCATATGTTTCTGTGAGAAACTCTACATCTCCGGTTTTGCTCAATTCCCTGAATCCTTCAATAACTTCGGGTGCATATATTTCCATTTGTTCCAGTGCAACGCCTGATATTGAAAATGCAACTTTAAATTTTCCTCTATTTTGGTTTATTAAGTCCAATAGCATTCGGTTTGCTGGGAGGTATGATCTCGAAGCTATCTGTTGCATTATGTCCTCATTTGCGAAATCATCATAGTAATAATGGTCTTTTCCTATATTGAAAAAGCGGTATCTTTTTAACCTAAATGGTTGATGAATCTGAAAGTAAAAGCAAATTGTCTTCATATTTATTATATGGTTAATTTCTTTAATGATGAAATACTTACACTAAACTGTCGTATATTTTGCGAACTTTAAATCCGGCATCTTTCCACTTTATTTGATCAACTTCAATCTTGCCTTGAGTCTTCAGATGTTCAGACATTGCTGGGTAGCTGCATATTGAGTAAATTGCATCTGCCATTGCATCAACATCCCAATAATCTGTTTTTATTACATTGTGAAGAATTTCTGAGCAGCCAGACTGATACGATATTATACTTGGCACATTGCATTGCATCGCTTCTAGTGGTGATATGCCAAATGGCTCTGATACAGACGGCATAACATATACGTCACTCGATTTTAGCATTTCATATACCTGTTTGCCACGAAGAAAACCAGTGAAATGAAATTTGTGAGCAATCCCTCTTTCGGCTACTAATCTTATCATTTGATCCATCATATCGCCACTGCCTGCCATTACAAATCTGATATGATCGGTTTTTTGAATTACTTGTGTTGCTGCATCAACAAAAAACTCCGGTCCTTTCTGCATTGTAATTCTTCCTAAAAAGGTTACTACCTTTTCGGATACACCTGAGATTCGCTGAATTGATTCAATCTCAGGACTGAGCGGCTCTACTGCATTATGCACGGTAGTAACTTTCCAGTGAGGCTGATGATAGTTATCTAATACAGTACGCCTCGTAAGTTCACTTACGCAGATGATATGATCGCAGTTGTCCATTCCATTTTTCTCGATTTCAAAAACTATGGGGTTGGGTTTTCCCCCACTTCGGTCAAACTCGGTTGCATGAACATGAATTACCATTGGTTTTCCCGAGACGCTTTTTGCGTGTAATCCGGCCGGATAAGTAAGCCAATCGTGCGAATGTATCACATCAAATTCATAAGTGCGAGCTATTACCCCAGCTACTATTGAGTAATTATTGGTTTCTTCAAGTATGTTACTAGGATATCTACCTGAGAATTCTATACATCCGAGATCATTTGTGTTCATATAACTAAAATCGGCATAAATATTATCTCTTAATGAGAAGTATTCTTGAGGTTCCATAAATTTCTCCAGACGGTCCTTTATCAATTCCATTGAAACATCTCTCCAAACAACAGGCGTATTATTTGCACCTATTATTTTCATAAAGCTTTGATCTTCATCTCCCCATGGTTTTGGTATTACCAGGATAGTTTCGAGGTCTTCTTGAAGAGACATGCCTTTAGTTAATCCATAGCTTGCAGTTCCAAGCCCTCCGAGTATATGTGGTGGAAATTCCCAACCAAACATCAATGCTTTCATCCTTTATGTTTTAGATGTTTTTTTCTAACGTTCTAACTCCTATATGAGTTCATTATTTTATGAGCTCTAAGCGTTTCTCCAACGCTCATAGCAAAAGAATAACCCCCGTGTGCAGTGAAAGGTGGATTGGAATCATAGAATTCTGAAATGGATCCGATGCAATCGTTTTGCATCTCATTTTCGATATTCACCATTATTCTTTCAGCCAAGTACAATCCACTTAGTTTGAACAGTTTAAGATATGCTTCGATATATGGTCCCAATAACCACGGGAAAGCCATTCCATTAAAATAAGCTTGTCTTTTTTCATTTACCGAACCTCTGTAATGTGGTCTAAATTTATCACTTTTTGGTGTTAGAGAGCGTAATCCACAATTTGTAAGCAACTCCTTAGTTACGAAATCCAATACAGATTTTTTGTGTCTCTTTTCTAGAGGTGAATATGGAAGAGAGACTGCAAATATCATATTTGGACGCACATTGGGGTCTTTGTAAATACCATCTACATAGTCGTACAGATATCCTGCTTCATTAAGAAAAGTATTTAGAAATGATGCTTTTACAGATTGAGTTATTTCTCCCAAGTTTGTCTTTAGTTCATTATTATCAATTAAACCTGCAATTTCTTCTCCAAACTTAAGTGCATTGTACCATAATGCATTGAATTCAACTAGGTAACCAGACCGTGCTACAACAGGATATCCATCTATTACTGCATTCATCCAGCTTGCTGCAGAGTCCTTGCCATTGGTGGAAAGAAGTGAGTTTTCATGACTATAATATAGGTTGGGATGTTTGTCTTTAATGATATAATCAATAATTTCTAATAAGAAAGCGCTATATTTTTTCACAAATTTATCCTGAAGTTCTAAATAATATTGTTGTAATGCCCACACAACCCATAGAAGTACATCGGGGTCATTTATTTGTTTTATGTAGCTTTTGGTGTAATCACCCTGCATAAACTTTTCAAGATGCGGAATAGCACTATCCATTATGTTTTCAAAATCGTTTGATTTACCAATAGCTAGTGTGCAACCTGGAAGAGATATGAATTGATCACGTGCTCTTACTTTAAACCAAGGGAAACCGGCTAGTAGATAGTTTTCTCCTTTATTGGGTATATAGTAAAACTGGTGGCTAGAATTTTTCAAACAATTATAGAAGTTTGAACGGGGGGTTCTTTTACCTAGTTCAAAAATAAATTCTTTTTCAAGATTTGCAGTATCTACTAATAAATCACCGGCAGAGAAAATAATTTCTTCACCTTTAGCTATCGACATTTCAAAATATCCCGGAACGTATAAATCTTCACTGTAGGTGTCTCCCCTCTGTTGATCTTGTATATACTCAATATTACGATACCAGTCGGGATTATATAGAAATTCGGGTTTTTTGTTGAATTGCATAAACAGTTCTGGGTAACCGACATACATGCAGGTAGTAATACCATTCTCAATCACTCGGTATGATTTATCTACTTGGTCGTTTTCATTTGTGAGCTCTGATGCTTTTCTGAATGCTAGAAATGGTTTAAATCTAATTGTTGTTGGTGAGTGTGCATCAAGAAGAGTGTATCTAATCATCAAACGGTTTTCCTTTGATGAAAACATTATTTCTTTTGATAGTATTACCCCTCCAACACGATATATAGTTTTTGGAATACTATCGCTATTAAACTCTCTAATATATTTATGACCTTTTGGGCTGTAATTATCACCTTCAAATCTATGAATACCAAGGTTGAATTCTGCTCCTCGCTGTATAACTGTTTCGTCGAATGATGATAACATTAAATGATTTTCATCATCCAAAAATGGCACCGGCATAACAAGGAGTCCTTGGTATTTAGTGGTGTTGCATCCTGATATAGAAGTATTTTGATAAGCTCCTTTTCTATTTGTTCTTAATACATTTCTATATAAAGAATACTCTAGGTTTATCATTTGGTCTTTGTTGTATTTCAGATAACTCATCTGCCGGTAGTTTAAAGTTTGTGTGAGTTTAATAAAATTAATTCGAAAGATAAGTAATTTGAAATTATGGAACAAATAAAAAAATGAATTAAATTTGTATTAAATCGAGAAAATTCGTACTGTATAGTTATATGACAAATGAAAGCATAAATAGTTTTGAGAAAAAGAGAATCAAATTGGCACTCATTCCTTCTTTGCTGTTTGTAGCTATCATTTGGATTGCATTCATTATTGACTACAGTGGTGTTTTTGGCAGCGAAATGTCTAGGTTAGGCATTTTGCCGTTAATGGTAGAGGGATTAACAGGCATTGTTTTTTCTCCATTGCTGCATTCATCCTTTTCCCATCTGTGGTCTAATACTTTACCACTTTTAATTCTAATATGGTTTCTATTTTATTTCTATAGGAATATTGCATTCCCTGTTTTTATTTATTTGTGGATATTAAGTGGAGTCTTCACCTGGTTATTAGGCAGAGGTTCATATCATATAGGAGCCAGCGGAGTGGTTTTTGCTTTGTTGTTTTTCCTCTTTTTTAGTGGCATTTTTAGGAGATTCATCCCTTTGATTGCAGTTTCCCTCGTTGTTGCTTTTATTTATGGGAGCACAATTTGGAGTATTTTCCCTATTGCGGAGATTATAGACGTCTCAATATCATGGGAAGGACATCTTTCCGGTGCCATTAGTGGACTTATTATAGCTTTAATTTTCATAAAACAAGGACCTCAACGGCCGGTTAAGATTTGGGAAGAAGATTTGGAAGATTTAGAAGATTTAGAAAATGGAGATTGTGATGTGGGTAATGATTTGCTGTAATATTGTATGTGTTGCCTCATTTTTTTTTACTTTTGTGATATAACACCTGATAATAATATAATTATGCAAAACAGAATTAGAGCAGCAATAGTAGGATATGGAAATATTGGTAAATATGTATTGGAGTCGCTAGAGACCGCTTATGACTTCGAGATAGCAGGTATAGTCAGAAGAGACATTACAAATATCCCAAATGAATTAAGTGGTTATAAAGTGGTTACATCCATTTCGGATTTAAATAATGTTGATGTCGCATTACTTAGTACACCTACTAGAAGTGTGGAAAACTATGCTATAGAGTGTTTAAAGCTCGGTATTAATACAGTTGATAGTTTTGATATTCACAGTAAAATTTTGCCTCTTCGTGAATCTTTAGACCCGGTAGCAAAAAAACACAACTCTGTGTCAATTATTGCCGCAGGATGGGATCCTGGCAGTGATTCTATAATTCGTACACTCTTAGAAGCATTAGCACCAAAGGGCTTAACTTACACTAATTTCGGCCCGGGCATGAGTATGGGCCATACTGTTGCAGTAAAAGCAAAAGATGGGGTAAAAAATGCACTGTCGATGACTATTCCCACAGGTACAGGAGTTCATCGAAGAATGGTCTACATTGAACTGGAAGATGGTTTTGATTTTCAGGATGTTTCTAAATCTATAAAAGATGATGATTACTTCGTTCATGATGAGACACATGTTTTCAAAGTTGATAATGTTGATGCTTTGAAAGATATGGGACATGGAGTTTTGATGGAGCGTAAAGGAGTTTCAGGAAAAACCCAAAATCAACTGTTCAGTTTCAATATGCGAATTAACAACCCGGCTTTAACTGCTCAGGTTCTGGTTAGTTCCGCTCGTGCTACTATGAAACAACAACCAGGTGCATATACATTGATAGAGGTTCCGGTGGTAGATTTGTTGCCGGGAGCAAAAGAATACTGGATTAAAAAGCTGGTGTAAAAGTTGTTGATTTTCCCTATCTTTGTAAAAAACATTAAAAACATGGATTTACTACTGTCTGTAACCTGGAACGTTGACCCTACATTATTTACAATACTAGGTCGTGAAATACGATGGTATGGATTGTTTTGGGTTATTGGTCTTATCGTAGCTGTATATATCGTACAAAACATCTATAAAAAGGAAGATCTGCCTGAGAAGTGGTTCGACTCCCTTTTTATTTATATGATAGTTGGTATAATTGCCGGAGCGCGATTAGGACATTGCCTTTTTTATGAACCAGAGTATTATCTTGCTAATCCTTTTGAAATGCTCAAGGTTTGGGAAGGTGGTCTTGCAAGTCACGGCGGTGTTATAGGAATTATAATTGCTGTATGGCTTTACTCCCGCAAGATTACAAAGCAAAGCATGCTATGGACATTTGACAGGGTTATGGTCCCTACCGGATTTACCGCTGCCATGATTCGATTTGGCAACCTTATGAATCATGAGATTTATGGTGGCCCAACTGATCAGCCATGGGGTTTCAGGTTTATAGATAATCTTTACCAATGGATGAATGGTGCAGAACCAATTTACACAGAACCTTCGCATCCCACACAAATTTACGAAGCATTAGTATATTTGGCGGTCTTTCTGATTACGATGTATATGTACTTTAATACAAGCGCCAAAGACAGAAAAGGTTTAATTACAGGTGTTGGAATTTTAATAATATTCATGTTTCGATTTTTTGTGGAGTTCGTCAAAAATGTTCAAGTTGAGGAGGAATACTCTATGATTGAGTCTACCGGTTTAAATATTGGGCAATGGTTGAGTATACCTTTTATAATATGGGGAGTTTGGCTAATTGTAAACGGACTCAGAAAACCAGCCGTGGTTGCTGACACACCTAAACAGTCGCAGATGTTTAAGCCAAAGCAAAAAAAGAAGAAGAGATAAATCGCAAATCCTGATTGAATTAATATAGCTAATTGTAAATAAAAACTATGTATAAGCCTATTGAAATTACCAACAACTTATATTATGTTGGTGTAAACGACAGGACAAAGCATCTATTTGAGAACATGTGGCCCTTGCCACATGGAGTTTCCTACAACTCATACATTATTAATGATGAAAAGGTAGCATTAATTGACACAGTCGACATCTGTTATTCTGATGTTTTCTTCAAAAAGCTACAATCTGTTTTAGGAGATAAAAATATTGACTATCTAGTAGTGAACCATATGGAGCCAGATCATTCTGGTTCTATTGAATTATTGGTTTCCAGATATCCCGATATTCAGATAATTGGAAATAAGCGTTCGATAGAGATGCTCAACGGTTATTATGGCATCACTAAAAATTTAATCAGAATGGAAGATTTTCAAGAGTTGAGTCTCGGAAATAATACATTGCAATTTTTTATGACCCCTATGGTTCATTGGCCTGAAACAATGATGACGTATATCAAAGAACAAAAGGTTGTTTTCAGTGGTGATGCATTTGGAACTTTTGGCACTATAGACGGTGGTGTACTGGATAATCAGCTCAGAACTGATAAGTATTGGGATGAAATGATTCGCTACTATTCAAATATTGTAGGCAAGTTTGGATCTCCTGTACAAACGGCATTAAGAAAACTATCCGGTGTTGAGATTAATATGATTTGTTCTACTCATGGCCCGGTATGGACAAAAAAAGGACAAGCTGCTGAGGTTATTAATTTATATGACAAACTAAGTAAATATGATGCTAATGACGGGGTGGTAATTGCTTACGGCAGTATGTATGGTCATACTGAACAGCTTGCGGAAACTATAGCATCGGCTGCTGCAGAAAGTGGTTTAAAAGATATCGTTTTGCATAATGTATCCAAAAGTCATGTTTCTGAAATAATTAGGGATGTCTTTAAATACAAAGGATTAATTATAGGTTCGGCAACATACAATAATAAGCTCTATCCTGAGGTAGAAAGTCTTATATCATCATTAAAAAATCGCAACCTAAAGAATAGACTATATGGTTGTTTCGGAGGTTTCACTTGGTCTGACGCATCTGCAAAGAATCTACTTGCATTCGCAAATGACATGGAATTTGAATTGATCTCGGATCCTGTTGTAATTAAGCAGGGAATGCTAAATGATGTTCAAGAGGCTGCTCACAATTTAGGTGAAAATATGGCTAAAAGACTTCTTTCTATTGAAAAAGAAGTACTTGTTTAAAACTTATTTGTATATTACTTGCTATAAGAAAAACTTATTTGTTAAAGAAGAAATTAAAAATAAACTGAATTTATGAGACTTATTATTCAACCTGAAGCCGATACAATGGCTCAATGGGCTGCAAATTATATAGCAGCGAAGATAAACAAAGCTAAACCAACAGCTTCAAATCCTTTTGTTTTGGGATTACCCACTGGTTCTACTCCTTTAAAAACATACAATGCTTTGATTAAATTGTATGATACCGGGAATGTATCTTTTGAGAATGTTGTCACATTTAATATGGATGAATACATTGGTCTATCCTCAGACCATCCGCAAAGTTATCACACATTCATGTGGAAGAACTTTTTTGATCATATCAATATTAAAAAAGAGAATACACATATTCTAAATGGTATGGCAGAAGACCCATTAGCAGAGTGCGCTGCTTATGAAAAAGCTATGAAAGATGTTGGTGGTGTAGATTTGTTTCTCGGAGGTATAGGTACTGATGGTCATATTGCTTTTAACGAGCCGGGCTCTTCATTATCATCACGCACAAGAATCAAAACTTTAACGTCAGAAACAGTTATTGCAAATTCCAGATTCTTTGACAATGATGTTAATAAAGTACCTAAAACCTCATTAACAGTGGGAGTGGGCACTATTCTTGATGCAAAAGAAGTACTTATCCTTGTTAATGGCCATAATAAAGCACGTGCATTGTATCATGCAGTAGAAGGTCCTATAAACCAAATGTGGACAATTAGTGCACTACAGTTACACGAAAAAGGAATTATAGTGTGTGATTATGATGCTTGCAACGAACTAAAGGTTGGAACTTATAATTATTTTCTAGATATTGAAAAAGATAATTTAGATCCTGCTTCATTGATGAAATAATTCATACAAAACATACACAAGAGAGACTGTCTTAATATACTAAAGGCAGTCTTTTTTTTTGTTATGCTATTCAGTGCTTAACGTTTCTACTCTATATTTAACAGTGTTACAGCGAGTTACATTGAACAACAGGTTATAACTAGTTGTTCACAAAATAAACCGAGACAATTAATTGAAAATTATAAATTATTGGTGTCAACATGAACAATTATTACAAACTCACCATACTTTTTGTTTTCACAGCCTCTTCAATTATTGCCTTTGCAGATAATGTCTTAACAGAAGACAAAGATATAGAAGTTGTTAGTTTCAGAGAATTTCACCCCCTCTTGAAACTTCAAAACGACACTGTATATGTAGTCAACTTTTGGGCTACATGGTGCGCACCTTGTATAAAAGAAATCCCTTATTTTGAACAACTTGGTGAAAAATACAGGGATAAAAACCTAAAAGTAATTATGGTAAGCATGGATATGCCCAATCAACTCGATTCAAAACTCGTACCCTTTATAGAAAAGAATAATATGAAAAATGAGGTTATCCTTTTGGATGATCCCGATTTCAATAGCTGGATACCTCTGGTTGATAAAAAATGGACCGGTGCAATCCCTGCGACACTAGTATATAACAAAGAATTTAGAGAATTTTATCCAAAAGAGCTTACATATACAGAACTGGAGGAAATTGTTGAACCATTATTATCCAAATAACATTATAAAAATCAGCAACAATGAAGAAGCAAGTATTATTTTTTGCAGTATTGACATTAAATGTAATAACATTAAGCATATTTACTTTAGGTGCACAGCCAATTCTACCGGGTACACAAGCACCAGACTTTTCTCTAAAAAATATAGATGGAACCACTGTTTCTCTATCAGACTATAGTGAAGAAAAGGGGGTCATAGTTATATTTTCGTGTAATCCATGTCCTTATGTGATTGCGTATGAAGATAGAATGATAGAGCTACACAATCAGTTTGCCCCTCAAGGATATCCGATCGTGTTTATTAATCCAAACGATGCCGAGAAGCAGCCCGAAGATTCAATGGATGCAATGAGGGCAAGGGCAGAGAAAAAAGGATATCCTTTCCCCTACCTAAAAGATGAAGATCAAAGCATATATCAAGCATATGGGGCAACCAGAACACCTGAGGTCTTTTTGTTAAAAAACAATGGAGATGGTAGTTTTACAGTAAAATACACAGGTACAATTGATGATAACTACCAAGATGCAGCGTCGGTTGATGTATCTTACGTTAACAATGCAGTACAATCTTTAATAGCAGGTAGCAATCCAGATCCGTCTACAACAGTAGCAATAGGATGTACAATCGTGCAAAAAGAATAGTGTTTAGGGTTATCTTATCCGCAGAATAAATATGCGGTAAAACTGTTCCGTCAGGTCAATAATTTCAAATGAAATTTTTATGACCTGACGGACTTCTAATTAAATAATTAAAGCTTTAAATCGTTACATCGCTGAAGCCCTGAGGATCCCTGCGGAATTTCACTTCAATATATGGACATGTTGGTTTAACCTTGTAGCCCTTATCGCGAGCAAATTTAACCATCTCATCAAAAAGACTGCTAGCAATACCTTGACCTTCTAATTCCGGACGTACGCCAGTATGATAAGCATCTAAAATATCGTTTTCTATTTTAAAATCGAGTTCGGCAACCTGCTTGCCATCTTTTTCAATGAAAAAGCTTCCTTTATTGTCATTTAATTTCTTTTGAATTTCCATAATTATTAATTTTGATGTTAAATATTTAGTTCAAGTAAATTAACACTTTCCGAAAAGATATACTTTATAATATGGAGGATAAACTCTATTATATTATTGTATCTTAAATACATTACTGCAAAATTCTTTTTAAATACCGCAATGTTCTTTTAAAACATCACTCAAATCAATTTTGTTCCCCATAAAGCATCTTTGATTCGGATAAAAGAAAGAAAGTGTTTACTTTTGCATTTGATTGTATAAATGCCATACTTTTAAAACTTCAAACTTATGATTAAGAACATTCAACTTATAAAAAGATCATCACTGTTTATTCTAGCGTTTTTTATCGCACTGATTGCTCAAGCTGCTATAGTTGACACTATCAACGTATATAGTGATAGTATGAATAAAGAAATAGAAGTAGTTGTAGTGACTCCCGTATCTAAAAAGGCTCAATCAAAAGTGGAATCTGATGCACTACCTGTGCTTTATCTTCTTCATGGTCATGGAGGTAAATATGATGACTGGGTGAAAAGAGTTAGCTCGGTTACAGAGCTCGCAGACCATTACAATATGATTGTAGTATGTCCGGATGGAGGTACAAACAGTTGGTATTGGGATAGTCCAATCGATTCTACATATCAGTACGAAACATTTGTATCAAATGAATTAACAAGTTGGATTGATAATAACTATAACACCACAGCATCTCGCGAAGGACGTGCCGTTACAGGTTTAAGTATGGGTGGTCATGGTGGATTATACCTAGGCTTTAGAAATCAAGAAGTGTTTGGTGCATGCGGAAGCATGAGTGGCGGAGTTGACATCAGACCTTTTCCAAATAACTGGGGTATGACGAATCGTATAGGTACGCAAGCAGAGAATCCTGATTACTGGGAAAACTACACGGTTATGGGGCTGCTACATTTACTAACTCCGGGCAATCTTAAAATTATAATTGACTGTGGTACAAACGATTTCTTTTACGAAGTAAATGAGGCATTGCATCACCAACTTTTATATCGAAATATCCCTCATGACTATATTAGCAGACCTGGAGCACATAATTGGGATTACTGGGAAAATGCAATCAAATACCAAATGTTATATTTCAACGAGTTCTTTACAGCTAAAAAGTAATATTGGTATTATTACACAGGCACTATCTTTCCTGATTTTACATAAAAGACGAACCCCTTCACGTTTGAATACCCCATTTCAGAGATGGTATTCATATAAAGCTTTACCTGACGTTTGTATCTGGGCTCTTCTATCTCGCCAAATTTATAGTCCACAACTATTGCTTCGTCTTTCTTAATCATTACTCTATCGGGTCTGCTAAACCTGTTATCGGGTTTTAATATTACTGCTTCATTCAATACAGTATAGTTTCCGCTGTACCAGTTTTTTGACTCAGGTATGCTAAGATAACTAGTGAGGTCATTCACTATTTTTCCCCTTTCATGTTCGTACAATTCCCCTTCAGATATCTTTTTATTCACTGCAATAGGTATATCATCTAAAGTATTGATGTTGCTAACAATATCATGCATCAGGTTACCATAATCTCGGCTGCCATCATCACTAAAAAAGCCTATGGAATTAAGTCTTAATTTAAGTCTATTATCAAATGACTGAGAATGCCATTTACTAGATTTGTAAATAACGGAATCCTGTTTGTCTGCTCTCTTCTCTCTCTGTGAAGGTTCTCCAATCTCTAAAACAGATCCATCATCAAGTTCTTTATAACACTCCCCTGAGAGTGCGGTGTTATCTGTAATGCTTTTTTGCAGAAGTGTCCCCGCATTACTCATTGTGGAGTTTTTTCCAGATGTTGGTGCAAAAATTATTAACCGATGCTTTGCCCGAGTAAATGCAACATATAACATGTTGAGATTATCAATTAAAGTGAGTCTTCTTTCGTTCAGATAATCTTCAACAAAGATTGTATTTAACAATTGCTTCCCATACCTCAATGGAACCACACCTAACTCATTAAATGGCTCTATAGAAGGCTTACACCATAAAATATTGGTGCTTGAGTTATTTTCGAATCTCCAGCTAACAAACGGCATAATCACTGCACCAAAACCCAAACCTTTAGATTTGTGAATAGTTATCAATCTAATTGCATCTTGATTTTCAGGTGAGAATAAAGCTTTTTCCTTACCCTTCTCATCCCACCAATCTAAAAATGCATTTGTATCAGCAGAGCTATCAACACTGAATTTTAATGCAATATCAAGAAATGCCTGTATATATGCATTCTCTTTTTCATCTAGACTTTCTGATGTCATTGCTAAAAACCCTTCAATCATATCATAAAATGAAAAAAAACTCAGTTCCGTAATCTTCTCTTTTATATCCGGAGGGAAATCACGCGAAGACTCCGTTCTATAGGCATAAAGGGCTTCATTAGGAGTGCATTTTCTACAATAGAGGAAATACTCATAAACCGCCATCATTCGCAAAGTTTCATCCTGCGGGTTACGCAAATGTCTCATTATTGCGATAATAGACTTAACGCTTTGTGCGCTTCCAATTAAAAGTGCTTCATTAGAAATTATATCAAACCGATACTTTGAATTAACTTGCTCATTTGCATAATTAAGCAAAGTTTCAGCTACTTCCACAGCTTCACTGTTCGTTCGAACAACAACGGCAATATCTTTAAGAGCAAACCCCTGATCTTGCAAAGATTCAATTTCTTGAGGAAGTCTTCTAAGAGCCTCCTCTTTCCATTTGGTTTCTTTGTCGTTTTTTATAAATGTGACCTTCACATGACCACCACTCTCTTCTTTTTTAGAAGGAGTTTTCTGATGAAGGTCATGATAAGCATCAATAATCTGACTGTCAGTTTCATCCTCAGCTGTTGAATTAAAATCATTTTGCAACAAAGATGCTGCCGACTTGAAAAATACATTATTGAACTCAACAATATTTGTGTCACTACGCCAGTTTGTATCAAGAACATGCTTTTGTATACTATCGTTTGAAAAATCTTCCTCAACCTGCTCCTCAAGCAAACGCCAATCAGAATTTCTGAATCTATATATACTCTGTTTAACGTCACCCACTATAAGATTGAAGTTACCTGATGCCAGACTTTCAGCAATTAAAGGCTTGAAGTTCTCCCATTGCATACGAGATGTATCCTGAAACTCATCAATCATATAATTAGTTATCCTTGTGCCTGTCTTTTCATAAATAAATGGCGAATCGGATCCAGATATAATATCATTCAAGAGTTCGGTTGTATCAGAAATTAAAAGTACATTATTTTCCTGTTGCAACCTTTGCAGCCTTTTCTTTATATCATTTAGTATTCCAAGTGCATAAAAATTTTGAAGTATTGCTTTGGCAGAAAAGTAATTGGTACTATTTTCATATAAAAAGACAACCTGATTAACACAATCATTCAGACCTTCGTTGTAAGCATTTTCGACTCTAGATAAAATATCAGTCGAAGTTTTCTTTGTGCACCAGGACTCTAAATTATTTGCAAATCCAATAAAAGTTTTTGTCAAATCAGGCACATCACCTCCTGCAAATGCAGCGAATTTAGAAAATTGCGAATTACTTCCACCTCTAAAATCACTTGCCTGAAGACCATTATTTGCTATTATTGCTACTCCTCTTTCACCAATAGATTTTAGCTCTTGTTCATAGCTTATTACAATCCTCATCATCTTCTGTTTATAACTCTCAAGAAGATTTTTATCCTGAATAATAGTTTGTTCAGAATCAGATAAAGATTTATAATTTTCGTTGAAAAGCTCCCCTGCGAGTTGCAAAACCTCCCTTTCTATTTTCCAACTCTTGCCATCCTCAATGCTGTTCTGCATAAACTTAAGAAGCCATTTGGTAAGCATCTTATTATCGGGCTCATCAAGTTCAGAAAGCATAAGGTCTATTGTCTCATTTAGCAACGTTGTATGGTCCACCTCAACATTATAACCGCCTGCTAGACCCATCTCGCGGGTAAAAGCACGCATAGTTTGTTGAAAAAACCTATCAATAGTGCTAATTGAAAATGACGAGTAATCGTGAAGAATTGTCTCAAGAATAAATTTAGCTCCCAGTCTAATAGCACTTTCAGATTTGCTATATCTCTCCATTAGGTTTTGGAGGTAGTCAGAATCATCGCCCGACGCAAGACTGTAAAGCTCTTCTACTATCCTCGATTTCATCTCATCCGTAGCCTTATTTGTGAAGGTAACGGCAAGAATATGCCTATGATTATTTGGTCTCAAGAAGAGCAAGTTAAGATACTCACCTGTAAGACGATGTGTTTTTCCAGATCCGGCGGAAGCTTTAATAATATGAAGCGAATTCAGTTCAGATGATGCGTGATTTGACATACCCTTCCTTTTGCAAAATTTCCAATACCTTATTACGTTGATCTCCCTGAATTATTATCTCACCATCTTTGGTTGAACCACCAACACCACACCTAGTCTTAAGTAGTTTACCCAAATCGGTAATATCTGCATCACTGCCTTCAAAACCGGTTACTAATGTTACCGCTTTGCCCTTTCTGTTTCTTTTATCAAGACTGATTCGGAGAAGTTGTTTAGCTTTTGGACGTGTATCTATATCACCTTCATTATCATTTTCTTTTTCGAAATGATAATCGGGATTAGTAGAATAAACAATATCAAGCTTTTTTTTCCAGTCGTTCATAGAAGATATATTTTAATCCGTATAATAGCTACAAACTTAGTAAAATAACCGAAAGTGCGAGTAAAATATTTCATTAAAAAAAGAGACCGGTTTCCAAAAATGGCGTATATTAGTGTTTTAAAATAATTATTATGACCGAAACTGTAAAAGTACACTGTTTAAACACAGATGTAGAAAAGGAAGTACCAATTTCCTCCTCTCTAGTTGATTTGATTAAAATATTTAATGTTGAGAAACCATATTTAATAACAAATGCAAGAGTAAACAATAAAACCGAATCTCTAACATATCGAGTATACAGACCTAAACAAGTAGAATTTGTAGACTTGTCTGACTCATCTGCCATGCGTACATATGTGAGATCTCTATGTTTTATATTGGCTAAGGCTGTTGATGAAACGCTGCCTAATGCCAAAATGTATATTGAACATGCAGTATCCAATGGATATTATTTTCAAATAGATTCTGATTTACCCGTTGGCGTGAAAGAATTAGAAAGCATAAGAGACAGGATGAGAGAGATTGTTGAAGAAGATATTCCTTTTATCCAGGTTGAAGAAGAGACAAATCAAGTAGTTAATCTGTTTCGGGAAAAAGGGATGGAAGATAAAGCACGTTTACTTGAGACATCCGATGCTCTTTATTCTCGTTATTCTAAACTAGATGACTACATTGATTATTTTTATGGCAGTCTAACGCCCTCTACGGGATATATAAAGATATTTGATGTAATACCTCATAATGGAGGATATTTGCTAAGAGTGCCCAACAGAAGCAATCCTGTGGAGCTTGAGCCCGAAATACAACAAGAAAAACTACTTAATGTCTATCGTGAACATCTCGATTTCCTCAAAATCATCAAACTAGATAATGTAGGAGATCTTAACATGGCAATTAAGAACGACCGTGTGTTTGAGGTAATTCAGGTAGCCGAAGCATTCCAAGCTATGCAAATAACAGAAATAGCCAAGGAGATTGCAGCAAAATCTAAAGAAGGTGTCAAGGTTGTGTTTATTTCCGGTCCGTCATCATCAGGCAAAACAACATTCCGAAAACGATTAGAAGTACAATTGCTGGTAAATTTATTAAAACCTGTAGGAATTTCTCTTGACGACTATTTTATTGATCGAGATAAAACACCACTAGATGAGTTCGGAAACATGGATTATGAATCACTTTATGCTCTCGATTTAGATCTATTTGAGAATCACATGTTAAAACTCATGAAAAGAGAAACTGTTGAACTCCCGTTTTACAACTTTGTAACCGGCACCAGAGAATATAGAGGCAACTTCCTGAAAATGGATGAAAACAGCGTACTTATAGTTGAAGGTATACATGGTCTAAATCCAAAGCTCACAGAACATATTCCGGCCGAAAACAAATTTAAGATATATGTATCCGCGCTTACAACAATCTCTCTTGACGATCACAATTGGATTCCACCATCAGACAACAGACTCATTCGTCGTATGGTAAGAGACTATACCTACAGAGGGTACTCTGCTCAACAAACTATTTCACGATGGGATAGCGTTCGTAGAGGAGAAAATAAGTGGATCTTCCCATTTCAGGAAAATGCGGATGTAATGTTCAACTCTGCAATGATTTACGAACTTGCTGCAATACGTCGCCATGCCGAACCTATACTTATGCAGGTTCCGCGTACAGTTCCAGAATATTCCGAAGCGTATAGATTACTTAAATTCCTAAGCTATTTTAATTATATAACAGATCGGGAACTACCTCCTACCTCATTATTAAGAGAATTTGTTGGGGGAAGCAGTTTTAGATACTAAGTTTAAATAAATTGAACGACAAAGATATTATTTGTGCCATATCTACCCCTCCGGGTATGGGCGCACTTGCAATAATTAGATTATCAGGCGAAGGTTCTATTTCGCTTACAGACAAAATATTTAAAGCCCCATCAGGCAAAAAGCTCACCGAGGCTACTGCAAACACAGTGCATTTTGGCAGAATCTTTAGCAACGAAGAGATTTTGGATGAAGTTTTGGTAACAGTATTTCGCTCACCTCACTCATTTACCGGAGAAGAGAGCATAGAAATTTCCTGCCATGGCTCTGTATATATCCAGCAAAAACTGCTCGAATTATTAATGACCGAAGGAGCACGTCTTGCCCTTGCGGGGGAGTTTACGCAACGTGCTTTTAGAAATGGAAAGTTTGACTTGAGTCAAGCTGAAGCTGTTGCAGATCTGATATCCTCAGAATCAAAAGCATCTCACCGTGTAGCCATGAACCAAATGCGAGGTGGCTTTGCCCGTAAACTAACCGAGTTGCGCGATAAACTCCTTCAATTTGCATCTTTAATAGAATTGGAACTCGACTTCTCTGAAGAAGACGTGGAGTTTGCAAACCGTGAGCACCTATATACTCTTACCGAAGAGATAGAAAATAAGATCGAGAATCTAGCCAATTCTTTTAGTTTAGGAAACGCAATCAAAAGCGGAATCCCTGTTGCAATCATTGGTGAAACCAACGTAGGCAAATCAACCTTGCTAAACCTTCTTTTAAACGAAGATAAAGCAATAGTTAGTGACATCCACGGCACTACAAGGGATGTGATTGAAGATAGCGTAAATATCAATGGAACAACATTTCGATTCATAGATACAGCAGGCATTCGCCAAACAACAGATGTAATTGAAACACTGGGCATTGAAAGAACATATCAAAAAATTGAACAAGCCTCAATAGTTCTATGGATGATAGATATGACAAGCCCCATCGAAAACATTGAAGCACTAGCCACTCTCATTACCAATAAACTACAAGATAAACATGTAATTATTCTTTTCAATAAAGCAGACCTACTGACCGAAGAACAACAATCTAAATTTAAATCACTTCTGCCGGAGCTTGATGCCGAAAGACTATTTATCTCCGCAAAGAAACTTCAAAACACCAATCAGTTGCAACAAATTTTAGTAAAAGCTGCCGCTATTCCCACAATCGGAGAAGATGATGTAATAGTTACTAACATGCGACATTACGAAGCATTGCAAAAAGCTTTACAAGCGATACAACGAGTTATCGAGGGGCTTGACGTTGGAATTACTCATGACTTTCTTGCACAGGATATAAGAGAATGCATGTTTTATCTTGGTGAGATAACAGGACAGATTTCTACTGATGAAATATTGGGAAATATTTTTAGTAAGTTTTGTATCGGCAAGTAATGCGTTAACATACTTCACACTTAACAACATGTCAAGATCTGGGCTTAACCTACTCCCTA
>CAZYGE010000009.1:0-43691 GCA_964647535.1 uncultured Proteiniphilum sp.
CCGTGAAGCAAGCATGTAGCTTTAGTTTCAAATGATCGATTTATTTCCTTCAATGCTTTTTGTTGAGCATCGGAAAGGGGGTAAGGCTTTCGGGTTGTTTCTGATTCGTTGTCAATTCTACCTGTTTCTATTATTAGAGGCTTTAGAAGATCTTTTTTTATTAAAGCTTGTTTTACAGACGAGGAATAATATGCTAAATTTTTTAATTCCCCACCACTGATGTGTTTAGCTCCATATTCTTTTATAAAATCGGATATTTGTAAATAAAGGAATTGCTGTTTTTTTGCTCTGCCAAATATCTCATAATTTGTATTAGTGGTTGAAAGCGGGGTTAAAGTATATACAGTTTCGGTCTTCGGTTTAAAATTAACTTTCTTATTGTTTGATTTCATGGACGCTGGCAAAGCTGCATGAAATACATCACCTAAAGATGACATGTAGTAAAAAGATATCCATTCCCATAAACTTATCTGGCTATCGTTCACAACCGGTTGTGAATCGATAAGAGAATGGATATCTTTAGTTTGAAATTTTAAGGGTTTGTTATCGTGTAATTTAATGACTAATGCAGTGTAATGTCTACTCTTACCGAAGGGTACTATTACTCTAGCTCCTTTTGTTATTTTATCCCGCATTTCAGGAGGAACTGAGTATGTGTATAGTTCAGATAAAGGTAAAGGTAGTATTACGTCTGCAAACATGCACTAAAAATAGATTGTTCCGGTTACAGTCCAAGATTCCGATTTGCCATTCAACGGGTCGCTCCATTCAGGTAAATCATCTGCATAATTATCTGTAAGCTTAACACTGTAGTTTATACCCACCTGTATCATGCTCAACACCTCAACCCCCACACCGATATTGGCTCCTGCTTGAAAATCTTTAGCCTTAATGTCGTTGCCGGCTTGCCCTAGATCAATCTCATCTCCAGAAATAAGATATCCTGCCCAAGGACCTGCCGCACCAAATAATTTTATGGGTAGCATTCCTAATCCAAGTTTAAGTTTTGCATTAACAGGTAAGTTTAAATAACGATTAGAAACATCTCTGTCGCCTCCCTCTCCCGAAAGATTGGAGATTGTCATTCTGTTGTCGTTATACAATAGGGCGGCTTCTATTCCGACGTTTGCAGCTCCGCTTGGTAGAAACATTGCTTCTATAGATGGACCTACACTGTATGATGTCATATTGTCTACATTGAATGTTTCGCTTGGAGTGTTGAAATCAGGATTGTTTAATCCAACACTTGCTTTGACACCAAATTTAACCTGCGAAAAGGCAGGAACATTAAGTACTGATATTAATATCAGCGCAATGCTTGCTGTAATTAATCTTTTTGTTTTCATCATTTTGAATGTTTAATTAACTCTCGAAATTATGCAATAATACAATGTTGCACAAACTTATTAGTACATTGTATAAACAATAAAGTTTGGAATAGTATTGCTAATTATTGTTAATTGTTGGTTTGAAAAAACGCTCCATCACCTCTGTAAAGGTTTTGGAACGTCTTAAAATTAAAATTTATATGCTAATTAGAATTAGTCCTTAAACTTCGCTTTTAAATACTCACGATTTAATCTTGCGATATTTGAGATAGAAATGTTTTTAGGACACTCAACTTCACATGCACCAATATTAGTGCAATTACCGAATCCAAGTTCATCCATTTTTGCAACCATTGATTTTGCGCGCTGTGCTCTTTCTACTTTACCTTGGGGCAAAAGTGCTAACTGACTCACTTTAGCTGCTACAAACAACATTGCAGATCCATTTTTGCAGGCTGCCACACATGCACCACAACTAATACAAGATGCTGCATCCATTGCTAGCTCTGCGTCGTCGTGAGGAATTAGTATGGCGTTTGCGTCAGGAGTTCCTCCTGTGTTTACAGAGGTATAACCACCTGCTTGTATAATTTTGTCAAAAGATGTTCTGTCTACAACAAGGTCTTTAATAACAGGGAAAGCCGTCGAACGCCAAGGTTCTACAGTGATTGTATCTCCTTCATCAAAAGTTCGCATATGCAGCTGACAAGTTGTAATATCTTCATCCGGTCCATGTGGGTGGCCATCAATATAGAGGCTACACATTCCACAAATACCTTCACGGCAGTCATGGTCAAATACTACAGGTTCTTTACCTTCATTGATAAGTTTCTCATTGAGTATATCAAGCATCTCTAGGAATGAACTCCCTTGTGAGATTTTTTCCAATGGGTAAGTTTCAAAATGCCCTTTATCTTTTGGTCCGTTCTGACGCCAAACTTTTACTTTTATGTTGATATCTTTATCCATGATTGTTCTATTTTTAAGATTTATAGTTTCTCTGCTGACGAACTACAAATTCGTAATCAAGCGGCTCTTTATGCATTACAGGTGCGCTATTCTCACCGGTGTACTCCCAACATGATACATATGCAAACTCATCATCGTTTCTAAGTGCCTCGCCCTCAGGTGTCTGATGTTCAGTGCGGAAGTGTCCACCACAGGATTCCTCTCTGTCTAATGCATCACGAGCAATAATTTCTCCTGTTTCGATAAAGTCTGCAAGCCTAAGTGCTTTTTCTAACTCCATGTTCAGGGTTTCTTTCACTCCAGGTATACGAACGTTACTCCAGAATTCTTTCTTAATTTCTTCGATCCTAACGATAGCTTTTTTCAGACCCTCTTCGTTACGGTTCATACCAACATATTCCCACATTACATGGCCCAGCTCTTTGTGAATGCTGTCCACAGAGCGTTTGCCTTTAATGTTCAGTAATCTTTCTATACGATCGTTGATTGCTTTTTCAGCTTGCTCAAATTCAGGAGCATCAGTACTGAAACGTGGAACTGTAATTTGATCAGAAAGATAATTTTGTATTGTGTAAGGAAGAACAAAGTATCCATCAGCTAATCCTTGCATCAGTGCAGATGCACCAAGACGGTTAGCTCCATGGTCTGAGAAATTGGCTTCTCCAATTGCAAAAAGCCCCGGTATAGTAGTTTGTAATTCGTAATCAACCCAAATACCACCCATTGTGTAGTGTATAGCAGGATAAATCATCATCGGGGTTTCATATGGATTGTCATCAACAATTTTCTCATACATTTGGAAAAGGTTTCCATAACGCTCCTCAACCACATCCTTACCTAATCTTTGAATGGCATCTTCAAAGTCAAGATAAACAGCAAGCCCTGTTGTACCTACTCCGTATCCTGCATCACAGCGTTCTTTTGCTGCACGTGATGCTACGTCTCGGGGAACAAGGTTACCAAATGCAGGATATCTGCGCTCAAGATAATAATCTCTATCTTCTTCTTTAATTTCAGTTGGTCTTAATTTTCCTTCACGTATTGCTTTTGCATCATCCAATTTTTTAGGAACCCATATACGACCATCATTACGAAGTGACTCCGACATCAATGTTAGTTTTGATTGGGATTCTCCGTGAACAGGAATACATGTTGGGTGAATTTGCGTCATACATGGATTAGAAAAGTATGCACCTTTTTTATAACATTGCCATGCTGCTGATCCATTAGAGGTCATTGCATTTGTCGAAAGGAAGAATGCATTTCCATATCCTCCTGTTGCAATCACCACTGCATGTGCACTAAAACGCTCAAGTTCACCTGTTACTAAGTTGCGGGCAATAATTCCACGGGCACGACCATCTATCATTACAAGGTCTACCATTTCATAGCGGGTATATAGTTTTACCTGTTTCTTGTTGACAGCTCTACTTAGGGCTGAATATGCTCCTAAAAGTAGTTGCTGACCGGTTTGTCCGCGAGCGTAGAATGTACGTGATACCTGTGATCCTCCAAAAGAACGATTGTCTAGTAAACCGCCATATTCTCTTGCAAAAGGAACACCTTGTGCTACACACTGGTCGATAATTTCATTTGAAACCTCGGCCAGTCTATATACGTTGGCTTCACGCGCACGGTAGTCACCTCCTTTAATTGTATCATAAAACAATCTGTAAACAGAATCACCATCGTTTGGGTAGTTCTTTGCAGCATTGATTCCACCTTGAGCAGCAATAGAGTGAGCTCTGCGTGGTGAATCCTGAATGCAAAAATTTAATACATTAAAGCCAAGCTCTCCAAGAGTAGCGGCAGCCGAGGCACCTCCCAAACCGGTCCCTACAACAATTACATCAAGTCGTCTTTTGTTTGCAGGGTTTACAAGCTTTTGATTACTTTTATAACTTGTCCATTTTTCAGCCAAAGGACCTTTTGGTATTTTAGAATCTAATTTATTCATAATGTTTGATTTTGTATAGTTAAGCTAATATATTGGAGTAACCCAAATGCATAAGAATTGCCACTGCTATAAAAGCTACACAAATAAGGGTTGCCAAAATGTTGCCAATCACTTTAATTCTTTTCATCCAAATATCGTTATTCCATCCAACAGTGTGGAGTGCACTCCAGAAACCGTGAGTAAGGTGGAACCACAATGCAATGAATGATACAACATAAATAACTACCATCCATATATTTGAGAATACTTCTTCAACAAGCATTGCGCTGTCATGACGAGCTCCTTCAACTGCAAAAAACTCCTTGAACTGCATCTGGTACCACATCTGATAAAGATGAAGTATTACGAATAAAAGAATTACAATTCCCAACACAAGCATATTTTTTGATGACCATGTAGATGCGGTTTTGCTTGATGATTCATACCTGATATTACCCCTTGCTCTTCTATTCTGAATAGTAAGAATTATTGAGTACACAATATGAACACCAAAACCAAAGAAGATAACAATGGTTCCGATAATCGCCCACCAATTGGCTCCCAGCATATCATTCGCCAAGAAATCGTAGGTGTCGTAATTAAAGATGAGCACCACATTCATGGCTGCATGAAAAATCAAGAATAGGATAAGGAATAGGCCGGAAATACTTTGTACAAATTTCCGTCCGATAGATGATTTAATTAACCAACTCATAAATTTTCTTTTTAATTATTATTTGATTTGTTATTATTATTGTCTGATTACCAAATGCGAATTTATCTTATATTGGGAGATATTCTCGAAAAGTGTATTGCATTCATATTTGAGCTGCAAAAATAGCATTTTTTCTTGTCATTTAAGAATGATTTAAAGAAATATTTCTTTAATCGAGGATTCCTATTGTATTTATGTCATTATACTTTAGATGTTTATTGTAAATAAAAAACTTAAATGTTAAGTTCGATAACCAAAGATAGAGTATATTGACTAAGTAAACAACAGTTCATTTGCTCTTTTTTTTTAACTTTGCATGTTTATTAATTTTGCATGTTAAATATAAAAATATGGATATAGTTTTAAGCGGCATTCGATCAACAGGAAAATTACATCTTGGAAATTACTACGGAGCATTGCGTAATTTTACAAGAATGCAAGAAGATAATAAATGCTATTTTTTTATTGCTGATATTCATTCACTTACAACTCACCCCGATCCAAAAATGCTACATGAAAATGTAAAGAATGTTTTGGTAGACTATCTGGCAGCAGGTATAGATCCTGAAAAATCAGTCATTTATGTTCAAAGTGATTTGACAGAGACATCTGAATTATATCTTTATCTTAATATGCATGCCTATCTTGGTGAATTGTCTAAGACAGCATCTTTTAAGGAAAAAGCCCGTAAGCAGCCCGAGAACATAAACGCCGGACTACTAACATATCCTACATTAATGGCCGCTGATATTCTTATTCATAATTCTGATAAAGTGCCGGTTGGTAAGGATCAAGAGCAGCATCTTGAAATGACTCGTAAGTTTGCCCGCAGATTTAACCATTTCTACGATGTGGAATATTTTAGAGAGCCGGTGGCATATAACTACGGGAATGAGCTTGTGAAAATACCCGGGCTAGATGGTAGTGGTAAAATGGGTAAATCTGAAGGTAATGCAATTTATTTAAGTGATACTCCAAAAGAGATTGAGAAGAAGGTTAAGAGAGCACTAACAGATTCCGGTCCTGCAGAGCCAAACTCTGAAAAGCCCGATTATATAGAAAATTTATACACCATTTTACGAGTAGTGTCAGAATCTGATGTCGTGAAGCATTACGAAGATAAGTGGAACTCTTGTGAGATTCGTTATGGCGACCTCAAGAAGCAGCTTGCTCAAGATATTATTAAAGTAACAACTCCTATTCGGGAAAGAATATTAGAAATAGAAAAGGATGATGAATATCTAAGAAAAGTAACCCGAGAAGGAGCCGAGAAGGCAAGAGAGAGTGCCTCAAAAACCATTAAAAATGTTAGAGAGATAATAGGTTTCAAACAATTCTAAAGACTCAAAAACGTTTTACACGGGGTGATAATCTAATTTCATTCCGTTTTTTTGTTTTAAACTTTTCATCAGAATAATTGTTCAATTTTCGACAGATAATTACCATATGATTATATTTAAAAATTTAGAACTAGCAGATAGAGATAGTATTAATTCTAAACTGCAGTCACAAAACTATAGAGCATCAGATCTTTGCTTTACCAATCTATTCGCATGGGGAAAAAAGTTTAATACTCAATTTGCTGTAACCGATGAATGGCTTTTCATCAGATTTAAGGATAACGACGGCCGGAACTCTTATCTCAAACCAATTGGTACGGGAGATATTAAAAAAGGAGTTGAAATTCTTCTTGAAGACCACAAACAATTTGATTCCATTTTTCAGATCAGAGGAATAACTAAAGAGATGATTAATGAATTAGAGGTAGCTTTCCCAAATACATTTGATTTCCAACTTAATAGAAGCGTATCGGATTACATATATACTACAGAGAAGCTTAGAGATCTTAGAGGTAAAAAACTACAGTCTAAACGAAATCACATAAATCGATTCAAAAGAGAGCATGAGTGGCAATATAAATCACTTACTAATAATCCCGAGTTGGTCGCTGAATGCAAAAGCATGCTAGATAAGTGGATGGAAATAAGCTTAGAGGATGATCCATCATTAATGTACGATAATTTTGCTACAACCATTATGCTCGAGAATTTTGAATACCTGAACCTAAGAGGAGGCGTTATATGTGTTGATAACGAAATGCTTGCATTTTCAATTGGTGAACCACTTACAAAAGATACCATCGTAGTACATGTTGAAAAAGCATTTGCTTCTGTCAACGGTGCATACGCAATTATAAACCAGCAGTTTGCTATTCATGAAACCGAAGGATATACCTATATAAACAGAGAAGAAGACATGGGAGTCGAAAATCTTCGCAGAGCAAAACTCTCATATCAGCCCGATATACTACTTGAGAAGTATAACGCGAGATTCAAAGAATAAAGTTATGTGTTGAGATAGTACGAGGTATAATAAAATAGATATATAGTATGATTCAATTTGCAGATGATCTTACAAAACAGGCTGTCAGAGATATGTGGAAAGAAGTTTTCGGAGACTCTGATGATTATATGGATATCTATTTTAAACACAAGTACCAAAACGAAAACACACTCATATATATAGAAGATAATAAACCTGTAGCATCGCTGCAGCTGCTTATATATAATTTTACGTTTTACGGTAAAGAGATACCTGTTGCGTATCACTCAGGACTTTGCACTCTGCCCGATTATAGAGGTAGAGGATATATGAAAGAGCTTATAGTTCGGAGCTATAGGGTGGCAACTGAAAGAAACATCCCTCTTATGATTCTAGTTCCTCAGGATGAAGGATTACTGAATTATTACGACAAGTTTGGCTTTTCCCAAACATTTGACTCCTGCTCCGAGATGCTTCCATCACTTTTGAAAATAATGGAACAAGGTAAAGGAAATTTGCACGAAGCCTACGAACTGTTTGATTCTAATTATCGCCACAAAGACATGACGGTTCAGAAAACATATGAAGATTTTGAAGCAATTGTTGAAGAGGCTAAGCTCTTTAACTATCCCCCTAAAAGAACTCTTATTGGAATGGCACGAGTAATAGATGCTGAATATCTTATAAGTCTCTTTGCAGAAATGAATAAAGAGCAGTCCTTTGTACTGAGGTTAGAAGATGAACTGCTAAAAAGGAACAATGCTATTTATAAAATCATGCAGGGCAAAGTTGAGAAAGAATCTATATCTAATGACACTTCTTCCAGCTCTGAAATTGATATAAATATTAGAGATTTGGCACAATTATTATTAGGATACCATACTTCAGAAATGAGAGAGCCACTTAAGTCACTTTTCCCTGAGAAAAAGCCTGCCATGCATTTTATGTTGGAGTGAGGTCTTAGATTATAACCACTTTCTTTTCTTGAAGTATAAAAGAATCAAAAGAGAAGATAGAACCATAACTATTATTGCCGCAGGATAACCCCAATCTTTATGAAGCTCTGGCATAATATCAAAGTTCATACCATAAATACTTGCTATTAGTGTTGGAGGCATAAAAATAACAGAAACTATGGTAAATATTTTAATAGTCTTATTCTGTACTATGTTAACGTATCCCAGAAATGCATCTTGCAGATAATCCAGTCTGTCAAAACTAAACTTTATATGCTCTATAAGTGAATTGATGTCTTTAATTAAGATAGTAAGTCTTGGATGAAGTTCATCAGGGATAAACTCGCTCCTGAGCATACTTGATACAACGCGTTGCTTGTCAATTATATTCTCACGTAGTGACATGGTCTTCTCCTGCAAGTTCTTAATTTCAGAAAGAAGTTCCTCGTCGGCTTCCTGCAGAGTAAGAGAGTTGCTAAGCTGTGTAACCTTTTGTGTCATATTCTCGATCATATCCGCATCAAAATCGACTCGTGTCTCAAGTATTCCCACAAGAACATGAGCTCCGGTAGGGTAATTTTTTGGATGTGCAGAAATCTTTTTAACTGTCTCGTGAAAAGAAATTAGTTCCTCGCCGCGTACTGTTACAAGAATATTGTTTTTTAGTATAAAAGAAACCGGGTCTGTTTCAAAATTTGAAAGTAGAAAGTTTGAGTTCACCACAAGTGTATCGGTGGTTTCAATATATCTCGAAGACATCTCAATTTCAATCATCTCCTCTTCTTCCTGTATATATATCTTTAAGAAATCTTCCAGCTCATTCTCAATCTCCTCATCCACATCATTCAAGTCAATCCACAGGAAGTTTTGAACTGGGTTTACTTTCAGAAAGTCGAGACTGCGACTTAACCTTACTATACCGTCTTTGTGATAAAATAGTTTTATATCCGCCATGGTCTGTTCTGTTTTCTTATTTTTGACTGTTGTTCGTGCTTGCTATCAATGGTTCGAGCATATTCGTGAGTAGCTCAAACTGTTCAATTGATAACTGCTCCGGCCTTTTCGTGAACAATGGATCGTCGGGGAGCGAACTCTTTTCGGAAAGTAGTGATTTTATGGAATTACGAAGCATTTTCCTTCGTTGATTAAAACTGGTCTTCACTACTGTTTTAAATAACTTTTCATTGCAGTTGAGCTTCACTCTGTTGTTTCGAGTAAGTTTCACAACTGCCGATTTGACCTTAGGGGGAGGGATAAACGCATTTTCGTGCACCGTAAAGAGGTATTCAATATCATACCATACCTGCAATAGTATACTTAATATGCCATAGGTTTTGTTCCCCGGTGGAGCAGCCATGCGTTCTGCGACTTCTTTTTGAATCATGCCGGAGCAAAAAGGAATAGAGTCCTTGTTGTCCAATACTTTAAAAAATATTTGAGAAGAAATATTGTATGGAAAATTACCAATGATACAAAACTCTGCGTCATAGTAATCGCTGAGGTTCATTTTCAAAAAATCCTTTTGGATAATTTTACCTTCAAGTTCAGGGAAATGTTCTTTTAAATAGGTTATAGATTCAATGTCAATTTCCACAACTTTGAGATCTATATCTCTTTTAAGCAGGTGTTTAGTAAGCATTCCGGTGCCTGCACCAACCTCCAATACGGGGAGTGATGGAAAATCATTAAGAGTCTCTGAAACTCGGTTAGCTATATTTTCATCTTTGAGAAAATGCTGTCCGAAGTTTTTTTTTGCTTTTACCGGAAACATTGCAGTATGTCGATTATTCCTTATCTTTACCGCCGCAAAGGTAATATTTTATTGCGTATAACCGGTCACTCAAATCTGGTTATTTATTTATATTAAGCTGTAAGATCGATAGAACAAAAGTGAAGAATGTAATAAAAACCCTACTATCCTTATTGCTCGGTTTGCTTATAATTTGGGCAATGTATAGAAATACCGACTTGGGTGAATTATGGGATATTGCTAAATCAGCCAATTTTGTTATAATTGGTGCATCGTTAATATTTGGGCTTATCGGGAATATCATCAGAGGATTACGATGGGAACTTTTTGTAAATTCTCTAGGCTATCATCCACCTAGATCAAGCTTAGTATATGCTACCCTAGGCAATTATGCAGTAAACTTCGTTCTCCCACGTGCGGGTGATTTGTGGCGATGTGGCGCGGTTAGTAAATATGATAAAATACCATTTTCAAAAACATTTGAAACGTTTCTAATAGACAAAGCTGTAGATATTATTGCCGGACTATCCATTATATTTATAAGTATTGCGTTATATATAGATTTTTTTGTGTCCTATTTAGAAAACAACCCTGAGCTAGCAACAAGTATTTATAATATATTCAATTCAGTATGGATGTTCATCAGCTTAGGTGTCATAGGGCTTGCTATAGTGCTGATGTTCACAGTTTATAAGAGAACCTTTTTTGTGATAAAAATTAAAAAGTTTCTTAGAACCGTAAAGTACGACCTAAAGCTGATAAGGAGAATGAAAGAGAAAAAGCGTATAATAATATACACATTACTTCTCTGGTTATGTTTTTATTTGTATTTTTACATTTGCTTCTTCGCGTTTGACTTCACAAAAGACCTAGGTCCGCTTGCAGGACTTATAGTTTTTGCGATGACAAATATTGGAATTTCCGTGCCCGTTCAGGGAGGAATTGGTCCTTGGCATTTTGTAGTAATCTCTTCACTCCTAATTCTCGGAGTAGCAGAAAATCAAGCACTAGCCTTTGCAGGAGCAGTTTTCGCAATACAATCAATATGGCAAATATCCTACGGACTCTTTGGAGTTTTGGCAATGCCATTTGTTAAGCGAGAGGAGCAAAAAGCAACACACAATAACATCAAAACAATCAAACAAACTAAATAAATTATTTTATGCCTTCATCAGATATTTTAAATTTAACCCCTGAGAGCGTATGGAAATATTTCCATGAACTAACAAAAATTCCCCGTCCTACCGGACAAATGGAAGAGGTTACTCAGTATGTCTCAGAGTTTGGTAAATCACTAAATCTTGAAGTAAAAAAAGATAAAGTTGGCAATGTTCTTATTAATAAACCCGCTACCAAAGGTTATGAGGCTGCCAAAACCGTGATATTGCAATCGCACCTTGACATGGTGCCACAAAAGAACTCTGATGTTGAGCATGACTTCTCTAAAGATCCCATTCAAGTATACACAGATGATGGCTGGGTAAAAGCTCGATCCACTACTTTGGGTGCCGATAATGGTATAGGCTGTGCGATGATGATGGCTATACTTGAAGATAACACTATCGAACATCCCGCCATAGAAGCACTTTTTACAATTGATGAAGAAGTAGGTATGGATGGTGCGAATGGGCTTGAGAAAGACTTTCTGGAAGGCTCCATAATGATAAATCTGGATACAGAAGAAGATGGTGAATTATGCATAGGTTGCGCAGGTGGAAGAGATACCAATGCAACTTTTGAATTTCAACCGGATAAGAAAATTGATGAAAGAGATGTTGCTTTCAAAATTAGTCTACGCGGATTAAAAGGAGGACACTCAGGAGTGCAAATACACCTTGGTCGTGCAAATGCAAACAAACTAATGAATCGTTTCCTTAAGGAGGTGGTGTCAGATTATGAAGCGCGTATTGCTGACATAGAAGGTGGCTCACTAAGAAATGCAATACCTCGCGAATCTTTTGTTGTTCTTACTATTCCTGAACAATTGTCGGAAGATCTTATCGATCTCGTAGCGGAATATGAACAGCTTTTCAGAGAAGACTATGCTGGCATAGAAGACGGAATCTCATTCAAAGCTGAACGTACAGAAATTCCCGATTCACTTTTTCCTGAAGAAATACAAGACGACCTTATCAATGCTGTTGAAGCTTGTCACAATGGAGTGGTTAGTTATCTTGCAGATTTCCCGGGTGTTGTGGAAAGCTCACTTAACCTAGCCCTTGTACATTCAACCGAGGGTGCTATAGAAGTGAAGCTGCTGGTTCGCAGCTCTTCAGAGAGTCGTAAAGACTGGATTTGTTCATCCCTCGAAAGTCTCTTTAGCCTTTCAGGAGCAAAAGTAGAGTTTGGTGGTGACTACCCCGGATGGCAGCCCAATGCCAATTCTAAGCTTTTAGATCAAATGGTTAAATTATACATCGAGAATTATAATGAGAGACCCACAGTTATGGTTATACATGCCGGTCTCGAGTGCGGAATAATACAATCTAACGTTGAGCAACAGCTTGATATAGTCTCTTTTGGACCTACTATTACCGGAGCTCATTCACCGGATGAAGCGGTAAATATTGAAACTGTAGGTAAATCATACGAATATTTAGTATCAGTTCTAGAGAATTTGAAATAAAAAAGCATGAAAAATTCGCTTATCATTTATGCGTCTAATCACGGTACCGTAGAGAAATGTGCCAAAGAATTGTTTGCTCAAATGGATGGTAAGGTTGATTTATGTAATCTAAATCACAGAGAGATAAGTCCCGATCTCAATGTTTATGATACAGTTATCATTGGAGGATCCATTCGTTCTGGCAAAATTCAGGGTATAATAGCAGACTTTTGTGAAGCTAATCTGGATGTGCTTTCTACTAAAAACTTAGGACTCTTCATAAACTGTCTGTACTCAGGTGCAAAAGCACAGCAACAACTCGATGAGGCTTATCCGGCATTACTAAATACAGTTGCTATCGCACGCGACCATTTTGGCGGTGAAATAGATGAACTCAAATTAAACTATTGGGAAAAAATAATTACCAAACAAATGATAGTTCAGGAAAACTTAGTTGTAAAACTTTCAAAAGAAAGAATAGACCGTTTTGCAAAAAAAATTTCCTTAAGGCATGAAAAGAAGATTTAAACGTCACATCATTATTCCGTTACTTTTATTGATTTACATATCTGTAATGGCTGTAATGTCATTCCCTAGATACAAAGAAACAGGAAACTGGGGCCAATTTGCAACAGTAATAGGTATAAGTCTTATAATAATTGTTGTTCTCTTCTTCGTCTATAAAAGAAGAGAAAAGTTAAGAGACAAGTTTAATAACAAGAACTAATAAATGAGCTCTTCGTTTTTCAATTCATATTTTACGGTAATTTTCTTTGTTTTTTTTGTAAATTCTGCATTTTTATACAGCATCTCAAAAGCAGGTCACGATAATACCTTGTCGCATAATTTCAAATTTAGAGTTTACCTCAAAGATAAAGGTCATAACGAATATACCGTAGATAATCCCAATCAATTTCTAACGGAAAAAGCTATAGAAAGGAAAAAGATTCAGAACGCCCGAATTGATGAATCAGACTTTCCTATTTCTAATGATTACTTTAACCTTGTACAGAAAGCTGGTGGAGAAGTTATATCGCACAGCAAATGGTTCAAAACAATAGTTGTTGAGGTAGAAGATAGTTTGAAAATTGATGAGATAAGCTCTTTAAGCTTCGTTGATTCAGTAAAATATGTATGGAAAGGTATAGTAGGTAATTACAAAAAACCCTTACGACCCCGTCTGCAACAAAACATAACATCTGAAACAGAATCATTGGATACAATTTTCGGATTCAGTGCTAATCAGTTCATGCTACATAATGCTGAAGAATTATATAAACTAGGATTTCGCGGCAAGAATATACAAATTGGTGTAATTGATGCCGGATTCACCAACATTGATGTAATACCCGCTTTTGAAAATACAGAACTGCTGGGCTATGAAAATATGGTTCCTGAAGGAGATTTATTCTCTTCAAGCGACCATGGGGTAAAAGTTTTATCAACTATGGCTGTAAATCTTCCTGGTATAATGATTGGGTCTGCGCCCGAAGCCTCCTACTATTTAATGAGATCAGAAGATGTTACAAGTGAATTCCCTGTAGAGGAAGATTACTGGGTTCGCGCAGTTGAGCACGCAGATAGTTTAGGTCTAGACCTAATAAACACATCGCTTGGTTATAATGAATTTGATGATACAGATCTAAATTATACACATGATGATTTAACAGGGAAAATATCTTTCATGTCACGCGCAGCCGATATGGCATACGATAAAGGTATGCTTATTGTTGTAAGTGCAGGCAACGAAGGTAATAGAACTTGGCAAAAATCCACACCCCCGGGAGATGCAAAAAATGTAATTGCAGTAGGCGCTGTTGGCACCGATAGCCTCATTGCATCATTCAGCTCGCATGGGCACATGGTAGATGGTAGAATTAAACCCGATTTGGTTTCGGTAGGAAGATCTACTGTTACGGTTGGAAAAGATGGCACAATTGGGTACACAAACGGCACATCACTCTCTTCTCCTTTCCTTGCAGGATTAATTGCTTCTTTATGGTCCGTAAATCCTAACTTGCATCGTTCTGAACTAATTGATATCGTAATGCGTTCGGCTGACAGATATGAATCTCCCGACCCAGTCTATGGGTATGGTATACCCAATTTTCAAAAAGCACTTACAGAAGTTCTAAAAACGGTTGTAGTTGAGGAACCTGTAGAGTATAAGAAATATGAATAATCAATCACTATCACTAACAGAACTTAATGGAAAGGTCAGAGACGCAATTCAGCAGCTCTTGCCCGAAACCTATTGGTTGCGTGCCGAAACGAGTGATGTCCGACGAAATCGCAACGGTCATTGTTATCTTGAGTTTATAGAAAAAAACAACATAACAGACTCCATTACTGCAAAGGCGAGAGGAATCATATGGTCTAATGTTTATGAAATGCTGTCTCAGTACTTTGAACAAGAAACCGGACAGCAGTTCGCAACTGGGTTAAGCGTCCTAGTACGTGTGTCTGTGGAATTTCATGAGCTTTACGGATACTCGCTAAAGGTAGTGGATATAGACCCCTCATTTACACTTGGAGAGATTGCCCGCAACCGCCAGTTGGTAATCAACAAGCTCGAACAAGAAGGAGTGCTTACTTTAAATAAAGAGCTAAAACTGCCCGAGTTAGCCAATCGAATAGCAGTTATATCATCACCTACTGCTGCAGGTTACGAAGATTTTTCTCATCAATTAGATAAAAACAGACCGGGATTCAAATTCTATACAAAACTTTTTCCTGCCATAATGCAAGGAGATAGAAGTGAAGCGTCTATAATAGAAGCGCTAGAAAAGATATTTATACATAGAGAATACTTTGATGCAATTGCCATTATAAGGGGTGGGGGAGCATCGGCCGATCTAAATTGCTTCGATTCCTACTCGCTAACAAGCAACATTGCTCAATTTCCACTACCCGTAATAAGTGGTATTGGTCACGAGAGAGATGTTACTGTAACTGATGTTGTTTCGCATACTCGCGCAAAAACTCCCACCGCAGTCGCTGAGTTTTTTATTGACCATATAAGTCAAACCGCCACGGAATTAGTAGACTTTCAAAATAGAGCGGTTGCCGAAAGTGAGAACATAATTTTAAAAGAAAATAACAGCATTGTTAGTGCCTCAAGAGAAATCATATATGGTGCTAAAATGATGTTGCAAAAGGAACGTACAACAGTAGAGAGGTTGTCATCTGCAATGAAACCTCAGCTCAAACATCAGATTCAATCGCAACACCATTACTTTGATAATAAACTACAGTATATTCAAATGGTATCACCAGAAAATATACTTAAGAGAGGATATACTCTTACATTAAAAAACGGAAAAGCAGTTACCTCAATTAGAGATATTAAAACAGGAGATAAAATAGAAACCCGGTTTAGAAATGGTGCACTGGAGTCCAAAGTAACACACGTTACAGAAAAGAATTAAATTTTTATTATGGAAAAAGCAGATAAAATAAAAATGACTTACTCTCAAGCTAAAAATGAACTCGAAGAGATTGTATCAGCAATTGAGTCGGGCGATTTAGATGTAGATATACTTACTGATAAAGTTAAAAGAGCGTCTGAATTGATATCCTTCTGTAAGGATAAGCTCACAAAAACAGATAAAGAGCTTCAGAAGATTTTAGAAGATATTGAGTAGCTTAATAACCAAGATATGAATCCTCTAGGAAATCTAAGCGTTGTAATTGTTGCAGGCGGAAAAGGCTATCGCACAGGTGCCGAAATTCCTAAACAATTCATTCCCATTGCGGGTAAACCAATGCTTATGCACACGGTTGAGACGTTTTATAACTACAGTAAAAGTATACGCATAATTTTAGTGCTTCCTCAAGATTATATATCCCTATGGCGGCAAGTTTGCAGAGATCATAATTTTACCCTAAAACATATTATTGTAAAAGGAGGCGAAACAAGATTTCATTCCGTGAAAAACGGATTAAAAGAGGTTAGCCCTGACGAAATAGTTGCAGTACATGATGGGGCGCGTCCATTTGCATCAGTAAAACTTATAAACAGGTGTTACAAAGAAACATACGATAGCCAATGCGGCGTAATTCCGGTTGTGGATGAAGTAAACAGTATTCGCAAAATAACAGGGGATGGCAGTGAGATTATCAACAGGACTGATATAAAAATAGTACAAACACCACAAGTGTTCCCCGGCTCGTTATTAAAAAGTGCGTACGAAGCAAAATACGATCCTTCATTTACCGATGATGCCTCTGTTGCCGAGAGAAATGGTGTTACCATAAAATTAATATGCGGAGAAGACACAAATTTAAAAATCACAACTTCATTTGATATGGAGTTGTCAGACCACATTTTTAAATATCTGTCAAAACGATAGGTTTAACGCTGTATTGTTGCATTTTCAGCAAAAATGTAAGTGATATACAAAAACAAGCTTCCATTTTGTCATTATCTACTATAAATTTATTACATTTGTAGAATATTAAAAAAATGCTAAAGATGGAGAAAATTGATAAGCTTGACAGGCAAATCTTAGAGATTATTACTCAAAATGCACGCATACCTTTTAGAGATGTAGCCGAACAATGTGGGGTTTCTCGTGCAGCCATCCATCAACGTGTTCAACGTATGATAGAAAACAGTGTTATTACTGGTTCGGGATACCATGTCAATCCAAAAGTGCTTGGCTATGCCTCAAGCGCCTATATCGGTGTGAAATTAGAAAAAGGATCAATGTACAAAGAGGTAATTCCTGAGTTTGATAAAATTCCTGAAGTTACAGAATGCCACTTTACCACCGGACCATACACATTACTAGTTAAACTTTATGCGCGCGATAACGAACACCTAATGGATCTTTTAAATAATAGAATTCAGGAGATTGCCGGTGTTGTAGCAACAGAAACTATGATTTCTCTAAGCCAAAGCGTTAAGCGTGAAATTCCAATTACGAAAGAAAAAGCAAAAGCGTAAGCTAGATACCTCTTTGAAAAAATGGGCTCCGGTGACTTGTGTCATAGGAGCCCTTATTTTTTGTCTTATATAAATGTCTATTCAGATAAACTGAAAAATCTACAGATTAATCAATCCTTAAAAAGTCACCATTCATATTAAATTCAAGTTCAAGCCCACTATCTAATTGAATTTGTTGATTTCTATCGTCTAATTCCCAATCTGTAATGAAATTATTAGGATAGTTAGTTGTTACATACTGTAGAATTTTTTTAGGGATTACTGAATCCGGAAGTTTCGCATTTCCATCTATGTCCGTTATATTCATTTTACTATCAAACTCTAGATATAAGTTGTCTGAAAGTCTAATTTCATAGGTGGATTTTAATCCTTCCTTATCCTTTTTGGCTTGAAGGACAGAGTTTTCCGGGAAGTGGGTTGAAATATAAGAATCTATTTCACTCGGAAGATTATCCGGTGATATTGTAGATTCCTGATCGCAATGTGTTAATGTCAATCCAAACGCTATAGTAAGTAATAAAGTTGATAATTCTTTTTTCATATTCCTTTTTTAATTAATTAAAATCTGTGGCATACCCAAAAATATTTTCGCTTACTACTATAATAAAAACAATTAATCTATGAATTAGTTTAACTTATTTGTGAGTAAAATATATTGTTATAATAATGTATGGTATTAGATTTATGCGGAATTCCTTATGTTTGATTTATTGCCTCCATATAGTCTCCATATAGTCTCCTTATAGTCTCCTTATATCCACCATATAAATTTATAAGGAGGATGTATGGAGGGTATAAATGAACTATTAGGGAGATATATAGTAAATTTAGAGAAGGTACTACTGGGAAATGGGAGTTTTATGATCTTGAAAAGGGCCTATGCGGTCTATACCGTATTTGAAAGACTCGCAATCGTCATACAAAAGAGGAATACGAATTCTAAATCTTCATCAGTGAAACCCCACAACCTTTCCTTGCGGATGGAAAGACGGTTATTGGTGTATTCGCCAATGTCATCAAATTATGTGGGAAGAAGTTCAGTAAGCTACGTGTCGATCAGACGTGTTTAGTAGACAGATAGTTATATAAACAAAAAACGCCTGGATATTTCTATCAAGGCGTTTTGTAACGTGGTGCCACCAGGAATCGAACCGGGGACACAAGGATTTTCAGTCCTTTGCTCTACCAACTGAGCTATGGCACCAACATTGCTTTAATGCGAGTGCAAAGATAATCGCAATTTTCATATTTGCAAAATATGAGAAACAAATTTGAAAAAAATAATTCAAACTGTTAATTCTATTCTGTTATAGGGTTCCAACCTTGTGCTTTTAATTCTATTTCAGCTCCGTCACGGGTTACTAATAAACATCCATGATCGGGTTTGGTAATGTGACCAACTAACTTAATACCCGGTATGGTGTTCATTTTTTCATGCAGCGATAGTGGTACCGTAAACAAAAGCTCGTAGTCTTCTCCACCATTTAGTGCTACGGTTGTTACATTCATATTGAATGTTTCTGCCATTGCAGCTGTCTGATAATCTATTGGCAGCCTTTCCTCAAATAGTTGACAGCCTACATTGCTTTGCTTGCAAATATGCAATAGGTCTGATGATATTCCATCTGAAAGATCAATCATGGATGTTGGTACTATATCAAAGCTATCGAGGGCTTCAATTATATCTTTTCTGGCTTCTGGTTTTAGTTGTCTTTCCAGAATATATTCTTTTCCACCAAAGTCTGGTTCAAAAGTTTCGTCGTTATTACCATCAAACACCAATTTTTCTCTTTCGAGCAGTTGCAATCCCATATATGATGCACCAAGGTCACCGGAGACATAGATTAAGTCAGTATCTTTCGCTCCATTTCGATAGACTATTTTATCGTCATTTGCTATGCCAATGCAGGTTATGCTTATAGTGAATCCTGTTAATGATGATGTTGTGTCTCCACCAACCAGATCTACACCGTATATTTCACATGCTAGTTTTACACCGCTATAAAATATTTCCAAATCTTCAACGGAAATTCTTTTTGCTATCCCCAGTGACACAGTTATTTGTTGGGGTTTGCCGTTCATCGCATATATGTCAGAGAAGTTTACTACAGCTGCTTTGTATCCAAGGTGTTTAAGTGGGGAATACATTAGGTCGAAATGAATGCCTTCGAGCAAAAGATCGGTGGTGATAAGTGTGCGTTTATCCGCGTTATCTACTACTGCGGCATCATCACCTACACCTTTTATTGTAGTTGGTTGTGTGAGCTGTATATCTTTTGTAAGATGGTCTATCAGTCCAAACTCTCCTAAGGATGCTATTTCAGTTCGTTTCATAATTATAAAATAAAAAAGAGGTCGTAACAGATATTTAAACACTGTTGAAGAACGACCTCTTATAAATTAGTTGACTAAATATCAAATTTCCTGTACTATTGTACGCATAATCTCTGCCATCTGTGGCTGAGCAATCTTTGCGGCTATCTGAACCTCTTCGTGCGATACTTCTACTATCTTTCCAATTACTCCAAGGTCGGTAATTATTGAAAATGCAAGTACTTTCATGCCGGCATGGTTTGCAACAATAACTTCAGGCACAGTTGACATTCCTACAGCATCTCCTCCAATGATACGAAGATAGTTATACTCGGCGGGAGTCTCAAATGTTGGTCCCTGAAGACCTATGTAAACACCGTGCTGCAGTTTAATGTTCTTCTCTTTTGCAATTTCCATTGCTTTTAGACGTAGTTCTTTGTTGTAAGCTTCACTCATATCGGGGAAGCGTGTACCGAGCTCTTTGTAGTTTTTGCCGTGTAGAGGATGTTCGGGGAATAAGTTGATATGGTCTTCAATAAGCATAATATCACCCACATCAAAACTTGAGTTCATTCCACCTGCCGCATTAGACACAAACAGATATTCAATGCCTAGTGCTTTAAATACTCTTATCGGAAAGGTTACTTCCTTCATTGTGTAGCCTTCGTAATAATGGAAACGTCCTTGCATTGCAAGTACTTTCTTTTCACCAAGCGTGCCAACTATTAGTTTTCCGCTGTGACCTTCAACTGTTGATACAGGAAAATTGGGTATTTCTGTATATGAAATGTCAGTTGTGTCTTTAATCTCATCTGCCAGTTCTCCGAGACCTGTGCCCAGAATGATTGCAGTTTTAGGTATTTCCTTAATTCTGGCTCTAAGATAATCGGCGGTTTCTTTTATTGTTTCTAACATGTTCTATTATTTTTTTATTAAATGAATATTTGTCGCTATTGTCTAAGAATATAACCATAACAGGTATGTAATATAACATTTTCTTTATCTCTTCCGGCAGAAATGGCAATGATTTGAATCGTACGGCATCTTTTTCCGTAGTTATGATGATTTTATTTTCATCATCTATCTCTTCAACCATTTCTACAATTGAGTCAATGTCCCTTTTTGTGAAATTGTGATGATCAGGGAAATATTTTGTGTAGAGGTTATAGGTCCTCTGCTCAAGTTTCTTTGCAAGTGGTTCAGGCGAGGCAATCCCGGTAACAAGGAGTGTATGTTTCTTAAGTATATCACTTATTTGTATTTCTTCCTCTACAATTTCGGGGAATACTGGCTTAATCTCTTCATAATCAAATGTCGTAAAATAGAGACTTTGAAATGCGAAAAGGTCTAAGCCGTTTGAGTAAATCCTGAAATCGATTGGTTGAAATTCTGGAGGACATTTAGTTACCAAAACTATGGATGCTCTTGATATTCCTGTAAGTGGCTCTCGCAATAGACCGGCAGGCAGTAGTTTGTCTTCGAACACCGGGCGGTTGCTGTCTACCAATACTATTGATAGCGATGGCAGAACACGACGATGTTGAAAACCATCGTCAAGTAAAATTACGTCTGGTTGTTCTTCTTTCTTGTATGCCAATAACTTTTGTATTGCATTAGCTCTGTTTTTGTCTACTACAACCATCACATTTGGGAACTTCTTTTTTATTTGGAGTGGTTCATCACCAGTATCCCTAACTTTTGAATTTACTTGCACAATTTGAAAGCCCTTGCTTTTACGTTTGTAACCTCTGCTTAATACTGCTACTTTGTATTTTGGTGACAGTAATTTTATAAGATATTCGATATGTGGTGTTTTGCCTGTTCCACCAGCAGTAATGTTTCCAACACAAATTATAGGGATGTTGAATTTATGTTGTTTTATTATTTTGTTGTTATATAACCAGTTGCGAAAATTCACTCCAATTCCGTACAGCCATGAGAGTGGTTGCAGGTTGCGACGAATTTTAACTACAGGTAATTCCATCAATTATCTTATATTTAGTTCAAAAGGGATTCGAGCTTGAATATAATCTTGCTCTTTGATGTCTTTTAATAGCATAAACATTTCAAAGCTTTCTCCAAGAATCTCTTTCATAGTTCTTAAAGCAAGTTCCTCTTTTGCCGGGTTGAGTAATTCTTCAAAAGGTGACCTTAGTCTCGGGTATTCAAATACTACATAACTTTTACCCAGATTAGCTAGATCTGCCGCAATTTCAATTGCTTTTTCAATGCCACCAAGTTCATCAACCAGTCCTATTTCTTTTGCTTGGTTACCAGTCCATACTCTACCTTCGGCATAGAGCGCAAGTGAATCTTTGTGCATATTACGACCTTCGGCACTTCGTGAAAGAAAGAGGTCATATCCTTTTTCAACATAGCTTTGCATCGCTTCTTTCTCTCTCTCATTGAAAGGGCGGGTGAGGTTACCGAAATCGGCAAATTCATTTGTTTTTACAACATCAGTATGGATGCCTATCTTTTCTGTTGTCCCTTCGAAGTTGGGTATCAGTCCAAAGATTCCGATTGATCCGGTAATTGTTGTAGGTTGAGCAACAATTACATCAGCATTTGCAGATATATAATAACCGCCCGATGCAGCCATATCTCCCATTGAAACAATTACAGGTTTTTCTTCTTTGAGATCACCAATTGCTTTCCAGATTTGTTCAGATGCGTACGCACTACCTCCGCCCGAGTTAACTCTGAGCACCACAGCTTTTATATCATCATCTTTTCTGAGCTTTTCTATCTCATTTACCATATATTTGTCCTGTATGCCTGTGGACCCGTTACCCGATATTATATTTCCATTTGCATAGAGGATTGCAATGGTATTACCTGTCTTTTGAACTGCTCGGGTTTTAACCGATTTCATATTGGTAACTGTTGCTGAAGGAATCTTGTTATCCTCATCAATATCTAACAGTTCTCTAAGATAGTTTTTCATCTCAGTTTCATACAAAACAGTGTCTACCAAGTTTGCAGATAAGAGATAGTCTGTAGATTGTAACATTGGCATGTTATTGGCGATTTCATCAACTTGATCAATTGTGAGTGAGCGTGAGTCGGCAAAATCGCTTCTTAAAAAACTCCATGCATCATTAAGGTATGATGTTACTTGTTGTCTGTTTGCTTCGCTCATTTCATTTTGAGTAAATGGCTCAACTGCAGATTTATATGTCCCAACTTTAAATATTTGCATTTCTATGCCTAATTTGTCTAGGGCGTCTTTAAAAAAGATAGGAGTGGATGAAAGACCGTGTAGATCAAGCATACCTTGCGGATTAATTGCTACTTTGTCTGCTACCGATGCAAGGTAATATCCCGTTTGCGTATATGAATCTGCATATGAAACAATAAACTTGCCGCTTTCTTTAAAATCTAGAAGTTCTTCTCTAATCTCAGCAAGGGTTGCCATTGATGCATGTACCATTCTTGAATCTATGTATATGCCCTTTATATTATCGTTGCTTTTAGCTTTTCTAATTGCACCCACAATATCATTTAAACCCATTGCTGATGGGTATTGGGAGCTTAGCATAGAAGTAAAAGGGTCAGGTTCTGCAACTCTCTCCACAATTGTTCCGTCTAATCTTAAATTAAGAACTGAATTGTTTTGTAGGTTGAATTTTTCTGTAGACATTGTACTTAAAGCCGATCCTGCCATTCCAATAAACATTATAGTGGCTAGAATCCCAATAAGAATCTGAGCAATAAGAAACCCCACTGCTGAGGCTACCATTATTTTTAAAAAATCTTTCATTATGAGTGTTTTATAGTTTAATTATCAAGCAAAAATATATAAAAAAGTGGCTCTAAGCAATTTAAAATTACACATTCTTAATCGAATTCACTTGGTGAATAATATTCCTAAGAGTAATTTTGGGTGTCAAATGAATTTAAATGTATATTTTTGCTGCATGAACTTCTTAATAAATGGTAAATTGCTGTAAAAAAAAGATTGATGTGCAGCGTTTGTCATTTTAATTCATCTATATAATAACTGCGATTAATAATGAGTGATTCGCAACTGATATTAGCGTGTAAGAAACAGAACCGTGACGCACAGAAGGCATTATACGAGAAGTATGCTCCTGTAATGATGGCTGTGTGTATTCGTTATTGCGGGGATGGTGATACAGCGCGAGATTTGTTGCATGATGGTTTCATTCGTGTATTTACACAGATTAGCTCCTATTCGGGCAAGGGTTCTTTTGAAGGTTGGCTAAGACGTATTTTTGTGAATCTTGCGTTAGAGAATTTCCGAAAGGAAAAGAAGAAAAACCAGTTTATGGAAGAGTATAGTTATGCTCAATATAACGACTCAGATTCTTCAACTGAAGATTTATTTGACATTGAGGGTATCCCGCATGAGGAAGTGTTTGAGTTAATTAAATCTCTTCCTCCCGGATACCGAACGGTATTTAACCTGTATGTTTTTGAGGATATGTCACACAGGGAAATAGCTAATGAGCTGGGTATAAATGAGGCAGCCTCAAGGTCTCAGTTTTACAGAGCCAAAACCCTGTTGAAAAAGAAAATTACAGCCATAATTTCAAATAATAGGCAAAGACAGATATAATGAATTCGGATAAAAAAATAAGAGAACAGTTTAAATCGAAACTAAACGATTACCAGGTCCAAATCCCTGAAGATGGATGGGAAAGGCTGGAGGAATCGCTTAGTGGCGGCATAGCTGGTGCTAAATCTTTAAACCGTCTATGGCAGGTTCTGGGATATGCTGCCGCAATTGCTGTATTGATTGCTGTCAGCATACTGTTTGTTTACAATCCTCTGGAAGATGATGCAATAGTTACTGAGGTTCTAAAATCAGTTGACAAAGAACAATCTCCTGAGTTAATAGCTTCAGAGGAGGCTGCCTCTGAGGGTTTTCCACGTCAGGAGATACAAAAACAACCAAAGGTTTCGGCTAGAAATGATTTGACATCCCATAGTTATTCAAAATCTAGAACTGAGAATATCATTGTAAATATTGAAGATAATCTAATTCCCGATGAACTGCTTGTAGAACATAAGTCGGATAAGGTTGTTGATTTTGATATTTTAGAAGATGATGGATATAGTGCTCCAATCGAAGAGATTATTATATTTGCTAAAGATCAGGATAAATTACTTGCAGAGAACACTTCGAGACAAAATGGTGATAATATTATTTTGTCACTTGGAGGTAAAGGAGGATTAACTTCTTTTCATCAGACAGTTAACACTCCAATGACACTTCGTAGTGCGTCTATTTCAAATGAAGCAAAACTGCTTGATGAGTCTGAGAAGATGATGCTCAATACTAGCAAATCGATAGAAAATATTGCAGAGATGGAGCACGATCAGCCTGTTTCATTTGGCGTTACTGTATCTAAAGCAATAATTGATGATTTGTATATTGAAACAGGGCTTATATATTCTTACCTCCATTCAAGGAATAAAAATACTAGTGCTATTTCTCAAAATCATCAAACACAAAGTTTACATTATCTGGGTATCCCGCTCAACTTGAATTACAATTTATTCTCATTGAGAGATTTAAATGTGTTTGCATCTGTGGGGGGAATGATAGAAAAAGATGTTTATGGTAAGTTCCGTGAGGAAGGAGAAGCCGAATCAATTGATGTTACTAAAAAATCAGAAGTTTTGGTAAACGAGAAAATATCTCAGCGTGATCCACAGTTGTCTATTAATGCAGGTTTAGGATTATCTTATCCGATATACAGGGATTTAAAACTATATGGTAAGATAGGCGGTGCATATTATTTTGATGCAAATAATGAATTTAAAACAATATACTCAGATCGTAAAATCGTGATGGATTTGAGCTTGGGAATTAGATACGAATTTAAATAAACTACTTAATATATTTTTTATGAAAAAATCAATTTTATTTTCAACAATAATTGGAGTGCTTTTTTTCATGACATCTTGTCTTGGAGAGGTAAGTAATAATTATGCCGACACCACTTTCGTATATATCGATAGTGATATGATTGGCACTACATATGGTAAAACAATTTCTGCATATCCTCGTCTAATCACTTCAGACGAAATGATGATGATGAATCCGGGTACTATAAAATTATTATCCTATAGTTGGGATGAGTCTTATGGTACAAGACCTTTGAGCCTTGATGGACAAACAATTCAAGCAGACGCAGTAAGGCTGTCGGGAGACAAAGTAGATGTTGATCAGTATGTTATACTTTCTGAGTTGCCTGAAGAGGAAGAGTCTGAGAGCTTTCTTCAATTAGATGATCCGGTATTTTCACAATCACCAGAGTTTATGGGTGATAATTGGATATTTGCTTATAGTTATAATCTACCTAAAGGACAGACAGCTCATGTAGAATTTTATAAAAGAGAAGATGCAGAGGGTACTAATAATATCATTATAGATATTAAGCTTACATTTTCAGGTAATGCGGAAGGATCTACAAAGGAGAGAAAAACTGAATTCCTTGCACTTGATATGTCATCATTAAGATATCAATACGAAGGAGGAAGTTCAACTCAAACTAAAGATTTAAACATCAAATTTTCTTATAATCGAGAAGATAGAACAGAACCGGTCTTAACTCAAACATTCATACTTCAGGTTAAAGGTGAATAAATTTACTCTAAATAAAAATATGACAGCAGCATCAAAAAGGTGTTGCTGTTTTTTTTATATTTTGCTTAAGTTCTGAATATTAAGCGGAATTAGCTAACTTTGCACATCAAAATTAAAGTTAGATGTGGAGAGATATTGTTGGAATTGTTACACAGCTTCTTATTGCTTCCCCAAAAGCATGGAAAGATATATATCGCGAAAAAAGACCTCAGGCTGAGTTCCTTAATCGCTATCTCCATCCTATGTTTGGACTTATTGCTCTAAGTACTTTTCTAGGATATCTCCTGTTTTCACTAAATGGCAATGTGGAGAGTGCATTAAAACAGACTATCATTGTTGTAGTTGCAGTTTATGGCGGGTATTTCATTGCGTCTTATGTACTAAACGAGATAGCTGAGAAGTTTGATTTGGAGAAAAATATGCCAATGTTCAGGAAGTTCGTTGGTTATTCTTCAGTGGTAATATATCTTTTGTTTTTAATAATTCCGTTCTTTCCCGGGTTTGTGATATTATGGTTGCTAGCTTTATATACAGTTTATCTAATTTACATAGGAGCAATATATTTTGTTAAGGTAAATGAGGATAGTCAGCTTAACTTCACTCTCTTGTCATCAGCTGTAATCATGTTAACACCTTTGGCAATATACCTGCTTTTTTCTATTATTATTAAGTGATGAAAAAGATTAATATCAATATAAAAAATAAGCGTGCTACATTCGATTATGAATTGGTCGAAACTTTTACTGCCGGTATTATGTTAACTGGTACAGAGATTAAGTCAATTCGTCTTGGTAAGGTAAGTCTTGTGGATACATATTGCCAGTTTGAAGGTAAAGGGTTATGGGTGCGTAATATGCATATAACACCCTATTTCTATGGTAGTTTTAATAATCCAGATTCACGACGAGACAGGAAATTATTACTCAACAAGAATGAGCTGAACAAGATTAGACGATTGACAAAAGAAACGGGTTACACTATTATTCCTGTGAGAATGTTTATCAATGACAAAGGGTTGGCGAAATTGGTTATTGCTGTTGCAAGAGGTAAAAAACAGTATGATAAACGTCAATCTATAAGAGAAAAAGAAGATAAACGTGATATGGATCGGATGTTTAAGCAGTAATCCCTTTTTTAATTTAGGTTTTAGGTTATCATTTAGTCAATTTAATTGATTTAGGTTTTAAATATGCAATTTCGTAAGAATATACTTGTCCCTGCGCTTAAGAAATCGGGTTCTACTTCCTTGTGGTTGTTAAAAATGATTCTGCCTATATCGCTGGCGGTTAGGTTTATGGGCTATTTTGGGATTTTGGCATATATAGCAGAATTTCTCGATCCTCTTTTTGTCTATCTGGGGCTGCCCGGTAGTACTGCCATTGTTTTTATTACTTCAATATTCTTGCCTCTCTATGCACCGATAGCTATTATTACCTCAATGAGTATTACGTTGAGGGAGCTTACTATTTTAGCATTGATGTGCCAGATAGCTCATAATTTGTTTGTGGAGAGTGCTATTCAGTCAAAAACAGGTGCCACTTTTACAGGCATGATTATTTTACGTATTGCAATGGGGATTTTAGTAGGGTTCACTCTAAACCTCATCTTGCCAAGTGAAATGGGTATGCCTCTTTTTGCTCAGGCAGATGTATCTGTAGTTAATTCTATGGGTGAGCTTTTAATCCTTTGGCTGATAAGCTCGTTGAAAATTACGTTGTTAATCTTTGTGATTGTTTTCTCGCTGAATCTTTTATATAATTTTCTTAATCATTATCATCTAATTGCAAAGCTAAGCAATGGTTTAAAACCTATTCTTAGAGTTTTTGGACTTCCGGAAAACACCGGTTTTCTATTACTTATTGGATATATTGTAGGTCTTGCGTACGGAGGTGCTTTAATGATGGATCAAATAAAGCTAGGAAAGGTGTCTCGAACAGATGCGAATCTTCTTAATCATCATCTTGCTGTATCACATTCAGTTATTGAAGATAACCTTCTTTTTATTGCTTTAGGTGTATCGGCTTGGTGGATATTAATTGTACGGCTCACTCTTGCCTGGATAGTAGTTTGGATTAGAAGGTTTATCCTAAACTTGAAGTTAGGTAGAGTAGGGTTTTCGCTAAAGAGTGGTGGTAATTAATTATATTGTTTAATTTTGGAGATTGTATTCAATTTGTATTTTTAACTTTGATAAAAAGAATCAGAATTGAATTTTAAAACATCTCTTATATCGAGAGTTTTGACGAGTTTGTTCGTCTTATAAATAATAAAGTAGCTGTAAAATGAGTTTGGAAGAACTATTATCCAATCGTATCCTCATACTGGATGGTGCGATGGGAACTATGATACAACGTTATAATCTCACCGAAGAAGATTTTAGAGGTGAGAGATTTAAAGATTTTGATGTTCTGTTAAAAGGGAATAATGATTTGTTGTCCTTAACGCAGCCAAAGGTTATTGGAGAGATTCACAGAGATTATCTAGAAGCAGGTGCAGACATCATAGAAACAAATACTTTTAATTCAACATCAATTTCGATGCAGGATTATCGTATGAGTCATCTGGTGCCTGAGATTAACCGAAATGCTGCAAAACTTGCTCGTGAAGCTGCCGATGAGTATACTTTAAAGACTCCCGATAAACCAAGATTTGTAGCAGGTTCAATTGGACCAACAACTAAAACTGCCTCTATGAGTCCGAGAGTAGAAGAGCCAATGTTTCGTGCTTCAACTTTCGACGATTTTAAAGCTGCTTATAAAGAACAAATAATTGCTTTAATCGAAGGTGGGGTGGACATACTGCTAATTGAAACCATTTTTGATACTCTAAATTCTAAGGCTGCAATTTTTGCAGCTGAGGAAATTGCAGCCGAAACAGGCAAACATACACCAATAATACTTTCTGTTACAATTTCTGATAGGGCAGGTAGGACATTATCAGGACAGACGTTGGGTGCATTTGTTGCATCTGTGAGTCATGCAAATCCTCTTGCAATTGGGCTAAATTGTTCTCTGGGGGCTGCAGATCTAAAACCGTATGTAAAAGAACTTGGTCAAATTGCTCCTTTTTATGTTTCTACATATCCTAATGCAGGACTACCAAACCAGCTTGGAGAGTATGATGAAACTCCCGAGAAAATGGCAGAGCAAATTAAAGAGTTTATTGACGAAGAGCTTATAAACATTGTTGGTGGCTGTTGTGGTACTACTCCGGAACATATATTGAAATATGTTGAGATGGTGAAGGATGCCGTTCCCCATAAAAAGGCTAAGGAACCTGAGTATATGCAACTTTCGGGTCTTGAACTGCTTGAAGTATCTCCACAGATTAACTTCCTAAATATTGGTGAAAGATGTAATGTAGCTGGTTCTCGTAGGTTTCTTAGACTTATACAGGAGAAGAAGTATGACGAAGCCTTAGATATTGCACGTAAACAGGTTGAAGATGGGGCGCAGGTTCTTGATATAAATATGGATGAGGGTCTCCTAGATGGTCCACAGGAGATGACCAATTTTCTTAATATTCTAGCTTCGGATCCAGATGTGTCAAGGGTTCCAATAATGATAGATTCATCAGACTGGGAAGTACTTGAGGCAGGTTTAAAATGTGTTCAGGGAAAGTCTATTGTAAATTCTATTTCACTAAAGAATGGAGAGGAGGAATTTCTTAATCAGGCAAGACTTTCGAAACAATACGGTGCGTCTGTAGTTGTAATGGCATTTGATGAAACTGGCCAAGCTGATACTTTTGAGCGAAGAATTGAGGTTTGTGAAAGGGCATATAACTTGCTCGTAGAGGATAGTTTTAATCCTAAAGATATCATTTTTGATCCTAATATACTTGCAATTGCAACCGGTATGGATGAGCATAAGGATTATGCTATTGATTTCATAAAGACTGTAACATGGATTAAGCAGAATTTGCCATATGCATTAGTGAGCGGTGGTGTGAGTAATTTATCATTCTCTTTTAGAGGTAATGAGTATATAAGAGAACTTATGCATTCATCCTTTCTATATCATTCTATCAAGGCTGGACTAGATATGGGTATAGTCAACCCGGCCCAATCTGTTATATATGAAGATATTTCATCAGATGAGTTAAAACTGGTTGAGGATGTTATTTTTAATAGACATGATGATGCTACTGAACATCTCATGGCTTATGCAGAAAAGATTAAGAATGAGAAAACGCCTGAAGCTGAACGTGCGAAAGTTGAAGAGTGGAGAGACTTTTCTCTTGAAGAACGCTTAAGTTACGCCTTAGTGAAGGGTATTGGTGATTATATGGAAGAGGATCTTGCAGAAGCTATAGAGAAATATCCGCGCGCAGTGGATATTATTGATAAGCCCTTGATGGAGGGGATGAACAGGGTAGGAAGTCTATTTGGGGCAGGTAAGATGTTTCTTCCACAGGTTGTTAAAGCGGCACGTGCTATGAAAAAGGCAGTGGCAGTTTTGCAGCCCACTTTGGAAGCGGAGAAGGCTGGCAGCGGTGGTTTTCAGAAAGCAGGTAAGATTCTACTTGCGACCGTTAAAGGCGATGTGCATGATATAGGTAAAAATATTGTTTCTATAGTACTCTCATGTAATAATTACGAAATTATTGATCTAGGGGTAATGGTTTCTGCTGAAAAAATACTTGAAACTGTTATAAAAGAGAAGCCTGACATTGTTGGACTAAGCGGACTTATAACCCCTTCCCTTGGAGAAATGGGTGTAGTTGCAGAAGAGATGGAAAAGGCAGGTTTTACAATACCATTGCTTATTGGTGGTGCAACCACTTCTAAATTGCATACCGCTTTGAAAATTGAACCAAAGTATAATGGCGGACCTGTTGTGTATGTTAAAGACGCCTCTATGGCTCCATCGGCTGTTGGTAATCTTATGAGTCTAGAAAATAGAGAGGAATATGCAAAGAATATAAAAGAAGAAAATGTACGCTTGCGTGAAAATTACACACAGAAAGTAACTGAATTGGTGACTCTTAAAGAGGCGAGGGACAATGCTTTTAAAATTGATTGGAATTCTTATGAAGCAGAGAAGCCTAATAAACTTGGTCGTTTTGCTCTAAACAAAATTAACATTTCTGACATTATACCTTACCTCGATTGGAAATTCCTTTTCCCTGCATGGAATTTATCAGCAAGATTTCATACTTTAATTGAAATTGGCAAGAGTGATGCTGAGAGAGCCAAATGGCTTGAGGGCTTTCGCGAAGATGACAGAGAGAAAGGCATTGAAGCAGCTAAACTATATGATGACGCCGTATCTATGCTGAATAGTTTTGTAAATGACGATATAGATTATATCAGAGCAGTTTATGGTGTTTATGAAGCTTATAGTGAGAATGATACTGTTTTTATTAAAAATGAACGAGGAGATGTCGTAAGTTATCCATTCCTTCGTCAACAAAAGAAATCCAGGAAGAATGAATATTATTGCCTAAGTGATTTTATTGCACCCTTATCATCAGGTAAAAAAGATTATATCGGCGCATTTGCTGTAACCGCAGGCGTAGGCGCAGATGAACTTTTGAATAAGTATGATGCAGAAGGTGATGAATACAACGGACTTTTAATGAAATCACTTTTGGATAGACTGGCAGAGGCTGCAACAGAGTGGTTGCACGCTAAGGTTAGACGCAGCGAATGGGGTTATGCTTCGGACGAAGATATTTCGATAAAAGATATGTTAGCGGTGCGTTTCCAAGGCATACGTCCTGCAGTTGGTTATCCCTCAATACCCGATCAAACTACTAACTTTACATTGCATACAATGCTCAACTCCGAAGAGGTAGGCATAACTCTTACCGAAAACGGAGTTATGTATCCAAATGCATCTGTTAGTGGGTTGCTTTTTGCACATCCCGACTCCAAATATTTTGGTATAGGAGAAATTAATGAAGAACAAGTAACGGATTATGCAAACAGAAAAGACATTGATCCTGAGGACATAAGGAAGTTTCTCCTAGCAAACTTAGAATAATATGATGATTAATTCGATCGATATTTAAAGCAGATATATGCGAAGTTTTGGCAGTGATAATAACTCCGGCGTGCATCCTTCAATAATGAAGGCTTTGATTGATGCTAATAATGACCATGCAATTGCTTATGGTGATGATGAGTGGACAAACAAAGCTGTAGAAGCCGTCAAAAGGAGTATAGGTGTGGAAGATATTGAAGACATTGGTAATGACATTGAACCTCTTTTCATTTTCAATGGCACCGGTGCAAACGTTGTAGCTCTACAGGCATGTACATCGCCATTTCACTCTATATTATGTGCAGCAACTGCACATATAGCTGTTGATGAGTGTGGGGCACCTGTGAAATTTTCAGGAGCATCATTAAAAGAGATATATACACCCGATGGCAAACTTACACCTGAATTAGTAAAACCACATCTGCATGGATTTGGTGTTGAGCATCATTCTCAGCCAAAAGTTATTGCTATTTCGCAATCAACAGAGCTTGGTACTGTGTATACGCCCGAAGAGATAAAAGCATTATCAGATCTTGCGCATGAGCATGATATGTATCTTTTTGTTGATGGAACAAGAATTACTAATGCATGTGCATATCTCGGTGTTGAACTACAGGATATTACTATAGATTGCGGAGTTGATATATTTACATTGGGGGGTACTAAGAACGGATTGATGTTTGGAGAAGTGTTAGTTCCACTTCGCAAAGAGTTGTCAGTGAATTTAAGATATTACCGAAAACAAACAACTCAGCTATATTCTAAAATGCGATATATATCCGCTCAGTTTATTCCTTATCTCAATGATAGAATATGGCTAGAGAATGCAAAGAACTCCAACAAGGCAGCACAGAAGCTGGTAACAGCAATGAGAGAAATAAAAGGAATAGAGATAACACAAAAAGTAGAATCTAACTCCGTCTTTTTTATACTTCCAAAAGATATTACTGATAAACTAAGAGAAAACTACTTTTTTTATGACTGGGATGTAAGTCGCAACGAAATGCGGTTAGTGTGCTCTTGGGATACTACAGATAAAGATGTATTGGATTTTACTCAACAACTGAAAATGATTACTTTAGATAGGTAGATATATTGGATATTTGCTATTGCTACAAAAATTGCCAGTATAAAAGTTTCTTTAAAATAAGTTTGAATTAGAAGTATTAAAAAGCACAATTAAAAAATATATTCGACATGTTTGATTTTTTAGATGTATACCCTTGGCTTCTTCCAATAATCATATTTTTTGGTAGAATTATTGACGTAGCATTAGGAACTCTTCGTATTATTTTCGTCTCCAAAGGTGAAAAAAATAAAGCTCCATTAATTGGATTTATAGAAGTTTTTATATGGGTGGTAGTGATATCGCAAGTTCTAACTCGTGCAACTGACATGGTTTCATATCTATCTTATGCAGGCGGCTATGCTGCCGGGAATTATGTGGGTATACTTCTTGAAAACAGAATAGCATTCGGTGTTATTTTATGCAGAATTTATACGCAGAAAAATGGCAGTGAATTAATTCAATCACTTAATAAACTGAATATTGGAGCAACAATGACACATGGCAAAGGTTCTACTAATGAAGTGGACATTATTGAAACAGTAGTAGACCGTAAAGCATTAAGATCTTTAGAGAAAGCTATAAACGATTTCGACAGTAATAGCTTTTATGTAGTTGAAGATGTGCGCACAAAAAAGAATGGGATTTTTCCACAAAAAAGGTCGATGATCTCTAGATGGCGTGTTGGTAAGTAACTATTACACTTCGTGTTTTTTAGACTCTTGCCAAATTATTTCCATCTCATCTAGGGTAAGGTCTTTCAGTTGTTTACCCTGAGCTTTTATTTTTTGTTCCATATAGTTGAAACGAAATATAAACTTTTGATTTGTACGCTCTAAAGCATTGTCAGGGTTTACTTTATAGAGCCTTGCTGCATTTATGATGCTGAAAAGAAAGTCGCCAAATTCACCTTCGGTGTTGTCGTTATCCATCACTTCAATCTCATTTTCCAGCTCCTGCAACTCCTCTTTAACTTTAGCCCAAACATCTTGACGCTGATTCCAGTCGAAGCCAGAATTACGCGCCTTATCCTGTATACGATATGCTTTCACGATTGAAGGCAATGCAGTAGGAACACCTTCAAGAACAGTTTTATTTCCTCCTTTTTCTTTAAGTTTAATCTGTTCCCAAGAAAGCTCAACCTCTCCTGCAGAATCTATCTTTTTTTCTCCAAAAACATGAGGGTGACGAAATATAAGCTTATCGCAAATAGCATTACATACATCCGCAATATCAAATGATTCTTTCTCCTCACCTATTTTCGAGTAGAAAACAATATGCAAAAGCAGATCACCTAATTCTTTTTTAATCTCTTCATTATCGTTATTGATAATTGCTTCGGCCAATTCATATGTCTCTTCTATGGTATTTGCGCGGAGGCTCTCATTTGTTTGTTTCTTATCCCAGGGACACTTTTCACGTAGCTCGTCCATTACATCAAGGAGGCGTCCAAAAGCTTCCAATTTCGATTCTCTACTATTCATTGTTGTTTGCTGTATTATTTTATGATTTCTTGGTTACTAACTGTTTTTGTCCTATGTCTTAGGATTATACAAATAGAGACGGCTTATTGCCGTCTCTATTTGATTGGACAATATTTATCTGAAATTTCTTAGTCCGGTTTGCAAGAATTCAACGTAATTTTCTATGCTTTCATCATATGCGTGCGATGGCGAAAGAGGTTTGCCTTCGTGATCAAGAACGACATAAAATGGTTGTGATTGAGTACCAAACTTATGACGTTGCAAGTAGCTCCATTTATCACCTATGGTTCTTAGACGTGAAGTTCTGCCTCCATCTTCAACTTCAATAATTTCTGGAAGCCTTGTTCTCTCATCAACTTTTAAAGCAATATATACGAACTCATCTTCAATAAGATTTTTAACCCTGTCATCTGACAGTACAGTAGCATCCATCTTATGACAATTTACACAACCATGTCCGCCAAATTCAAGCAGCACCGGTTTTCCCGTTTGAGCAGCGTATGCCATACCGGCTTCGTAATCCTCAAATACTAGATCCATAGAATTATCTACCAGTTTAAAATCTTGAGTAGATAAAGGAGGCACAATTGCACTCAGTGGCTTCAATGGGGCACCCCATAGTCCGGGCACCATGTATATTGCAAATGCAAATGAGAGCATTGCCAAAAATAGTCGTGTCAAAGAAACATGAATGAGGTCACTATCGCTCTTTAATTTTATCTTTCCTATGAGATACATACCTAAAAGAATAAACAATACTATCCAAATTGATAGAAATATATCACGATTAAGAATACCCCAACCACTTGATAAATCAGCTACGGATAGGAATTTAAGCGATACGGCAAGTACAATAAACCCGAGAACAACTTTAACAGCATTTAGCCAGCTTCCTGATTTTGGTAGTGTCTTCAACCATGAAGGGAAAATTGCGAAAAGTGTAAAAGGTATGGAGAGTGCCAGTGCAAAACCAAACATACCCATTGTTGGTGCAAGGAAATTACCATGAGTTGCGGCATCAACAAGAAGCCATCCAATTATGGGCCCTGTACATGAGAACGAAACCAAAGCAAGCGTAAACGCCATGAAGAACAGGCTAATCCATCCTTTAGAGCTATCAACCTTGCTATCCATTTTGTTGGTCCATGATGCAGGCAATACCAGCTCAAATGCGCCCATAAATGAAAATGCAAAAGTAATCAGTAGTGCAAAGAAGATTAGATTAAACACCGGGCTGGTAGCAAGATTATTAAGTGCACTTGCTCCAAAAATTGCTGTAATTATTAGACCAAGTGTTACATAAATTACTATAATTGAAAGTCCGTAAACACTCGCATCTTTAACAGCTTTTTTGCGGCTCTTTTTATTTCTGTTTAAAAAGAAACTAACTGTGATAGGAATCATTGGCCAAACGCAAGGAGTTAGCAATGCGGCAAATCCCCAGAGAAATCCTTTTAAAAAGATATCTATCAGAGATGCATCCGCAAGGTCATCCCCATCGCTCAAAGCTTGCAATTCACCAATTACAGGTGTCCAAAGCACATCAATGCTTACTCGGCTTGTTGTTTGGTTTGCATCTAATGCTGTTTGAGAATCTTCAATAATTACATCACTGCTAATTGCTTCATCATCTACTGTTGATGCTATTGAACCAGTTTGACTTGATGCTACAACAGTTAAAGTAGTCGGCAAGTCGTTTGTTCCAAACTCAAAATCGACAGGGAGGGGAGGAGTACATGTTTGGTCGTCACATGCTTGAGCCCTAACATTACCCACTACTGAGAAGTTGTTTTTATCAGTTATCCTTAATTGCTGCGCAAAGGTTGCAGAGTTGGTAAAAGACCCGATTTCCATTTGGAAAACCTGATCATATTTTACGGTAGGCTTCTTATCTATTGCTTTAAATTTTCCTACAAGTTCTGCACCAATGATTTCATCAAACTCAATCATAGTTGGGTTTGGTCCACCATCAGGTATGTTGGTATCATACATATACCAGCCATCTTCTACATTGGCAGAGGCTACGATTTCAACTTCTCCGTTGCCCTTATCCCGCAAGTCAAAGTTCCATTTTATTATATCTTGGGAGAATGCTTGGAATAGGGTAAACACAAATATTAAAGAAGCAATTGTTCTTTTATAATTCATACTAAGTGGTCTTTACAATTTAAGTTGCAAAGATACTAAATTTTAAGCTAAACATTTATCACAAAACTCTATAGATTTGTTAGCCAAGAAAAAGCCCGGGTCGTTTAGAATATTAATCTAAGCACCCGGGCTAAATGAATGCAACTTATAAAGGAAGCACCTGTTTCAATTGTATTTGTCTATACTAATTTGAAGAATATTTTTTATTGTTATTCAATACCTGCGGATTCGTAAGATATTCCAAGTGCATCTGCCACACCTCTACCATATGCAGGATCTGCCTTGTAGCAATTACCAATATGGCGTTTCTTTATAATATCATCACTATCGCCCATATTGTTTGCTGTGTTTTTAAATAGACGCTGTTGTGCTTCATGATCCATCAAGCGGAATAGTTTTCCCGGTTGCTCGTAGTAGTTGTCATCATCTTCTCTGAAGTCCCAGCGTTTGATATCACCATCTACTCTTTGAGCCGGTTCGTCATGTTCCGGTTGTTCATCCCAAACACTATAGCTGTTTGGCTCATAGTGCAAAGTAGCACCATGGTTACCATCTACTCTCATCTGACCATCACGGTGGAAAGAGTTATAAGCACCATCTTTAATACCTCTCGGATGGTTCACTGGTATTTGATGATGGTTTACTCCTAAACGATAACGTTGAGCATCTCCATAAGAAAATAGTCGCCCTTGCAGCATCCTGTCTGGTGAAAACCCTACTCCCGGTACTATGTTTGTAGGATTAAATGCTGCTTGTTCAACATCCTGAAAATAGTTATCAGGGTTGCGATTCAGCTCAAATTCTCCAACAGGTATAAGTGGGAAATCACCTTTGTACCATACTTTTGTAAGATCGAAAGGATTGTATGGCATTCTTTCTGCCTGCTCTTCAGTCATAACTTGTATATACATTTTCCATTTAGGAAAATCACCATTTCCAATAGCTTCAAAAAGATCTCTTTGATTACTCTCACGATCAACGCCGGCTACATCTGCAGCTTCGGCATCAGTAAGAGTTTCAATACCCTGTTGTGTAACAAAATGAAATTTTACCCAATGTCTAACATTATCAACATTTAGAAAGCTGTATGCATGACTTCCAAAGCCATGCATATGGCGATAGCTGCGCGGAATACCTCTGTCACTCATAGTAATTGTAACCTGATGAAGTGCCTCGGGCAGGCTCGACCAAAAGTCCCAGTTATTATTGGGGCTGCGAAGGTTGGTATATGGGTCGCGTTTTACCGCATGATTAAGATCGGGGAATTTAAGAGGGTCACGGAAAAAGAAAACCGGCGTGTTATTACCCACTAAATCCCAATTGCCATCTTCTGTATAAAATTTCAATGCAAATCCGCGAATATCTCTTTCGGCATCGGCTGCACCTCTTTCGCCTGCAACTGTAGAGAAACGAACAAACATTTCCGTTTCTTTACCAATGTCAGAAAAAATCTTTGCTTTAGAATATTGAGTAATGTCGTGTGTTACTCTAAATGTGCCAAAAGCTCCTGATCCTTTAGCATGCATTCTTCTTTCCGGAATCACTTCTCTATCGAAGTGAGCAAGTTTTTCTAAAAACCATACATCCTGTAGCATCATAGGTCCACGAGGACCTGCTGTCATCGAATCCTGATTATTACCAACAGGTGCACCTGCTACAGTAGTTAATTTGTTTTGGTTCTTTTTGTGTTTCTGTTTTTTAATTTCCTCTGCGTTCATAAATTTAATTTGATTTGATATTTACCTCTAATGTCAAAATAATGTTCCCATGGTATACTTTTCTACAAAGATACACAAGATTAGGAATGATTACTAATAAGAAAAAGTTATTATATAAAAAGTTTGCTATTTCGCAATGCTTATATATATGGCTATATATTTGTTGAGTTGATACTAACTTAGTATACTACTGTAGTGAATTTAAATCACAATATTATTGGCTATCTAATAAGTTTTCAACATCTGTGTTCATAACTTTTGGTAACTATAGTACGTAAAATTGAACTTACGATTAAATTACTGTCTAACTTTACAGACTATAAATAGAACATATATAAATGGAAAAGCAAAAACGAAAATCATCAATTAGAGTTGTTGAGAAAACTGTTACCGCACCAGATATCGGTAAGCTGCCACCTCAAGCTAAAGAGTTGGAGGAAGCTGTACTTGGTGCGCTGATGCTAGAAAAAGATGCTTATGCTGTTGTGGGCGAAATATTAAAGCCCGAAAGCTTTTATGAACCATCACACCAATTGGTTTATGGTGCAATACAAGGATTGTCGATGCAACAGAAGCCTGTTGATGTACTAACCGTTGTAGAAGAACTAAAACGAAGAGGAGACCTAGAGCACTCGGGTGGTGCTATATATATAGCAGAGTTATCTGAAAAAGTAGCATCAGCAGCTCATATAGAATACCATGCACGAATCATTGCTCAGAAATATTTGGCACGCGAGCTAATATCGTTCTCCTCAGACATATCTCAAAACGCATTTGACGAAACAGTGGATGTTGATGATTTGATGCAAGAAACAGAGGGGAAACTGTTTGAGATATCTCAGCGAAATGTTAAGAAAGACGTTATCCAAATCAACCCTGTCATAAAAGAGGCAATGGAAAACATTCAGATTGCTGCTAACAGGAAGGATGGAATGAGCGGTTTGCCAACAGGTTTTAAACAGCTAGATGAACTGACATCAGGATGGCAAAAATCAGATTTAATTATTATAGCAGCAAGGCCGGCTATGGGAAAAACTGCATTGGTGCTTTCAATGGCAAAAAACATAGCACTTGATTTTGAGCAGCCTATTGCGATATTTTCTCTTGAGATGTCTAACGTGCAGCTCGTAAACAGGCTAATTGTAAATGTTTGCCAGATCAAAGGGGAGAGCATCAAAAGTGGTAGATTGTCGGATGATGAATGGGAGCGCTTAGATAAAAATCATAAGCTTCTATATAATTCCCCAATATATATTGATGATACACCTAGTTTATCTGTTTTTGAACTCAGAACAAAAGCGCGACGTTTGGTGCGTGAACATAACATTAAAGCAATTATCATAGACTACCTTCAGCTAATGAACGCGAGCGGAATGAACTTCGGAAGCCGCGAACAGGAGGTGAGTATGATTTCACGTTCTCTCAAAGGATTGGCCAAGGAGTTGAATATTCCTATTATTGCACTTTCTCAATTAAACAGGGGTGTTGAGAGTCGTGTTGGTACAGAGGGTAAACGTCCTCAATTGTCAGACCTTCGTGAATCGGGCGCAATTGAGCAAGATGCCGATATCGTATGCTTCATTCATAGACCGGAATATTATAGAATTACGGAAGATGAACATGGTAACTCACTTGTAGGAATTGCCGAAATAATTGTATCGAAACACCGTAATGGACCCACAGGTATTGCAAATATGAAATTTGACAATGAATATGCACGTTTTCAAAACCTAGATGAATATAAAGTGGGTAGAAATTATATTGAAATGTCTTCTAAGATGAACAAAAGCCCAAATCAGTCAGATTCTTTTGGTCCTTCTGGCTTAATATCTCATAATGAGGAACCGACACCTTTTTAAAGTAAGAACCATAATTGTGTTTAAATTGTTCTAATTACTGTCAAACAGATAGTAAGATAGAATATTTATCAATACATTTCTAAATAATATTACTACTTTTGTACGTTAAAAATTGTATAAGATAGAACATATAAAGATATATATAATGGGTAATTCTCTTTTAATGAGAAACTTATTCTCCTTTGTTTTTACATTGTTTATAGTTGCAGGTAGTATTACTGCGCAAAATTTACCATATGAAACTGTAACAGTAGACGGCAAATCATATTACAAATACAAAGTTCAATCTGGTGAAGGGCTGTATGCCATATCCCGAACTTTCTCGGTATCCGTTGCGGATATAATAAGGAGTAATCCGGGATCTAACCAAGGATTACAGAGCGGACAAGAATTGCTAATTCCTTACAATCAGAGTTCCACGGCAAGATCTTCAATATCAACATCAACACCTCAAGCGCCTGCATCACATACATCTACATCGCTACAATCAAATCCTGTTGACCAGAATGTCAACTTCAAGCATACAGTTATAAGTGGAGAAACAGTTTACAGTATCTCTAACATGTACAACACAACTGTAGATGAAATCTATAAATTAAATCCCGGAGCCAGAGAGAGCATAAGGGTAGGAGAGGTATTAACAATTCCTCAAAGACGTGTTATCAGCGAAGTAAAAGAAGAGAATTACCGTTATCATACAATTCTTCCAAAAGAAACACTATATTCTGTTTCTAGAACATATTCACTTAAACCCGAGGATGTAATTGCCGCCAATCCGGGATTATCTGTAGAGACATTTCAAATAGGAAGAACAATTCGAGTGCCATTCTTCGAATCATACGAAGTAATTAAACCCTTTGAAGCTCAAACTACAGAAATCAAACACAGAGTTAGCAGAGGAGAAACCCTTTATAGCATTTCCAGACAATATAATGTTAATATAAACGACCTGCAAAACGCAAATCCAATGCTTGCAGCTGGTTTAAAAACAAACATGGAGCTTATAATACCTGTAAAAAGAAGCTCAATAGAAGGTACAACACAACAGATTGAAAGTGAAGTCAATAAACTACTAACTCAAAGGACAACACCGCAGAGGGTAGATGTAATGAAAGTTGGCCTTTTACTACCCTTCCTCGACGATACCGGAGGTGCACATTTTAGACTGCAAGAATACTACGAAGGATTTTTGCTTGCCGTGAATGAGCTGAGAAACAGAGGTGCAGATTTAGAACTATATGTATTCGAAATTGGTGAAGGTAACGATACTAAAAAACTCGAAAGCTTGCTCCAAACACTCGAAATGCAATCTCTGAATCTTGTAATTGGAGGAGTAAACGATGCGCAAATAAGGACAATATCCAATTTCTCTAAAGAAAGGAATATAAAATATGTAGTACCGTTCTCTCAAAGTAATGGTGAAATACTGAATAATGGGAACATATTTCAGGTAAACCCCCTTCCCAAGTCACAGATTGATAAAACAACGTCAGCATTTATTGAATCTTTCAGAAATTCAAATATCATATTTGTAAGTGGAGGGCAGAATGAAAAGATGGAGTTTCTCTCTCAACTGCAGAATAGCTTACGAGGTAACAATATAAGATATGAAACAATAAGTGCTACCAGCACCCTTGATAGTACAATGCTTTCTTTACTTAGTGCAACCGCTGAAAATATCATTATACCAACTAGTGGAGATATAAATACGCTAAGAAGAGTTATTGATGAGCTTAGAGAAATACAAGAGTCAAGCTCCGAATATCAATTGAGACTATTTGGTTATCCCGAGTGGCAAACATATGACGAATTAAGAAATGATTACCATCATTTTGGAACATATATATATAGCCCTTTCTTTATAGATTATGATGCAGCAGACACAAGGTTCTTCAAAGAAAACTTCCGGAAATGGTATGACAGAGACTTACTAGACACTAACCCGGGCTATGGAATGTGGGGATATGATACAGGCCTGTTCTTCTTAACTGCTTTGCAACAGTATGGTGTAAACTTTGAGCAAAACATTCAAAGAGTTCGAGTGAACTCACTTCAATTCCCATTCCATTTTGAAAGATTAAACAATTGGGGAGGATTATTTAATACAGGATTATATTTTATCCATTATGACAGAAGTGGTAAAGTAATAAAAATGGATAAAAGCTCATGAAGGATATTATACTAATACTTCTAATATCTACTTTTAGCACAAGCAACCTGTTTGCTCAGAAAGAAGTGTTTAAAAATGAGCTTTATATTGGAATAGGGGCCGGTGCCAATGCATCACGTGTAGACTTTGTTCCAAGCATCCCTCAAGAACTTAAATTTGATTACCATGCAGGTATTTCTGCAAAATATATTACACAGAAACATTTAGGACTACTGTTAGAGGCCAACTATTCTCGAAGAGGCTGGCTGGAAGAGTTTGATGAAGATTCAGACTTTTCATACAGCAGAACACTTAACTATCTCGAAATACCTATTATGACTCATGTCTATTTTGGTGAAAAAACAAGATTCATAATTAATCTAGGACCACAAATAAGTTTCTTGATAAATGATAAACAAGAAATGAGCAATGCCCTCGCGGCAGACATAGAAGCAAGAGAAGAAACCGATCCTAATGCTCCAATTGGAGTTCAATACAGTCCTTTAGGAGACCTCAAAAGACTAGATTATGGACTTGTAGGAGGTGTTGGGATTGAGCTTCAAACAGGCATCGGAGCTTTTGATGTTGAAGGGCGATACTATTTTGGTTTAGGTGATGTATTTGAAAGCCGTCGTAGCCAAAACGCACATTTCGGGCGCTCAGCACATCGCATTATTGAAGCAAAACTTACCTATTATCTGCAAATTAGATAATTTATAATCATTTTTTTACCTTAAAACCTGTTGCTGGAAGATTGATGGTGTCGTCCTGTATCGTCCTGTGACGTGTGACGTCCTTTATCGTCTTTAAAGTCGTCTT
>CAZYGE010000009.1:43791-45734 GCA_964647535.1 uncultured Proteiniphilum sp.
TCGTCTTTAAAGTCGTCTTAATTTTCGTTGTGCCATGTTGAATCGTTTTGTGACGTAAGTTGTCCATGATTTTTGCAATACCTTGTCCGACACCTCCTCATTACCCCTTCATTCGCACGTCATATAAATATGAAGAGGAGCTGGACATGGTTCTAACGAAATAAGAACACACTAAAAGACTTTCTTTTGACAGATACAATAAAGATTTTGCATTGAAGTGAACAAAAATACATGAATGTATGTTCATGTATTAATAATGATGATTTTATTGAACTATGGAATTTGAAATTTTAGATAGTGTAGAAATAAATAAGAATAGAAGTAAAAAAATTGACCGCTCTCAGTTTGAAGAAGCTGCATATCTCTTAAAAGCTTTGGCAAATGAGACTCGTTTATGTGTTGTAATGGAGCTATCAAAAAACAAGGAGATGACGGTGAGTGATTTACTTCAAAGTGTCGAGTGCGAACAGTCTTTGCTCTCACATCATCTTACCGATATGCGTGCAAAAGGGATACTTAACTGTCGCAAGAGTGGTAGGAACAACTACTATTCATTAAAAGACAAGAGAGCAACAAATCTTTTGAAGTGTCTAGTAAATTGCGATACCGGAGAATTAAAATTAAGTTGAAATCAATATAAATTAGATTTGAAGTAGATTTAACTTCAACTGGAGAAAGAATTAAAATCAGTTTGAAACAGATTTGTATATAATGACAACAAAAAAAAGCAAATAAATATTGAAATTCTAATGAAAAAATTTCTATCAAAACATTGGGTTAGAATAGCAGGGGTTGCAACCGGCACCTTAGGAGGATACCTATACTATCATTTTATAGGATGTGTAAGCGGAACATGTCCTATAACATCCAATCCATACAATATGATGATGTATGGTGCAGTATTAGGTTATCTTCTTTTTGAATTGATTTTTGATGCAGTAACAAAGCAAAAATTGAAACGAATTTCTGAAGTCTCAAACAAAAAAGATAAAGACGAATATAATGAATTTTAGAAGAAACAGTATTTTTATAATGGCAATTGCACTTGCCACCACATTAGTTGCTTGTGGTAATCAAGGAGATAAAAACAGTGCAAATACAGCAGATAACAACAATCATAAAACTGAGAATAATATGACAACTACAGCTAAAAAAACAATTAATTTAACAAGAGCAGACTTTTTAGAGAAAGTGGCAAATTTTGAAGAATCGCCCGAAAAGTGGGTATATCTTGGTGATAAACCGGCAATTATTGATTTTTATGCCGATTGGTGCGGACCATGTAAAATGATTGCTCCAATACTTGAAGAGCTGGCTGAAGAATATGAGGGTCAGATATACATTTATAAAGTAGATACGGAGGCAGAGCAGCAACTTGCCGGTGAATTCGGAATTAGAAGTATACCTTCTTTGTTGTTCGTACCAATGGATGAAGAACCTCAGATGGCACAAGGTGCACTACCAAAAGATGCTTTCAAGCAAGCTATTGAAGAGGTATTACTAAAGCAATAGAGAGAAACCATAATTAGAAATATGACAGATATGGCATCAATGTTTTTTGAAAATAAAAGCAAATATGGTTTTGATGAAACCATAAGCCAGCTCTCTGAAATTGTACCTCAAAGCGGATGGAAGATTATTCAAATTCTCGACTTACAGGAAACAATGAAAAAGAATGGCAAGGAGGTTCTACCCGTAAAAGTGGTAGAAATGTGTAAGCCCGATTACGCTTACAAGCTGCTTTCTGATGATACTCAGCGCATTTATGCCAATATGATGCCATGCCGCATCTCCATTTTTGAGAAGTCTGATGGACACACATATGTGTCTAGGATGAACTCCGCAATGTTTGCTGCGCAAATTGGTGGTGTGATGGAAGAAGTTATGGACAAAGCATTTAATGATGCCGAAAGTATGATAAAAGGAATAACAGAGGATTAGGT
>CAZYGE010000010.1:0-37150 GCA_964647535.1 uncultured Proteiniphilum sp.
CCTTCAAGAATCATTCCTGCGGATTCTCCCATAAACAGTCTTAAAAATATAGATGGAACGAATGGAATTATGAAAGGACGTTTCATCTCTTTAGCAACTGTTCGCATGAACTCTTTGTTAGTGATGTGTTGAGGCGCTGAGGCATTGTAAATACCATTCATGGTATTATCTTCAATGGATTTGAGGTATATGCCACATATGTCATCAAGATGAATCCAATTCATGTATTGCTTGCCCTTTCCCATTGGAGACCCGAGACCGAATTGGGTAGGAAGAATCATCTTTTTAAAAGCATCACTCTCTTTAGATATTACAAATGCAGTACGTAGTGCAACTGTTCTTATATCCATTTCATCTTTGAAACTGAATACAGACGATTCCCATTTCTTGCATGTGCGACTTAAAAAATCGTTTTTGCCGGGCTGATCTTCTTCAGTATAAATTTTATCATCGGTATGCATTCCGTAGTAACCAACTGCAGAGGCCGAAATAAAAGCTTCAGGTTTTTTATTGATAGCCTGCAGAGTTTCCAATAACAGTTTTGCTGTGAGAACTCTGCTTTCTACTATTTTCTGTTTTTTGCTTCTCGTCCAGCTTTCATCACCCAAGCTCGAACCCGCGAGGTGTACAATGATATCGGCTTGTTCTAAAGCCTCTTTATCTATTTCACCTTTTGTGTAATCCCATCTATATCTAGGGGTTTCTGCTTTAATATATCTTTCACGACTAAGCCATATCACGTTGTATTCCTTCTCTTTAAGCATCTCTGTTAATCGGGTGCCTATCATTCCGGAGCCGCCTGTGATAAGGATAGTCTTCATAATATTTTATTTATCTTCTGCTTCCGCTCATTGCAATCATAATATAGTAAAGCAATGTTGCCAATGAACCTAATGCGGCAACTACATAGGTGTATCCTGCCCATCTCAGAGCATCTACTGCCTGTGCATGATTATCTGAATCGGTAATACCGGCTGTTTTAAGCCAGTTAAGTGCTCTATTGGTAGCATTTTTTTCAACCGGAAGAGTAATAAAACTAAACAAGGTAGTTAAAGCAAATAGGCTTATACCAAACCATATTAATAACGGGAATACTTGCAATAAAAAAATTCCTGCTAATATAACCCACATGACCCATTTAGAGGCGTAGGATACTACGGGAACCAGCGCAGAACGCATTTTTAAAGGTCCATATCCTTTTGCGTGTTGAAGGGCATGCCCCGTTTCATGTGCTGCCACTGCTGCAGCTGCTACGCTGTAGGAAGAATAAACAGGTTCGCTAAGATTGATTGTCTTCTGAAGTGGGTTGTAATGATCGGTGAGGCGACCACGTGTTGAAATCACTTGTACATCATAAATTCCGTTTTCATGCAGCATTTGTTCTGCTACTTCTTTCCCGGTCATACCATTACGTAATGGTATTTTTGAATATTTTTTGAATCTGCTTTGTAGCCTCGCCTGAACGACCCATCCGGCTATACCTATACCTATTAATAAAATCCAACCTACTGTCATATATATTATATTATCTGTTGCTATTTAACATATTCAGCTAAACAAAAGTTCACCTGCCAAATTACAAGATTTACCTGTTAGTGTAAGAATGTATTTTTATCTAATTATTGTTTGTGCCCTGTCGGGACCGACCGAAACAATGGATATCGGAACGTTGAGCTCATCTTCTAGAAAGCTTATATAGTTATTGAATTCTTCGGGAAATTCATTTTCAGAACGCATTGCTGTCATATCTGTTTTCCAACCCGGTAGCTCAATATAGTTAGGTTCTATTCCCTCGCTTATATCAAAAGGGAAGTCTTCGGTTTCTTCTCCATTTATATTGTAGGATACGCAAGCCTTAATGGTTTCAAAGCTGTCTAATACGTCGCTTTTCATCATCACAAGCTTATTTACTCCATTTATCATTATTGTATAACGAAGTGCAACTAAATCAATCCAACCACACCTGCGTGGTCTTCCGGTTACTGAGCCGTATTCATTTCCGTTGTCACGTAGTTTTTGTCCGTCTTCGTTAAAAAGCTCGGTAGGGAAGGGTCCGCTTCCCACTCTTGTACAGTATGCTTTGAATATTCCATATACATCTCCTATTTGTTGTGGTGCAATTCCAAGCCCGGTGGATGCTCCTGCACAAATTGTATTGGATGATGTTACAAATGGATAAGAACCAAAGTCGATATCTAGCAATGATCCTTGTGCTCCTTCGGCTAATACTGAGCCACCTTTTGATATATGTTTATTTATGTAGAACTCACTATCAATTACTTGATATTGCTTCATCTTTTCTACTCCTGCAAACCATTCTTCTTCAAGGGTTTCAAGATCGTATTCTACATTGTATTTATCTAATATGCGCTTGTGTCGCTCAACAGCTTTTTTGTATTTATCTTCGAAGTTATGAAATAGATCTCCTACTCTAAGCCCATGTCTGCTTATTTTATCTGTGTATGTGGGACCAATTCCTCTACCGGTAGTTCCAATTTTCTCTTCTCCCATTTCTGTTTCAGAAGCTGAATCGAGTAGCCTGTGTGTTGGAAGTATAAGGTGAGCTTTTCTGGATATTAAAAGTCTTTCGGTAAGAATGTGCCCCGTTTCTTCTAATTTTTCTACTTCTTGTTTAAATAATGCGGGGTCTATAACTACTCCGTTTCCGATAATATTCATTTTCCCTTCTTGAAAGATTCCTGAAGGAATTGACTTTAAGATATATTTCTGACCTTCAAATTCCAATGTATGTCCCGCATTGGGTCCTCCCTGAAAACGGGCTACAATCTCGTAGTTAGGGGTAAGTACATCTACCACTTTTCCTTTACCTTCGTCTCCCCACTGGAGTCCTAATATCACATCAACTTTCATTTTCTTTTATATAATTAGTTTGTTATTTTTTCTTTATTTTATTTTGCTGACGGGCTAATTTTCTTAATTCCATCTTTTTTGCATGATTGCATTTACTGCAAATACCATAAATGTACATGCTATAGTAGCTGACAGTAAATCTTCTTATCTTTTTAAGCTGTGTTGCAGTTAAGAGATCATCATTTTTCATTTCTCTAACTTCACCACAAGTGGTGCAAATTATGTGGTTGTGATTTTCATTGCCATAGGCTTTTTCATATTTTGACACGTTGCCACCAAATTGATGTTTGACTACTAAACCACAATCCAATAAAAGATCTATCGTGTTGTATAAAGTGGCTCGGCTCACCGGAAAACCTTTCTCAATCATAAAATTGAATAGTAAGTCCATGTCGAAATGGCCCTTGAAGGCATATATATGATCAAGTATAGCAAATCGTTCGGGAGTCTTTCTATGCTTATGCAATGTAAGATATTCCAAAAACTCATTCTTTACTTGTTCTCTTATTTTGAGATTAGCCTCCATGTTGTTACAAAATTATTCTATTATTCCGATTTCGTATAGGTTTCTATGTATTTATTTTACTCTTTTATTTTATTGTATCTGAATGATAAAAAAAAGCGGGAGTACTTACTTCGCTCTCATTATGATATGAATCTGAGACAGTTATATAATAGTAATATGCCTTATCATTATTTTCTACAGGAAAATAAAATACATTATCTTTTAGACCGATAGCCAAAATATTTTCTGTGCTTTCAGTACAAAAATCATCAGTTTCGCTTCTGTATACATTATATCTGACTCGACTTTGTTTTTCTTCCAAATCCCATTTTAACTCAAACAATCCGTTTTCAAGAAGTTCAGCTCTGATGTCGAGGGGTTTGTTAGGAATAGAATCGGAAAGCCATGACAAACGAGGCAGCTTAGCCGGGTTTTTATAATAAATCCTTAAGCTATCCAGTATTCCATTAGTATTAGTTAATAGATTTTCTGTTCTAAAGTATGCCTGACCTTGAGCTTTATTTTTTCTGGAATATTCAATTTGGTCTGTTATATTTTTAAGTGGCCATTTTAATTCAAGCATTTGATAGACACCCAGTCCGGGCACTAAAATACGGTTATTATCGTTTGAAACCCAATCATCTAGATAGGGATAGAATAGTTCGTCTTTGTAATACATCATTGGATAGAGAGCATCGTGTTTACCGAGTTGTAACCACTTCACTGCATCTTGATATACTGTCTCATGTGCGGTCCATCCCCTACCCCTATCATTTAAAGTACGATACCTGCCGAGTGGTGCACTACTAACTTGTACCCACGGCTTTATTTCTTTTACACTATCATATAATTTGGTTACGAAACGAGTGATATTGTCTCTTCTCCAATCGCTAATTGACTTGCCTTTTCCATAAAGCTTGTATAATCCATTATCTGGAAATTGCCCTCTATTGTCAGGATATCTTATATAGTCCATATGGATCCCATCAACATCATAATTTTTTACTATCTCTTCGGCAATAGAGATTAAGTAATCGTCAGTTTTTGGATTTCCTGGATCGAGAAACCACTCTCCTTTAAATTTCTTTGTTATGCTAGGATTTCTTTTTGTGACAGCGTTAGATCCAAGACTCCTCACATGCCGATCTCCTCCCAAAGGGTAGGTGACTAACCAAGCGTGGCATTCCATACCACGTTTGTGAATCTCTTCTATAGCGAAAGCAAGTGGATCAAATTTGGTGTTTATATTTTCCCCCGAAACTATTAATGATGATAGGGGTTCAATTTCTGAATCATATAATACTTCACCACGTGCTCTGGCCTGAAAAAATACTGTATTGAAGTTATACTCCTTTAAACTATCTAAAATAGCGATTAGCTCCTTTTTCTGTGTCTCTTGACTTTTTTTGTTTCGAGGCCAATCTAATCCGTAATTAGTTGTTAACCACACTGCTCTAACTTCTATGACAGGCGACTCTTTGGAAAAAAGAGTTTGCGAAATGCAAAGTAGTAGTATGAGTAAAATATGTATTTTATTCATTTAAATATAAAGATGTACGTTGATATATTACTTGAATGAATATCTTCATGCAAACTTACAAAAAAATACTGATTTTATTTGAGACTATTGTTGAATTACAGTGCAGTTTTAATACGAATCAAGGAAGGTTGATTTTATTTCAAATATTGAATGCAATATTTTTTGTAATTTTGCTCTTAGTTAAAACAAAATATAATGCAAGAAACGACAGATGATGGTATGAAGAAGCGTTGGCTCGCTGCCTATGTTAAGATGCATCATGAGAAACGAGTAAGAGATAGATTAAAAGCTTTGAATATTGAAAGTTTTCTTCCACTTCAAACCGAAATAAGACAGTGGAGCGATCGTAAGAAAAAGGTTGACAGGATTCTTATTCCTATGATGATTTTCGTAAAGGTTAATATTAGGGAGCAATTGACAGTGCTCCAACAACCGTCTGTACTGCGATATTTGGTGCTTAGAGGTGAACATACGCCCACTGAAATTCCAATGAGCCAAATGAACAGATTCAAGTTTATGGTGGATAGATCAGATAAGCAAGTGGATTTCAGCTCCGAAGATTTTCAACCGGGTCAAAGGGTTCGAGTTATAAAAGGTTCACTTACAGGTTTAGAAGGAGAGTTGGCGACTGTTGGTGGTCATTCTAAAATTATTGTACGTATCGATCAACTTGGTTGTGCAATTGTGGAGTTGAATCCTGCTTCAATAGAGAAGATATAAAGGAGATATTGTAGAGTCTGCCTCAAAATTGACATTAGTAATAAGCGTGATAGCAAACAAACACGCTGCGCACAAAAAAAATTGCGTTGCCCTTAATTAAAGACAACGCAATTTATAAAATTATTCAGTTATTTCAACCGATTTTAGTTTGCCTGTTGTTGTGCGTCTTGAATCATTTTAGCATTAGGCAAAATATAAACTTCCACTCTGCGGTTTTCACTTCTACCTGCCGCAGTAGAATTGTCAGCAATTGGTTGTGCTGATCCGAAGCCCTCATATGACATCCGCAGACCTGATATACCTTTAGATGCTAAATAGTTGTATACTGATTCTGCTCTGCGCTCCGAAAGTGGATTGTTAATTGCGTCACTTCCTGTGCTATCTGTATGACCAAATATTTCAACATCTGTATCGGGATTGTTTTGAAGTGAAGTAGCAAACTTGTCGAGTGATGCACGTGATGCTGTGTTTAATGTGCTTGAGTTAGTTGCAAACAAGATACCCGATTCAAAAGTAACTTTAATTGCTTCTCCTTCATTAATTTTTTCAACCTGAGCTCCTTCAATTTGTTCTAGCTCTGCAGCTTGTTTGTCCATTCTGTTGCCAATGATAGCACCTGCGCTACCTCCTAAAACAGCTCCAATACCAGCACCTATTACAGCACCTCTACCTCCTCCGGCAATTGCTCCTACGCCCGCTCCAACGGCTGCTCCGGATCCGGCACCAATGGCACCTCCCTTAACAGTTCTGTTTGCACCGCAGCTTGAAAAAATAAGTAGCACACCTAACAAAGAGATGGCTAATAGTTTCGAAAATTGTTTCATAGTTCTTTTGTTTAATTTTAGTTTGATAAATAATTAATTTGATTTTGGTTTGGTGTTTTGTTTTAATCGAACAAATTAAGAGTATCGCAATATGCGAGTTCTCCAGCTACTATAGCCTCTATCTGTTCATCTGTGTATTCCCTTATTTCATCTTCTCGAGCATTCTCGAAGATATAATCTAGTAACTCATCTTCATCAATCTCGATTTCAGAATCATCACTTTCATCGAGAAACCCCTTATCTTCGTAGAACTCATAGATTAAGTCTACGATATAATTAATTTCGTCATCAGTGAACTCATTCTTCATTTCTTCGGGAAGGTGATCCTGAATAAATTTAAGGGATTTTTCTTCGTCGTACTCAAGGACTTTATTTTCTTCGCTCATAACAAAACTTTTTTAGGTGTATATCGTATAAAACAATTAACAAAATATTTAGTTCACAAATAGAGCCAAAGCGGTTATCTATAATTCTTTTTTGAATTTTTCTTGGATTGCTCGCGAGCCTGCTTCTCTTGTAATTTTTGTGCTTCTTCAAGCCTAGCCATAAAACCTGATTTCTTTTTTCTAGGTTTTTTCTTATTTATTTCAAGTTGGGCTAATATTTTATCATCATCAATCATCCTCTTCATTATTGTCATAATTAATATTGTGATTAAGGTTGATAAGAAATAGTAGTAATTTAGACCTGCAGGATACGTGTTAAGGAAGAAAAACATGAAAACACTCATGATTAGTGGCATATTTTTCATACCTGGCATTGTTTGTTGGCCCGTGTCCATAGTAGCCATATTATGTTTTGCATAAATGACGTTTGTAAATGTCATTAATAAACAGAATATACTGATATGATTACCAAGATATTTAGTTATGAGGGGTATATTTCCGGTCCAAGAAATTAAAGAATCATATGTGGATAAATCGTCTGCCCATAGGAAGCTTTGTTGACGCAATTCGATAGCCGAGGGAAAGAAGAAAAACAATGCTAGCAACACTGGCATCTGTATGACCATTGGAAGACAACCACTCATTGGACTGGCGCCTGCCTTACGGTAAAGCTCCATTGTGGCTTGCTGTCTTTTCATCATCATATCTTGTTCCTTACCGGGGAACTTTTGCTCTAGCTCTTGAATCTGCGGACGCAACACACGCATTTTTGCAGATGACATGTAAGACTTATACGTTAATGGAGAAATTATCATTTTCACCAATAGAGTAAGTATTAATATGATTGCTCCCATGCTCCAGTCTAAAGAAAGGAAAAAGTTGAATATGGGTATTACGAACCATTTATTTACCCAGCTAAGCCATTTATAACCAAGGTAAACTATCTCATCGAGCTCTAACTTATCATAACTACTTACAACATCATCATCATAAGCTTTTAAGGTATTGTAATGTACCGGACCAAAATAATAATTGAATCCTGCACTTATTAAATCAGATTCTGCACTTATCTCAACAGGTGCCCAAATTTCTGCTTTATAGTCTTTTATGTATTCAGCGTCTGATAACATTTTGGATGATAGTACCGAGTTGCTGAAAGGAGCTTTTCCAATAATTATTGCAGAAAAATATTGATCTTTGAAAGCAAACCATTTAACCGGCTCTGTAAGTTCTTGGCTGTCATCTTTTGATTCACTTAGCCTGTTTACATCCTGTCTATCGTATTTATAGTGTATGCGAGAATAACGATTCTCAAAAGAACGTCCTTTCTCTTGTTGTCTGATTTTTTGCTCCCAGTATAGTCTGAAGTTAGTTAGACTTTCGGGGTGAAGTCCGTTTCTCATACCTACTACTCTGATATCAAAATCCATCATATACTCATCTTCAGGAAGAGTGTACACAAAATCGATATACTGATTGTCAGACTGCTGTAGCCTCATTATAACAGTGTTGTCATTTTCACTATGGATTGGTGTGAAAATCTCATTTTCTGTGGAAAGACGTACGCTGTTTCTGTTGAAAAGCTCAAGGTTAAAACGTGATTCTTCGTCTGTTTCAAATAAAAAGAGACTATCACGCGTATAATGTAGGTATTCTTTAAGTTGAACAGATTGTATACTACCGCCTTTAGTGTTTAATAATAGTCGTACTTTTTCATTTTCAAGAACAAGTATTTCTTCTGTTGGTGTCGAAACATCTGATTGTGTTAAAGAATCAGTGTCTTTGCTATCCAATGGTGTACCTGCACTAAAAAAATCTGACAATTGGTTACCTTGCGCTATTTGAGCATCGGTACTTGATGATGCAGTATCACGAGTCAATTCTGATTGGTGTATAGCATTTAATCGCTCAATTTCAACTTGAGCGATGGAGTCACGTAAGCGTTGTTGTTGCGCTATCTCTTCCTGACTTGGTCTGTTGTAAATAGTGAATCCTATGATTATTGCAGTAATCAATAGCAATCCAATAACTGTATTTCTATCCATTAATTTATTCGGATTATTTTTTTCTTAATTCTTTTGTAATTGCGGCTGCCGCCATAAAGCTCATGAAAAGAGGATTTGGCGAAATAACTGTACTATTATACTCAGGGTGAAATTGTGTGCCCAGATACCATCTTAACTTTGGCACTTCTACAACTTCAACTAAATCTGAATCTGGGTTATGACCCGTACACTTCATTCCGGCAGCCTCAAATTCTTCTTTATACTGATTATTAAATTCATACCTGTGTCTATGGCGCTCTTTTATTTTAGTTTTACCATATGCTTTAAATGCAAGTGATCCTTTTTTTAGGGTGCAGTCATATGATCCCAATCTCATTGAAGCTCCCATATTGGTTATATTTTTTTGCTCTTCCATCAAGTCAATTACTTTGTGCTCAGACTTTATATCCATTTCGGTGGAATTAGCATCTTCTAATTTCAATACAGATCTGGCATATTCAATAACCATACATTGCATACCAAGGCATACTCCAAAGGTTGGGATATCATTTTCTCTTGCGTACTTCAGAGCTTCAAATTTCCCTTCAATACCTCTTTGTCCGAAGCCGGGTGCGACAATAATTCCGTCTGCTTTACCCAATAGTTCACCTACATTCTCTGCAGTAATCTTTTCAGACTGATATAGATCCAGCACGAGTTTTCTATTGTTGTATATTGCAGCTTGTGAGAGGGATTCTGTAATGGATTTATATGCATCGGGAAGTTCGGCATATTTACCAACAAGTTTTATGGTTACTATCTTTTTGGCATCTTTACGCTTTTTCAAAAAAGCATTCCATGCTTCCATGTCTGCACTTTCTTGATATGGAAGATTTAATTTTCGAAGTACCACTTCATCCATACCCTGACCTTCCATCATGACCGGCACCTCGTAAATTGTGGTTACATCTACCGATTGCATTACAGCTCCTTGATCAACATTGCAAAAAAGAGCAACTTTGTCTAAAATATCTTTATTCAATTTGCGCTCAGTTCTTAACACCAGCATATCAGGCTGAATTCCAAGAGACTGCAGTTCTTTAACTGAATGTTGTGTGGGCTTAGTTTTAACTTCGCCAGCTGCAGCAATATATGGTACATACGTAAGATGCAAGCAAAAGCAATTTTTCCCAAGCTCCCACTTTAATTGACGTACAGCTTCAAGGTAAGGTGTCGATTCAATATCACCAACTGTACCGCCAATTTCAGAAATAACAAAATCAAACTTACTTTTAACGCCAAGGGATTTGATATTTCTTTTAATTTCATCCGTTATATGAGGAATTACCTGTACTGTTTTACCAAGAAAGTCTCCTCGGCGTTCTTTTAGAATAACATTTTGATATATTCTTCCAGTAGTAATATTGTTTTCTTTCTTTGTTTGGATGTTCAAGAATCTCTCGTAATGACCAAGATCTAAATCAGCTTCATGTCCATCAACAGTAACAAAACATTCTCCATGTTCATATGGATTTAATGTGCCCGGATCAATGTTAATGTATGGATCGAATTTTTGGATTGTAACCTTGTATCCCCTTGCTTGAAGTAACTTACCTAGTGACGAAGCAATAATTCCTTTCCCTAATGAAGAAACTACGCCGCCAGTAACAAAAATGTATTTTGTATCAGCCACGATTGTGAAGTATTTTTATGAATTTTTGAAGTTGCAAAGGTACATATTATTTGGAACAATTTGTAATTTACATAGATATAAGCTCCATATCTTCGCATCGCATAATCTTACCGGGGAAAGCTTGTACGATGGAATAATTGTGAGTTGACATTATTACGGCAGTTCCTCTTCCTGAAATATCTTGCAAAAGAGAAACAATCTGACTTCCCGTTTCCGGATCCAAATTACCAGTAGGCTCATCTGCAAGAATGAGTGCTGGCGAATTCAGTAAAGCTCTTGCAATGACTACACGTTGCTGCTCGCCGCCAGAAAGCTCATGAGGCATTTTATATGTTTTATTTTGCATGTCTACCTGCAACAATACTTCGTTTATTCTGTCCTTTATCTCACGTTTATTTTTCCAGCCGGTGGCTCGCAGAACAAATTCTAAGTTTTTTTCTACAGTTCTGTCAATAAGAAGTTGAAAATCTTGAAATACGATTCCTATTTTTCTTCTCAGAAAAGGCACTAGTTTTCGTTTTATTGAAGATAATTCATAATCAAACACTCTTGCACTGCCTGACTCAATTGGCAATTCGGCGTACATGCTTTTCATTAGTGTGCTTTTTCCGGATCCCACTTTTCCAATAATATATAGGAAGTCGCCACGATTAACTGTGAGATTAATGTTTCGGAGAATAATATTTTCTTCTCGGTTAAGCTGTACGTTTGAATAGTTTACTATCTGTTCCTGAATCATTATAATATATGTTTGTTTGCAAAGATAGAATATTTGCTTATTAACTCTTCCTTCTAAGTATAAAAATTGCCATTAAAGTGGCTGTTAAAGAGCCGGCTGTATCAGCTATCCAATCTCCCCATTCAGCACCTCTATATGAGAACAGAAATTCTTGGAGTATCTCAATTGCACCTCCATATAATACTGGTATTACAAATCCCCAAAACACCCATCTGAGCAGAGGCGGATTGCTATTGTTAATCCGATTATATTCATACATTATTACTGCGGATAGCATAAAAAACATACCAAAATGAGCAATTTTATCCCATGGTATCCCTTGAGGCATTCCGGGAATATCATCGGGCTTGAGTAGACAAGTAACTACAAATATAAGAAAACCAACAATTGCCGGAAGTGTATAGCGTCGTATATATTTCATAGATGAATGCAGATAACTCTTTGATTAATCACAAAGATAGTACCATTTAATCATTTATAAACATATAACAGAAAGATGAGTTCGTTTTCAGGAAATAATTTGTTCCTTTGTGTTAATAACAAGTGAGACAGACTATAAAACAATCAAAAAAATATGAGAAATATAATACTTTTCCTTTTTGTTGCTTTTACAACATTACAAGCAGCAGCGCAATCCCCTACCCCTGAACAAAACCAACGCTATTATGATATAAATAAGAATATAGATATTTTCAATTCAGTTCTTAGAGAGTTGGATATGTTTTACGTTGACAGCATTGAAGTTGACAATTTGGTGCAGAGAACAATTGAGAATATGCTTACTCGACTAGATCCGTACACCGAATATTATTCTGAAGAAAACATTGGTGATCTACAGTTTCTTACCACTGGTGAATATGCAGGTATTGGTGCCATTATTTCATATAAAGATGGTGGTGTTATAATTAATGAACCATATGAAGGGCTTCCTGCGGATAAAGCAGGATTAAAAGCAGGTGACCAAATTCTTGAAATTGATGATGAAGATTTAAGGAATGCAAATGTCAGAGATGTAAGTAATAAACTAAAAGGAACTCCGGGCACAACAATAAATATTCTGATTAAGAGACCTGGAGAGGAAAAAGAGAGGGTTGTTCCTGTTGTAAGAGAAAAGATAGAAATGGATCCCATTACTTATTCAAATATCATAAACGATGATATTGGTTACTTTCATTTTGGAAGTTTCACTTCAAAAAGCTCCGACAGAGTTGAGGAAACTGTGAAAGATCTGAAGCGTAAAGGTGCAAAATCTTTAATCATGGATTTAAGAGGAAATGGCGGCGGAATATTGGATGAAGCAGTAGATATTGTAAACCTCTTTGTACCGAAAGGAATTGAAATTGTTTCAACTAAAGGAAAATTGACACAATGGGATAGATCCTACCACACACGGGAGCAACCGCTTGATGAGATTATACCAATTGTCGTTTTAATTGATACTGGTTCTGCTTCAGCTTCCGAAATTGTTGCAGGCTCATTACAAGATCTTGATAGAGCAGTAATCGTTGGTAATCGTTCATTTGGAAAAGGGTTAGTTCAGACACCTCGTAGTTTGCCATATGGAGGAAATATAAAAATCACTTCCTCAAAATATTATATACCTAGTGGCCGTGGAATTCAGGCTCTTGATTATTCTCACAGAAATCCCGATGGAAGTGTTGCTCGCTTACCAGACTCACTTAATAACCTATTTTATACCAAAAGCGGACGTGAAGTTCGTGATGGAGGCGGAATTACACCTGATATCACCATTCCTCAAGAGCAAGGCGGAACAATTGGCTACTATCTTATGGCTGATAATATTATTTTCGATTATGTTACTGAATGGGTTCAGCAAAATGAAGAAATTGCTCCTCCTCATCTTTTCAGTCTTTCAGATCAGGATTATAGTTCTTTTAAAGCATTCGTAAAATCCAAAGACTTTGAATATGATAAAATGAGCGAACAGTCTCTTAACCAACTAAGAAATATTATGGAATTCGAAGGTTATATGGATGTAGCGTCGGAAGAGTTTGCTGCGCTTGAAGAGATGCTCCATCCCAATCTGGACAGAGATTTAGATTTATTCAAAGACTTAATTATTAGCATGATTGAGACTGAAATTGTTCAACGTTATTATTATAAAACAGGAGTTTTAAAACATCAACTCGCAGGCGATAATGTTTTTGACAAAGCAGTCGAAATTCTTAAAGATTCCGAGAATTATAAGTCAATACTTCAACCATCAAACGATAATACACCAGTAATTGCAGAAAGTTGAACTCAAAGCTCATATGAATTGTTTATGAAAACGATAATCTCTCATAATTTTCAATTGTATGTTTCCAACTGAGTTCATAGTTCGTCTTATAGCTGCATCAATTGCCGGAGGTGCACTCGGTTTAGAGCGAGAATCCAGCAGAAAAAGTGCTGGTCTGCGTACTAATATAATAGTATCGGTTGGGGCCTCCATCTATGTTATGATTTCTGCAATATTGATGGAAAACAGCACAACCGGTGACCCGAGCAGGGTTATGGGACAAGTAGTCACCGGAATAGGATTTCTAGGCGCTGGTGTAATCATGACTAGAGGCTCAAACGTTAAAGGTCTTACCACCGCGGCTACAATTTGGTGTAGTGCTGCTTTGGGATGTCTTGCAGGGTTTGGTTTGTTTTGGGAACTTTCTGCTTCAACTGTATTAATTATTCTAGTAAATACCGGTCTTCGAAAAGTAGACGTTTGGTTTGTGAAGAAACAAATTAAGTCAGAAGTTTCAGAAAAAAATAAAGAAGAAGATACTTTAGAACATAACAAAAGAGAAGATATTTCTAAGAATAATTAAGAAGAAGAAGAAAATGTTTGACACAGTTTAATACACACTACCTTACACAGTTTAAATTACAACCTCCAAGAATATTAGAAAAACTTTATAAGACTTTTGCCACAATTATTCCGGTACAATTTATTTGGCTATCACAATATTCATTTAATGATTTTTCATCAATTACCACTTTATCTGTTAATGTTGATGCATGAATAAAAGTAAGTTCCCCGTCATCTTTAAATGCAAACCCGGTGTGTGTTACGTCCAATCCATTAATATTTGTTGTAAATGCAATTATAGACATATGAGGAATTAGCGGAGCTGTAATTGGAATATTTTCCTTCGGCAGATACATGAATCCATTTCGTCCATTAATTCTATTTTCGAAACCAATAATTTCATTTAAATTCTCATCATTTAATTTTAAATGCTTGTATGCGTTCCGATGTTGAGACATGAAATTAATTTTCTTAACCTCTGTTACTCCACCCAACTCACCTGAGATATTTTTCAAAACACCATTTTTCTCATTATCATAGAACCAATCTGTCATATAATGAAGGCGTGATGAATAGCCATTAATCATGCCTTCTCTATATCTGAGTAATTGCAATTTATTTAAAAAGTTATCAAAGGAAGGATTATTGGATATTATAGTTTGAGTAAGAGCGATAACGGTTTCAACAAAAGTTGTACAATCAAACTCCCTTAAATTAACCACAAGAGTCTCTTCACCCTCATTTTCTAAAGTATTCGCCACATAGGGTTTGTCAAGAAAGAACAGAGCAGACTTCTCAAGAAGTTCTTTAGGATTACTGGTTTCTACATCCGATATGTAAGATAAATAGCTGTAAAATATTTTTTGATCTTCGGCAGTATATACTGCCTTAATTTCAGCAGATAGTATTGCCTGTGTGGTTATATTAGAATATGTTCTTGCTGATTTTATACTAAGATCTGATATAGTAATTTGCGAAGCTATAATAGCTTGTGCTGCTATTTTAATTGATAATAAAACCAGTAGTTTAGTTCTCATTTTTTATAACTCTTCGAAATCAGAAAATAGTCCATTATAGTCATTGCAGCCATTGATTCTACTATTGGAACAGCACGTGGTAATACACACGGATCATGACGTCCACGAGCTTTAATAACTGTATTATTACCATTTACATCAACGGTCTTCTGTTCTCTGAGAATCGTAGAGACAGGCTTGAAAGCTACTCTGAAATAAATGTCTTGACCGTTTGAAATACCCGCCTGAATACCTCCAGAATTATTTGTACGGGTTTTTATTACTCCATTATCATCATAAAAACTATCGTTTACTTCAGATCCTCTTTTTGATACGTCAAATCCCATACCATATTCAAAGCCTTTCACAGCATTTATACCAAGCATTGATGCACCCAAAGCTGCATGCAATTTACCAAAAACAGGTTCGCCCAATCCAACCGGTACGCCTTTTATAACACATGTAACAGTTCCACCAATTGTATCACCTTTTGAACGAACTTCTTGGATAAATTTTATCATCAACTCAGCTAGCTCAGGATCGGGACACCTAACTATATTTTCTTCAATCCTGTCCAGATCATACATTCTATAATCATTCTCAAGCGAAATATGACCTACCTGAGATGTATATGCTTTAACATCTATATTATGTTGTTTGAGATATAATTTAGCTATTGCACCGCCAACAATTCTGGATAATGTTTCTCTTGCAGATGATCTGCCACCTCCTCTGTAATCTCTTATACCATATTTTTGTTGATATGTATAATCGGCATGAGATGGTCTATAAGAGTCTTTTATATTACTATAATCAGAAGACTGCTGGTTTTCGTTTTTGACTATAAAACCTATTGGTGCACCTGTGCTTTTACCTTCAAAAATGCCTGAAAGCAATTCCACTCTATCTGATTCTTGACGAGGCGTTGTAACTCGTGACTGACCGGGTCGTCTGCGATCGAGCTCAGATTGAATGAAATCTAAATCCAGATGAATTCCGGGAGGACAACCATCAATAACACCACCTACTGCTGTGCCGTGCGATTCACCAAATGATGTTAACCTATATAATGTGCCAAAAGTATTCATAATCGTTTAGCAACTTCCACATCCACCGGATCCGCAACCGCATCCACCACCTGAACCCTTGGTTTCGCATCCGCAATTACCTGAACCGCAGCCACCTCCGTTGGAGCTACAACCGCCTCCGGTTGAACCACAGCCACATCCTCCACCGTTTGAGTCTTTAGATCCACAACCACAATTGCCTGAACCACATCCTCCACCAGAGAATAGTGCTGCAACTTCTTCGGGTGATGCATCACGCACACCCAATACTTTCCCCGAAAAATGCATATTCTCACCTGCCAATGGATGATTAAAGTCCATTGTCACAAAATCATCCCCTATGTTTACTACTGATCCCATTAAACGGTTACCTGATGAATCCATCATAGGAACTATATTTCCTTCAAAAAGTATTTCAGAATCAATTTTACCTTCTACTTCAAATATATTTTTAGGCAACTCAAGTAACTGAGCATCATCATATTCACCGTAAGCTTCTTCAGGAGTCAATTGAAAATTAAATTCTTCACCGACATCCTTATTTTCGAGTTGTTTTTCAAATGCATCAAGCATGCTATTTGTACCAAAAATAAATTCCATCGGCTGCTCCACAGTAGCCTGTTCCATTAGCTCTCTCTCATCTCCTTCACCTACATTCAAATCGTAGGCCAGAGTAACATATTTATTATCAGAAATCTTCATAATAAAATCCTATATTTCACTTATTAAACAAAGGACATTTAATGCCCCAATATGTAACACTTTATAAGCAACAATGTTTATTATATGCAAGCATCCTTAAGTTTTACCATAGCCTTCTCTATTAATTTTCGAGAAGCACCAACATTTAATCGCATAAATCCCTCGCCGCCAGGTCCAAAAATTGCGCCATCATTTAAGGCTAAACCCGCCTTGTCTGTAAACAACTTAACCAAATCACGCTGATTAAGATTCAACTCGCGGCAGTCAAGCCAAATAAGAAAAGATGCTTCAGGCAAAACAGCCTTAATTTCAGGTATGTTTTCTTTTAAATAACTATCTACAAAATCAACATTGCTCTGTACATAATTAAGCATCTCATCAAGCCAGTCATCACAATCTGTATATGCAGCTTTTGTTGCCGTATAGGCAAACACAGTACCCTCATCCAATCCGAAAGGTTGCAGAAGACTATGATATTTTCTTCTTATTTCTTTATGTGTAATAACAGCAAAAGAGCTAACAATTCCTGCGATATTAAACGTCTTGCTAGGTGCCATAAGAGTTATTGAGTTATTTTCTGCTTCAGCAGATACGGTTGCAAAGGGAGTGTGTTTAAAACCTGGCAGGGCCATGTCTGAATGTATCTCGTCTGAAACAACAAATACATTATTTTCAAAACAAATTCTAGCAAGTTCTATAAGTTCTTCTCTTGACCATGCTTTTCCACCGGGATTATGAGGATTACATAAGATGAGCATCTTACATTCCTTCTCAGCTACAATCTTCCGCAGTCCTTCAAAATCCATCCTATATTGACCTTCTTCTAGTATAAGTTGATTGTTAATAATACTTCTTCCTAAAGCTTCGGTAACTAATTTAAATGGATGGTAAACGGGAGGTTGTATGATGATATTATCACCTCTCTTCGTAAATTTTTCGATTGCAAAACTGAAGCCCTTCACAACACCCGGTACAAAAATTATATCATCCCTCTTAATTTTCCAACGATGTCGTCTATCAAGCCAATTAACAATTGAGTCAAAATACTCATTCGATTTAACTGTATAACCAAAAACACCATGCTCTACTCGTTCTATTAATGCTTTAATAATTGCGGGAGGAGATTTAAAATCCATGTCAGCTACCCAAAGTGGGATTAAATCTTCATTGCCAAACAATGGCTTTAAATTATCTATTTTAGAACTGTCTGTATTAGACCGATCTATTATTTCGTCAAAATTATAATTCATTCAAATAAAAATTGAAAATTCTTTTAGTATTAATATAGTTCTTATTCTGATTTTATTGTCACTTGAAACATACAAGTGTCTTACTCGGAATTAATAATATGCGCTATTAAACATTGGATTATTTCGAGCCTTTTTGCCTCCAAAATCCAGAGACTCAAAAACGAACCCAATCATAAACTGATGTGCACTAATTTTAGTTACAAGCTGGTTCACATCGCTATTATAATAATCCCAAAGATAACCTGTTCTAATAGTAATATTGTGGATTGGGAAATCCACAGTAAAATAATTACGTAACGAAAGTTGATTATGAAAAGACCCGAAATGTAGTGTCCCTTTATTATTTCCTAATGTAAATATTTCGTAGTAAGAGTGTCCGTACTCCGGAGAAAAAAACACCCCTACAAAAGGTGAGGATACTTGCCATCTGAATGTAAGCCAACGCCAATTATATATTGCTAATGCTGCAACATTGAGATTGGCATAAGTTTTTAATGAGCCGGGGTTGTTACTATTCCTAACATTATATATACCACCAAGAGTAAATTCAGGCCCGCCACCTGCATAGAGTCTTAAGTTACTCCTATCTATATCGTAGTTGAGAAAAGGGTGAAATCCATTCAAATTATAATAGATATTGCCCCAGTATTCTGAAGCAGAAGAGGTTGGATTTTTAGTCATACCTGTTTGAAGTCTGAACTGATTCTGAATAAGTAATTCATTACTAAAAAGTGATGAACCTCTAATCCTCTCATGCATAAGCGATATTGCTGATCCTTCGTATTTCAAAGGAGAAAGATAGCTGTCATAAAGAAAAGACTTTCCAATACCGATAAGTGTTGAATGATTAACCGATCTCACACGTTTCACAGACTCGATTCCCTGTGAATGAAGTGGAGTTTGAGATAACAAACAAATACATATTAATACGGTAATCTTCATCATCAGACATTGGTGTTATTTATAAAATAAACTAATCAAACAGTTTCATTTGACCTGTAATCTCATCCCTTAAATCGGAATCAGATGCGGCATCATCCGTATTTTCAACATTCTCTTCTTCTATTTCTACTTTTGTAGATTGATCATCTTCAGGTTCTTCCGGAAATCTAATCGGTTCAAGCTCTTCTACATTTGCAACTTCGTAATTAGAAATTCGTTTCCCTTTGGCCCTATAACCCTTAACTGCTATAAATTCTTCAACATCAACTTCAAGAGGATCTCTATAATCATCAGCACCACCAAAGATAACTTTAACTCTCGGAAAAACAACATCAGTTAATAAAATGAGTTTAGAATCCGGGTTTTCTCCCAAGAAATTAAGAGGTTTTTCAGACGCCTCAAAAGTAAATCGTTTCAAATAAGTATAACCCTGATCAGCATCAAAAAGAGCCGCAGACCACACCTTATGGGCATCAAACTTTTCAATCAATGTCAAGTCTGATGGGAAATGATTCGACACATCAAAATTACATATATGATAATCTCCTTTTTTAGTAACAACCAGTATCATATCATCACCTTGAAACTCTCCAAGATAATTACCACCACCTTCATAATTCAATCGATAAACATCCGGGTCATACCATACTTTTCTACCTCCAAGAGTAGACACTCCCTTTTGTTTTAGTTGTATACGATGAACCTCAGCCTTGGTTAGGATATTACCCATTGCACCTCGTCCTCTTATATCTATTTCGCTAAAATCCTTCTCAAACTGAAGTATTCTTAAGCGTGGTTTAGGTTTCAGAATCACCCTAACAGTTTCTGCCTCTCCATTGGGGTTAGCACTGAAATAAGCGATTCTGGATCCTGTTTTACCTTTAGTTATATCATACTCTCTATCACGAGTAACACCTGTAACTGCGAAACGCTTTATATAATGTGGAGAAGTTCTTCCATCGCGATATATAACGTTATAAATAGTACGTTTATCGTTTCTTTTGAAAACATTGGCATAGAGAATTCCTTTGCCAACGAACTCTTTTTCGCTAATTTTTACTACCTTATATTTACCATCTTTAAAAAAGACAATAATATCATCAATATTTGAGCAATTGCATACGAACTCATCTTTTCTCAAACCAGTTCCTATAAAACCTTCCTCACGATTTATATAGAGTTTTTCATTTGCTACTGCAACTTTAGCTGCTTCAATATTTTCAAAACTCCTTATTTCTGTTTTTCTTGGGTAGTTTTTACCATATTTATCCTTTAGCATCAAATACCATGAAATAGTATAATCAACTAAATTGTTAAGATTGTGATTAATCTCTTCAATTTCTTCAAGAAGTCTTGCAACAAGTTCGTTAGATTTATCAATATTAAATTTGAGAATCCTTGCCATCTTAATCTCCATGAGCTTAAGAATATCGTCGAAATTTATTTCACGTATCAGGTTTGCCTTAAAAGGTTCAAGACGCTTATCAATATGATTGACAGCTACACCCATATCCTTAGCATTCTCAAACTCTTTATCTTTATAAATTCGTTCTTCTATGAATATCTTTTCGAGCGATGCAAAAAGATGCGCCTCTTGTTTTTCTGCTTTTCCAATTTCAAGCTCTTTGCGTAGTACATCCTTTGTACTTTCAACTGAAGACTTCAAAACATCACTAACAGTAAGAAAATGGGGCTTTTCTTCATCAATTACACAGCAGTTTGGAGAAATACTAATTTCACAATCTGTAAATGCGTATAACGCATCTATTGTTTTATCTGACGAAACTCCCGCAGCTAACTGAACATGTATCTCTACATTCTGCGCCGTTATGTCATCAACCTTTCTAATCTTAATTTTGCCCTTTTCATTCGCTTTTAAAATGGAATCGACCACACTAGAAGTAGTTCTTCCAAAAGGAACATCTTTAATAATAAGAGTTTTATTATCTAGCTTTGTAATAGTTGATCTAACCTTTACGGAACCACCTCGCTCACCGTCATTATATCTTTCTACGTCAATATATCCACCGGTTTGGAAATCAGGATATAGTTGGAAAGACTTTTCTTCGAGATATGAAACAGCTGCATCACAAAGATCATTAAAATTGTGTGGCAATATCTTTGAAGATAAACCAACAGCAATCCCTTCAGCACCTTGTGCCAGCAAGAGTGGGAACTTAGATGGTAGTGTTACAGGCTCTTTATTTCTTCCATCATAAGATGGTTTCCATTCGGTTGTTTTAGGGTTAAAAAGCACTTCTAACGCAAATTTGGTAAGTCGTGCTTCAATATATCTTGGAGCCGCTGCGCTATCACCGGTTAAAATATTTCCCCAATTCCCTTGACAGTCTATCAGCAAATCCTTTTGGCCCATCTGGACCAAAGCATCACCAATTGAGGCATCACCATGTGGGTGAAATTGCATTGTATTTCCAATTATATTGGCAACTTTATTATACCTTCCATCATCAATGCGCTTCATGGAGTGTAGAATCCTGCGTTGAACAGGTTTCAAACCATCAGAAATATGAGGTACAGCACGCTCAAGAATAACGTATGATGCATAATCCAGAAACCAGTTCTGGTACATTTTAGAAAGGTTGAGAGATGTGTTTTCGCCCAATCGCACAGGAATTCTGGCTCCGGAGCCCACTCCGGAAGCGAAGCTAGTCTCCTGATCACTCTCAAGATGATTGGCATCTTTGTTTTCTAACTCGTTGTCGTTTTTCTGCTTAGACATATATCTGTTTAATAAACAAATGCCTCACTACCTTAATTAAACGGCAGCGTGCATCGTTCTTATAAAACCTTTGTTATGGTGTTTATTACTATTCTAAAAATCGCTCAAAGATATGAAAAATGGGGTATATTTCAAAATAGTTTTCTTTTGAAGAGTGATATTAGGAATTTTGGTTATTTTTGCAATGGTAGTCACTTAACAACTAACAAAACAAACAACTATGAATAAACTATGTATTTTTTTTATTGTACTGTTCATGACTTCATGTGGAAGTGTTCCGTTCACCGGAAGAAGACAGCTACAATTAGTTTCTAATGATGAAGTGATTGCGCTCAGCTTGCAACAATATCAAGAATTTATGCGATCGGCACCAATTGAAAGAGGTACTGCAAATGCCCAAATGGTAGAACGTATCGGAAGGAGAATAGCTAATGCTGTAGAAACTTTCTACAGAAGTAACGGCTATGAGTCAGAAATATCAAACTTCGCTTGGGAATTCAACCTTGTAGCGGATAACAGTGTTAACGCATTTGCTATGCCTGGAGGTAAAGTAGTAGTAAACACAGGACTCCTGCCTGTAACTCAAACAGAGGATGCTTTGGCTGTTGTTATAGGTCATGAAATAGCCCATGTCATAGCCCGTCACTCAAATGAAAGAATAAGTCAGCAGGTTGCACTTCAATATGGAGGAGCAATTGCCGGAGGATTACTTGGCAATTCTGAATCGGCACGTCAAATCGGCAATACTGTTTTTGGTATAGGAGCACAATACGGGGTAATGATGCCATACGCACGTAAGCAGGAGCTGGAGTCTGATGAAATAGGATTAATTATTATGGCAATTGCAGGATATGACCCACGAGTGGCTATTCCGTTTTGGCAAAGAATGGCTCAGGCCTCAGGATCTCAGGTGCCTGAAGTTCTTAGTACCCACCCTACAGACAACAGAAGAATTGAACGGCTAACAGAGATTATGCCAACTGCTCTTCAATACTATAAAGGTTCGGGAGTGCAAAATACAACAACCGAACCTATTAAAACTAAAGCATCTGTTCCGGTAGAAACCGGCAAGGCCCGAACATCAGAAGAGTGGTCCTTTTAACATCTTTCAAAAAATATACATCGCTTAACCCCTTAAACGGTTAAGCGACTGAACCAACGCCTCATCAGCACCAATTTTCCTAATTGCAATAACAACTAGAATTATGCTGATTAGGGGCATAATTGAACCTAAACCAACTTTATGGAAACTGAGATCTTCTACTGGGTAAACCATATAAAAAATAAAGCCCAAATAGAGATAGAACCCCACCATTAGAATTATATTGAAAATTGACAACCGTATCTGTAGAATCCTATTCTTGTAAAGGAATATTGTTATCAATCCCAATACACTACTGACAATTCCAATAACAAACAGCCCCCATGTAGAATCGGTTAAATTACCGTTAAGATAAATCCCCATAGCCTCAAACACCACTTCATCAGAATTAAAGTAAAAGGTGGCTAAAGGGGTTGCAATAGCAACCAGCATTGCGGCAGCAGCCAAAACCAAATATAACGACTGAATTCGTTGTATCATAAATCAGAACAAATCTTTATCCTTAGCTGGATTACGGTAATAAATTTCTCCTTCTTTCCACTCCTCAATAGCTAAAAGAGGTGGTTTGGGTAATTTTTCGTAAAAACGAGATATTTCAATTTGCTCATGGTTCTCAAAAACCTCTTCAAGATTATCGCTGTAAGAAGCAAATTCCTGTAATTTCGAGTCAAGATCCTGCTTCATATCTATACTGATTTGGTTAGCTCTTTTACTAATAACTCTCACCATTTCGTATACATTTCCAACAGGCTCCGATAAACTCATAACATCGCGAGTTTCGGTGTTAGAGCTTGCTGCAATTTTTCTATAATCCATTTCTATTATATATGTTAGTTAGTATTTTATTAATTTATGTTGTGGGCAGCACATCAATCTTTTTCTGCGCTTCTTTGTAATAACTTTCTGCTTCTGATAGATACTTTCCTTCTGGAAAAGTGTTGGTATAATTGTAATATTCATCAACCACCATACGGTATCTTTCAGGTTGAGTTTTTAATGTACTACGTTGAGCAAACTCATACCGAGCACGTAAAATAGTTATCTGATATTCTTCCATATAAATTGAATATGGGTAGCTTTTCATTGCTTCACGTGCTGTCACAACAGCCGACTCATAATTATTCCCCATATAATTACCAAGATCGAGATAGAGTTGTGCTGCCATTAACTCTTTGTGAGCAAGCTTTTCTTGAAGTTCAAACAAATAGTTTTTAGCCTGTTCAGATCGCTCCGTTTGCGGATATCGTTCCATATATTTCTGAAACTCTGCTATTGCAGTATATGTTTTCGTCTGATCAAGCTTCGGGTCTGGAGAATCTAGATACATACCATATGCAGAATAAAAAAGTGCCGGTTCGGCATATTCCCCTCTGGGATATGTATTATAATAAGTCGTGAAAACCTGTGTAGCAGAAATATAATCTCTTGAATTATAATGACTTTGCGCTAATAAGTATAACGACTCTTCTGCATCTGCTGTACCCTTCATAAAAGGTACTAACTCTTCTAGCAATGTAATACTTCGTGTATACTTACCCTCATCGAAATATTTTTTTGCATAACTATACTTCAATTCTCGGTCAGTACTCTTTAAAATTTTGTTGTATTCATTACATGATCCCAGTGCAAGAACCAATAACAATAAAAAGATTATATTTTTTCTCATCTCGATACAAATCGGTTTAAGATTGCAAATTTAGGCAATCTTTCTCATTTATAGGTGGTAAAACCTGTTTTTATTCAATTTTAGGACTTCTTTGAAACGTATTCAAGTATGCTGTCAACATACTTCCTATCGTTAGAAAGTTTCGGCACCTTATTTTGGCCACCAATTTTATCCCTATGCTGCATCCATCCGTACATAGTACCTTCATCAAGTGATTTTACGACTGGAAGATCCAATGAAAGATTGTATGAGCGCTTTGCTTCGTAGTCTGAGTTTAACTTCTTGAGACTATCGTCAAGCGCCTCAGTAAATTTATTCAAATCTGCAGGTTCCTTAGCAAACTCAACTAACCACTCATGAGCACCATTATGACTTTCGTTAAAATAAACCGGCGCTGCGGTATATTCTGTTACCTTTGCTCCGGTTTGCTTGCAAGCTTCATCTATAGCTTTATCTGCATTATCCACAATTAACTCCTCACCAAAAGCATTAATAAACTGTTTTGTACGGCCTGTTAGTTTAAACAGATAAGGATCCGTAGAGGTAAAAGTTAAAGTATCACCAATTTTATAGCGCCAGAGCCCTCCACTTGTTGAAATTAAAATAGAGTATTGTTTTCCGACCTCAACAGCTTCAAGTGGAATAGCTTTAGGTTCTTCTTTATCCCATTCTCCTTGCGGTAAAAACTCATAATAAACCTCATTATCAAGAACAAGCAACATATCTTTTGATTTTGGGGAGAACTGTACACCAAAAAAGCCTTCTGATGCATTATATGTTTCCCAGTATCTCATTCTTTCAGATTGTATTATTTTCTCATACTGAACTTGAAATGGAGTAAAACTCACTCCTCCGTGAAAAAACACCTCAAGGTTTGGCCAAATTTCCGGAATTGTTTTACCTGTTTCCTCTACAATTTTTTTCAAAAGTACTAACATCCATGAAGGCACCCCTATTAATGCACGTATATCTTTTTCCAAAGCATACTCGGTGAGTTGTTGCAATTTATCTTCCCAATCGGGTAATAATGCAATTTCTTCGGGTGTTCTTCGTTTCTTAACTGCTCGCGGCAGATTTTTCATTAGTATAGCAGATATATCGGCGGTGTAAATATCCCCTCCAATTTGATTTACCTGCTGACTGCCTCCCATTACCAGGGTTTTACCCAGCACAAAAGACGCATCGGGGTGGTGAACAGCATATGTTCCTAACATATGATAACCCGGCCGGTAGTTTCCATTTATAAGAGATTCTTTCGTAACAGGTATATACTTACTTTTATCTTCGGTAGTACCGGAAGACATTGCAAACCACTTCACCGGAGTATCCCAAAGAACATTTTGTTTTTTATGGAGTAAGATATCTTCCAGATAAGGACGAAGATCTTCGTAAGCCGTTACCGGAACAGTAGAGCTAAATTCATTTCCATTATGAATTTTACTAAAGCCCATTTTACTTCCATAGAACGTGTTGCGCCCATGTTCAAGTAGATACTGCAATGTTTTTTTTTGTGTGCCTATTGGATCTTCTAAAAACTTCTCAACAGGCTTGTAATAAGACGTGAGTATAGAACGTGCTATTTTCTGAATCATTCTTTTTGTGTATAAGTGTCACAAAGGTAAACAGTAGTTTGTAAAGTAAAAAATCAAATTAACCAATTCGACTGATTTTGCGGAGTCGTTCCTCATCTATTATTTTTATTTTCCTACCGTCTACTGCAATAATCCTCTCGTTCACGAAATTTGACAAAGTTCTGATAGCATTTGAAGTAGTCATGTTTGAAAGATTTGCTAAATCCTCACGTGCAAGATATATATTTATAGTTGCTCCATCTTCTTCAAGACCATAACTTTCTTTTAAAACTATTAAAGACTCCGCTAGCCTGCCTCTAACATGCTTTTGCGTTAGATTAACCACTCTTTGGTCTGCTATCCCAAGATCTAGAGATAACTGTTGTATAAAAAACATTCCTAAATCTCCATTTCCTCTGATTATCTTTTCAAGAATTTCCATTGGAATAAAACAAACGGTACATGGTTCAAAGGCTGAAGCTGCAGTTACATATGTTTCTCTGGCAAAATAAGCTCTGTAACCAAAATACATTACAGGACGAATTATCCTGATAATTTGACTTCTACCCCCTATTCCACTTTTAAAGATTTTAACCTTACCTTCAAACAAACACATTAAATCTTTTGGAGCTTCATCTTCAATGTATATCAGTTCATTTTTTTTAAACTGCAAAACACGGGCATTATCTCGTAGCTGACTACGTTCAGTGTCAGTTAACATCCTCCATATCTCGGGCAGAGTGGAGGATAAATCAAATGGTGCGTTACTTTTTTCGGGCATAAGTGCTAAAGAACTATGTTCTTAAACACAAATATAGGTGTTTTTTTTATAATCCAAAAAAAAATAATGAATACACCATTAAATTGTTTTTGGCAATTAAAAATAATGTAGATTTGTAATCTTATGATCAGAGTACAAGTCATATCATTAATATTTCTTTTATCGCTCATCATGAACTGTTACTCTTCAGAATCTGAGCTTCAAACAGATACGATTCTGATGAGGGCAATGAGTTCAGCTGCAAAATATAATGAACTGGTAGAAAGTTATTCTGCTGAGGTATATACACGTTCATATGTTGAAACAGTGGAGAAAAACATCCTTTATAAATACACACACCTTATTCCTCAATTTGTTCTACACGACCCACATAGCGATGAAGCGTTAATAGAAACTATAAGCAATTTCAGGTTCGATTATCCGAATAATTATGTTCATGACATCCAACATGTAAAAGGTACGCTAACCAGACAAAGAGACATTGATTTAATTCCCTTCAAGTTACTAAATATAAACATATACGGAGAAACAACCAACGACGAAAGCTTGTTTATGCCCATCCGTTTTAGTACTGCAAAGTATTATAACTATGAACTTTATCAAACATTTACGGAGAACAATAAAACATACTACAACATTCACTTCACACCAATCTATGAAAATCCCAAACTTCTTAAAGGGTCCTTCATAATTGAAAAAGGAACCTGGAGAGTTATATTTTTCAGAGGAGAAGGGGTAGATATCTTTTCAGATTTTTCTTTTGAATTAACCATGGGGAATGAATGGGTTACAAATTACCTTCCAGTAAGTTTCACTATATTTCAAACAACCTCATACCTTGGTAATGTATTGGCCGGTAGACATCTGGCAAACATTGAATACAATGAAATACAGCTACGAGAAACACAAGAAAAAGAAAGATCACTAAATATCAGCGACTTCTACAAAGTGCGTCTTGACTCTGTTCCGGTTCGGGGCGACACTGCGTTTTGGAATTCTTACAGACCAATCCCTTTACAAGAAAGAGAAAAAGATGTAATTGAAGATTTTAATCGAAAACAAAAAGAAAAAGCTGAAAAAATAAAGAATGGAGATTCAACCGTCAACCTTGGAATTGCTCAACAAATGGCACAGAGAATGGTAATGAACTCCAGATACAAATATAAATCAACGAAAATTGGATATTCGGGGCTCCTTAATCCTCTGATGCTGGGTTACAGCTCACGAGATGGAATAACCTATCGGCAAAAACTATCATTCAATATAGATCTTAGGCGAAATCGCACAATCAAAATAGATGCCTTTGCAGGCTATATGTTTCGAGATAAAGAATTCTTCACAGACCTCTCAACAACATTCAATTATGAACCTATGCATTTAGGAAGCCTAACCTTATCGATTGGTAATGGCAACCCCACATACAGCTCTATGTTTGTAGATCAAATACAAGACAGCCTTAAAAATAGAGGACTTTCATTTGAGGATATAGCACTTCCATATTACAAAGACTATTATTTTAAAATATTCAACTCAATTGAAATCACAAATGGTCTATTATTTCAAACAGGAATTGATTATCACATCAGAAGAGGTGAAAGCACTACTCCTAAACTAAGAAGTAATAAAGATGACATGCAGCCAATAGAAAACTTATTTGGCACCAGAAGATCATTTGCGCCATTTGTGCGATTCAGCTGGACACCCCAACAATATTACAGATTTGAAGGTCGGCAAAAAATTTATGTACGATCAAAATTTCCAACCTTCAAAGTGGAGCTGTCACGAAGTTTTCAAGATATTCTGGGAAGTACTTCAGAATATAATCGTGTTGAATTTGATATAAGCCAAAGTATTCCAATCGGGCTTATGCATTCGCTACACTATCATGTGGGAGCAGGAACGTTTATAAATCAGAAAACAGAATACTTTGCAGATTTCGTCTACTTCTCAAGAAAAAACTTCCCCGAAAACTGGAACGACAAACTAGGAGGTGGATTCAATTTACTCGGCAGAGATTTATATAACGCATCAGACTCATATGTTCAGGCACACCTTATGTTTGAAACACCTTTCTTAATTCTCAAGAATATTCCATTCATATCTGATTTTGCCGATAAAGAACGAATATATTTAAGCCATCTACACACCCCTTATATAAACTCCTACATAGAAGCAGGGTATGGAATTGGAAATAGATTTTTTAATTTAGGAGTATTTGGTGCTATGCACAAAACAGATTTCAGAAAAATTGGTATAAGGGCTGCGTTTGAATTTTGACGCTTAAGACAATAGATGTTATCTTTGCAAAAAAACAACTTATGATCTGTTTCCCAAATTCTAAGATAAATTTAGGCCTGAATATCATTTCTAGAAGATCTGACGGATATCATAATCTTGAAACAATATTTTACCCTATTGATCTCAAAGATGGATTAGAGATAATTGTAAATGAAAAAAATGACATTAAAAACCCTTATCATTTTTTCCAAACAGGCATATCGATTAAGGGAGATCACAAAAACAACTTGGTCATTAAAGCGCTTAATTTAATTAAAAGTTATACTGAAATAGAATTGCCTTCTATCGATATTCATCTACTCAAGAAGATACCTACAGAAGCAGGTCTTGGAGGTGGCTCTTCCAACGCCGCTTTTATGCTAAAATTACTCAATGACACGTTCTCACTAAATATATCAGATAACACTCTCTCCCAACTTGCTTTGAAAATTGGAGCAGACTGCCCTTTTTTTCTTTACAACAAACCGGCCTTTGCCACTGGTATTGGTGAAAATCTCGAATCAGTTGATATCAATTTGAGTGAAAAATATTTGGTTATTATTAAGCCCGATGTGTCTGTATCTACCAAAGACGCTTTTTCCATGATAACCCCTAGAATACCTGATATTCCTTTAAATGAAATAGTTAAAAGACCTATCTATGAATGGAAGGGATTAATGAAAAATGATTTCGAGCTACCAATTTTCAAAAAATATCCCGTAATTTGTAATATCAAACAACAATTATATGAAAAGGGAGCAGCTTATGCTGCAATGAGTGGTTCAGGATCATCCGTTTTCGGTATATTTGAAACTAAACCAAAGCTGAACAACCTTTTTGACAAACATTTTATATGGTACTCAAATCCAATATCATAGAATTACAAAACAATTGAGAAGAATAAATTTAGAATAAAATGAACAAGAGAATATTTTACAATGTCATAGCTGCATTATTTTTGGTAGCAAACCTCCCTGCACAAACAACAAGAATGCCTGAAAAAATATATTCATTTGATCCAATAAGGGTACAAAAGCCGTTTTTATTAGACAGCGTAAATCTGAACGACACAAAGTTTTCAGAAGAGATGCTTCTCTCCTACTCTGTTTCATTTCCCGATCATAATCGTTTTGAAACAGAGTTAAATCCGGATACTACCGGTTTTTTCAATATGTCTAAACCAGACAACGGGTATGAGCTACATTTGGTATCGTTCTTTCTTCAAAGTGACAGATACGGAAAAGGCAAAATTGTTATTACCTCACCAAACCCGTTAGAACTTTGGATAGATGACGTAAAACGTGCAACCAAAAACCAACTAAATGATAGCATACATCAATCAGGATCTGTAGATGCCGGTTTAAACGGGTTTACAAATAATTCAAGAGTTGTTCTAAAGATACTAACATCATCAGAACACATCCTCAACCCCGCTGTAAAAATTGAAGTTAAACCCGAAAAATCGGACTCTTTGCTTAATTACACTTTCAATAATAACATAAACCGGCGAATTAGCATTAATGATATTCTCGAAGGCAAGCGAGTAAGCAGTTCAACTATCTCACCCAGTGGTAGATTCATCCTTCTCAGTTTGAGTGAAACTCACAAAGGTGGGCGTAACAGTAATTTCACAGAAATATATGACACAAAAGAAAAAAGAACTATACTGTCAGAACCTGCAAACAGAAGCCAAATAAAATGGATGCCCAAATCAGATCTATTGTTTTATGTTGATGACCGCAATGACGCCAGATCTGTCTATTCTTTAAACCCAATAACAAATGAAACCGTTTTGCTGGCAGAGCGATTACCTAAAGAAAGATTTTATATAGCCCCCGACGAAAAATCTTTATTCTTCTCCTCAAAAGAAACAATCACCCCTTTAACCCCCGCCGGACTTAAAAGACTTGTCGGAATTGATGACAGACAATCCAATTATCGCGATCGCCATTTCTTGTATCGCTATTTCCTAGAGACAGGTCTCACACAACAATTAACTTTTGGCAAACAAACTGCGTCACTCAACGACATAACTGAGGATGTTAAACATCTTTTATTCACTTCTACAACCGAAGAACTTTCCGAGCGTCCATTCCGTAAAAACTCGCTCTATATGCTTAATCTTGAGACAATGAGTGTTGATACAATCTGGAAAGATCAAACATTTATCTATTCAGCACAGTTTTCTCCCGATAATAAAAAACTTCTTATCCATGGCGCACCTGAAGCTTTTAACGGTATTGGATTAAATGTGAAATCCAACCAAATAGCTAATAGCTATGACACCCAATCGTTTATTATGAACATCGAAGACCGAGCTGTTGATCCGGTAACTAAAACCTTCGACCCAACTATAAATGCACAAGAATGGAACTCTCATGATAATTTTATATATTACAGAGTTGAAGAAGGCGATCGCTCAAACATGTATCGCTACTCGGTACGTTCAAATAAATTTGAAAAACTCCCACTCAAAGAAGATGTAATACGATCTTTTAGTATTGCTGATAATGCAACATGGGCAACATATACAGGAGTAAGCACTTCAAACTCAAACAGGAGCTATCTGCTTAATCTCAAGACAATGGAATCTACACTAATCTCAGACCCCTATGCCGAAAGATTAAACCAACTCAATCTGGGAGAAGTTAAAGATTGGAGCTTTACAAGCACATTTGGTGATGAAATTGAAGGAAGATATTATTTGCCACCCAATTTCGATTCCAATAAAAAATATCCGCTCATAGTTTATTATTACGGCGGAACAAGCCCCACTTCGCGTGTTTTTGAAAGCACTTATCCTTTGCATGTATATGCTGCACAAGACTATGTTGTATATACACTTCAACCTAGTGGTACAACAGGGTATGGTCAGGAATTTTCGGCCCGACATGTAAATGCATGGGGAGACCAAACTGCAGAAGAAATCATAGAAGGGGTAGAAAAATTTATAACTTCACACCCCTTCGTGGATGGCAATAAAATTGGTAATATAGGAGCCTCATACGGTGGATTCATGACACAATACCTTATAACCAAGACAGATATGTTTTCAGCATCAGTCTCACATGCCGGCATTAGCAATATAACAAGCTACTGGGGAGAAGGTTATTGGGGTTACTCATATAGCTCAGGAGCAAGTGCAGGAAGTTTTCCATGGAATAATCCAGAGCTCTATGTAGAACAAAGTCCATTATTCCACGCCGATAAAATAAACACACCTCTGCTGCTTTTGCATGGAACGGCAGACACAAATGTACCCATAGGAGAAAGCATACAAATGTACAATGCATTGAAACTATTAAATAAGCCTGTGGAATTCATAAAAGTTATAGGTGAAAACCATGGTATTTATGATTATGACAAGCGTATATCATGGAATAATGCCATATATGCATGGTTTGCCAAATGGCTCAAAGATGATTCCAGATGGTGGGAGTCCATGTATGGAGAAGAATAATTTAAAACGAATAAGAATTGAAATATTATGGATAATTTATGTGAGAAAGTTAAAGAATTGGCACGTATAACAGGTGAATACCTCAAGAATGAACAATTCAAGCTAAATAAAAATGACATAGAACTTAAAGGTGCAAGAGATTATGTAACATACATAGACAAAGAAGCAGAGAATATACTAGTAAAAGGATTAAAAAAGTTATTTCCTAACTCTGGCTTCCTCACCGAAGAGGAAACTGTCGATTTCGAAGAAAAAGATTACACATGGATCATTGATCCTCTGGATGGCACTACAAACTATATACATGGTGACACACCCTTTTGTGTAAGCATTGCGCTTAAACATAACAATGATATCGTCTTGGGAGTAGTATTTGACCCCATTGCAGATCAAATGTTTAGTGCAACATCGCCAAATGATGTGCAACTAAATAATAAACCAATCAGTGTTAGCAACCACTCTACCATCAAAAATGCATATCTTGGTTTTGGAATACCATACCTACTTGATGAAAATGGTGAAAAGATATTAAAGAATTCAATGAAACAATTCAATAACTGCACATTCCGCATTAAAGGAGCGGCAGCAATTGAAATATGCTATGTAGCTGCCGGAATAACAGATGCATACTTCCATTCGGGACTAGCACCCTGGGACGTTGCCGCCGGTTCCTTTATTCTAGAGTGTGCCGGTGGAAAATGCTCAGATTACTCAAACAATGACAATTACATATTCGGAGAAGAAATAATCGCATCCAATAATGTTATACATGATGAAATTATAAAACACATAATTAGTAGCTAATCGATGGATAATCAGACTATCTTAATTGCTTTTTTACTAACGCTTTTTGCCGGTCTGTCAACCGGTATAGGTGGGCTGATAGCTCTTATTGCTAAACGCACCAATACAATATTTTTAAGTTTCTCGTTAGGCCTCTCAGCAGGTGTAATGATATATGTGTCTTTTATGGAGATGTTGCCTCAAGCAATTGAAGCACTCACTGACACTTATGGTGAAAAATCAGGTATGCTATACATGATTTTTGCATTCTTTGGAGGAGTGGCCGTAATCGCATTAATTGACTTTCTAGTACCCAAACAAAGCAACCCTCACGAGTTACAGGGTGTAGAGGACATGAAAAAAAAGAAAATTAATGGTCTAAGACAAACAGGCATAGTAACCGCCATCACAATTGCAATACACAACTTCCCGGAGGGAATTGCAACTTTCATGTCAGCCCTTACATCCCTCGAAGTTGCACTTCCTATTACAGCGGCCATAGCAATTCATAACATACCTGAAGGTATTGCGGTATCTGTACCAATATACCATGCCACCGGCAGTAAAAAGAAAGCATTTTGGCTCTCACTACTATCAGGTCTTGCAGAACCTCTGGGAGCACTACTGGCTTATTTATTCCTCATGCCATACTGGAGTCCTACACTTAATGCCGTAGTACTTGCAGCAGTTGCAGGAATTATGGTGTTTATTTCACTGGATGAACTACTACCCAGTGCCGAGAAATATGGAAAACACCATCATTCGATAATAGGGCTCGTTATAGGGATGATAATAATGGCTTTAAGCCTTTACTTGTTCATTTAATAAAAAAGAGTAAATTTGTATACAATTAATTACTAATTCAAACACTTTCAAGGTGATGAAAACAGACATAAAACAGATAGGTGAGAGAATTAAGGGGTTGCGTGATGCGCTTGACTTTTCTCCCGACGAGATGGCTAAAAAGCTTGAAGTTGATGTAAAAGATTACCTTAAATATGAAGAAGGAGAATTGGATATTTCAGTCTCTTTTCTGCAACGCATAGAAAGGGAGTTTGGTGTAGATATATCAACTCTCATGTTTGGTACTGAACCTCATATGAACTCATATTTTATCACACGAAAAGACAAAGGTGTATCGGTTGAAAGAGTATCTGAATATGAATACCAATCTCTCACATCCGGCTTCACAAACAATGTCTCAGAAATTTTCATTGTTACGGTTGAACCTAAACCTATAGAAACAGATTTTTATAAAAACATCCATGCCGGACAAGAATTTAATATGATCCTCGAAGGCAGTATGATGATAAACATCAATGGAAAAAAGCTCGTACTCGGAAAAGGTGACAGCATTTATTTCGACTCATCTCTCCCTCACGGTATGAAAGCACTTAACAACAATCCCGTAAAATTTCTGGCAGTAATATTATACCCATAGGTTATTATGATAGAGAAGTTCTTAAAAGAGACTGAATTCAGCTCTCACAAAGATTTTATTGAAAACTACGACATTATTGTGCCCAAAAACTTCAATTTTGCATACGACATAGTTGATGAATGGGCCAAGACAGAACCAAACAAGCGAGCACTTTGCTGGACAAATGACAAGGGGGACCATAAAGACCTTTCTTTTGGAGAACTCAAAGAGTTGTCCGACAAAACCGCATCATTCCTACAATCCATAGGCATTGACAAAGGTGACATGGTAATGCTTATACTTAAACGCAGCATAGAGTTTTGGTATATTATATTAGCACTCCATAAAATAGGAGCAGTAGCAATCCCGGCTACACATCTGCTTACTGACAAGGACATCGTTTATCGAAATAATGCAGCAGGTGTAAAAGCAATAATTGCTGCAGAAGACAAAAACCTTATAGAGCACGCAAATATTGCCATGGAGGAGTCACCAACGGTGCAACAAAGAATAATAGTAGGCAACAATTCATATCAAGGCTGGTTGGATTTTCATAAAGGAATAGAAAAAGCAACCCCATTTACAAAACCTGAGAAAGTAAACAGTAATGAAGATATGATGATTCTGTACTTCACTTCAGGTACAACAGGTCAGCCTAAAATGGTCGTACACGACTTCTCCTATCCATTGGGACATATTACAACAGCTAAATATTGGCACAATCTTCACGAAAACAGTATTCATTTTACCGTTGCAGACACAGGATGGGCAAAAGCTGTCTGGGGAAAGCTTTACGGACAATGGATTGTTGGGGCATGTGTATTTGTTTATGATTTCGAAGGAAGATTTATTCCCGATAATATGCTACAAGTAATATCTGATTATAAAATAACATCATTCTGTGCACCCCCTACAATTTACAGGTTTCTTATCCGTGAAGATTTTACCAAATATGATTTATCCTCACTTGAATATTGCACAACTGCCGGAGAAGCATTAAATCCATCGGTGTTTGAAGCATTCTATAAAAAAACAGGAATAAAAATGATGGAGGCATTCGGTCAAACCGAAACGGCACCAACAATCATCACATTCCCATGGATTCAACCAAAACCGGGTGCAATGGGTATACCTAATCCTTTATACGATATGGATTTGCTTACGCATGATGGTCGCTCTGCCGAAGATGGAGAACAGGGTGAAATAGTATTTTACACCAATAAAAAGCAACCTTTATCCCTCTTCAATGGTTATTATAAAGATGAAGAGCTTACGAGGCAAGTATATGCAGATCATATTTATCGCACGGGCGATATGGCTTGGCGTGATGAAGATGGCTATTACTGGTTTGTAGGACGCACCGACGATGTTATCAAAAGCTCCGGCTATCGTATTGGACCATTTGAAGTTGAAAGTGCAGTTATGACACACCCCGCAGTTATTGAATGTGCAATTACAGGTGTTCCCGATGAAATAAGAGGGCAGATAATTAAAGCAACAATAGTGTTGGCAGATGAATACAAATCTAAAGCCGGAGATGATCTTGCAAATGAAATTCAGGATCATGTCAAGAATGTAACTGCTCCATATAAATATCCACGTGTAATAGAATTTGTTGATGAATTGCCAAAAACTATCAGTGGGAAAATCAGAAGAGTTGAGATTAGAGAAAAAAAATAATACTTATCGAATTAGAATTATAAAGAAAGTTATATGAAAAAAGCATATGTATTCCCCGGACAAGGAGCCCAATACGTTGGCATGGGACATGACTTATATACATCTTCACCCCTAGCAAAAGAGATGTTTGACAGAGCCAATGAAATACTTGAATTTAGGATTACAGATCTTATGTTCAGTGGTACTGACGAAGATTTAAAACAAACCAAGGTTACTCAACCGGCAATATTTCTTCACTCTGTAATACTAGCATTGACTATGGGGGATGATTTTGAGCCGGATATGACAGCTGGACACTCACTGGGAGAATTCTCTGCATTAGTTGCAGCTGGAGCATTATCATTTGAAGATGGGTTAAAACTTGTTTATGCACGAGCTTTGGCTATGCAGAAAGCATGCGAAGCCGAACCATCAACAATGGCTGCAATTATTGCGCTTAGTGATGAGAAAGTTGAAGAGATTTGCAACTCAATTGATGACGTTGTTGTGCCTGCTAACTATAACTGCCCTGGGCAAATTGTAATCTCAGGTTCAATAAGCGGAATAGACAAAGCATGCGAACTTATGAAAGAAGCAGGAGCAAAAAGAGCACTACCGCTTAAAGTGGGCGGCGCATTTCACTCTCCG
>CAZYGE010000010.1:37250-43162 GCA_964647535.1 uncultured Proteiniphilum sp.
AATTAGAAAATACATTTGTGATCAAACAATCACCTTAACGATATTCAGAACTTATGAAAAGAATCACTATTACTACTATAATATTAGCAACGATAATGCTTAATATTAACGCTCAGGAGGAGTTCTTTAAAGCTCCCGACTACTCACAAATAGAGAAGAATGTAACTGATCAAAATTCGCCACTTTACTACCCTAACCTGTTTGAAAAATATATAGATGGCAATTCAGAAATGACAGCAGAAGAGGGAAGACATCTATATTATGGCTATGTCTTCCAGCAAAACTATGTACCTTCAGACACCTCTTCCTATAATAATAAACTTGCGAGAACACTTTCTAGAGGAACATTCACACCAAGTGATTATGAAGAGATATTAGAATATTCAGACGCTCTTCTCCTTCAGGATCCTTTCAACCTAAGAGCTTTAAATGCTAAATTATTGGTATTGGCTCAACAGAACAAAACCGAAGAGTATAAAAGAGTGGCTCAAAAAAGAAGCATTGTTCAAAATGCAATAGTTGGTACAGGAGATGGAATGAATGAAAACAGTGCATTCCATGTAATCAAAGTTGCTCATGAATATGACCTCTTGCCATTTCTTGGATATACTTTTGGCGGTGAGGATAAGGTTATAAGAGGTAAAAAAGTAAACTATCTAACCCTTGGTGACAACCGATTTGGTGTAGAGAGAGTATATTTCAATATTTCTCCTGTGATTGATTATATTAATAAACATGGGGGAGGAAGAATGTAATATATTATTATAAAAATATATGAGAGGCTGTCTGAATAAACGACAGCCTTTTTTTATGTCTTAGTATTATTTTCATGTATATTTTGTAACCAAAACAAATTCAGCATCGTCATATTACAGAATAAACAAAATAATATGATGACTCTAAAAATTATTTCTTCTCTTTTATTATGTGGAATACTGTTTCCACTTAATGCACAAATTAAAGGTGTTGTATCAGACACAAACAGTATGCCTATAGAATTTGCAAACGTAGCAGTTTACTCTCTACCCGACTCTACTTTAATTTCCGGAACAACTACAGATGAAACAGGTTCTTTTTTATTGAATGCAGATGATATTGCAAATAAGCTTTTAAGAGTTTCATTTATTGGCTACGAAACTCAAACCCTACCGGCCAAACCCGAACAAGAGATATTTCTTAAACCGGATACAACTATGCTAGGTGAAGTGGTGATTAATGGTGATATACCAAGAATCAGACTTCGTGATGATGCTGTCGTAGCCACTGTAGAAAACACTGTACTTAGCAAAGCCGGAACAGCAAACGATGTTCTAAAAAGACTTCCGGCCATTACGTATGAAGATGGTGCTATCTCTATCTTCGGCAAAGGGCAAGCCAAAATTTATATCAATAACAGAGAACTGCGCGACGTTTCTGAGCTAGATATGATTGCCTCTACAGATATAAGAGAAGTAGAGATAGTGCATAACCCCGGTGCCGGATATGACGCATCTGTAAAAGCCATTATCCGCATTCACACAATTCGTAAAGTGGGAGATGGATTTAGTTTCGATGTAAGATCTACCTATTTGATTAATAAAAACAGTGACTTAAGACAACAATTAAACCTTAACTACAGATATAAAGGTTGGGATCTATTTGCAACTGCAAAATACGAGAGATATAACTACGTTCAGTACAGCACACTAACTCAAACTGCATTTGTGGATACACTTTGGACTCAATCAAATACACTGGATGTAGATGGTATTGAAAATCCCTTTACAACAATTGCAGGTATCAACTACGAGATAAGCCCTAAACATTATATTGGCGTGAAGCATACAATGTCACTTTCTCCAGGAAAAAACGAACATTCGATAATCACTACAAGCGATGTTTTTGCTAACAATAACTTATTTGATAGATTGGTGAGCGTCAATGAACAAAAAGACAACAACAGACCAAGACATAGATTCAATATTTATTATAATGGCTCATTTGGTGATCTTAAAGTTGATTTTAACAGCGATATTTATGGGGGTAAAAATTATTCTAAAACCAACATCACAGAAAGCAGCCAAGAGTATGATGACAGGGTTATAAACTCATCAAATGAAATTGAAAATCGATTGTTTGCTACAAGGTTAGTATTGACTTATCCGCTATTAGGGGGGCAATTAACAGCAGGTAATGAATATACACGCACTAAAAGAATCGACGACTACACAACCGATTTGCTTACTATTCCCTCAACAAACACTTCAATTCATGATGAAAATACAAGTTTTTTTGCTGAATACTCCAGATCCACACCTATTGGTAAAATTGGAGCAGGTATAAGAAACGAAAATGTACAATCGGATTATTACATTGAAGGGGATAAAAATAATGAACAGAGCAGCATTTATACACGTTGGTTTCCAAACTTCTCTTATTCAAACTCATTAGGAGATGTGCAGCTACAACTAAGCTATAATGTAAAAACTGTACGCCCTTCATACTGGCAACTTGGAAGCAACACTTTCTATGTAAATAGATTTACACTTCAAACAGGCAATCCATTTCTTAATCCATCCATAATTCACGACGCTTCCCTAATGAGTTCATGGAAATTCTTTCAGCTAATGGTTAGCTACAAACAAGAGAATGACGCTATAATACAATGGGCCGAACAGCACGAGGAAAATCCTGCAGTAGCAATTCTATCAACAAAAAACATAGACAAAATACCAAATCTATCTGCATTCATAACAGCTTCTCCAAAATTTGGCATATGGTCACCTATGGCAAATGCAGGTTTCGTAAAACAATGGTTAACAATAACAAGCAGTAATAAAGACATAAAGCTTAACAAGCCTATCTTTATTGCTTCATTAAACAACTCATTCTCTCTACCGAAAGGATATCTCGTTACATTAGATGGCAGTTTTCAAGGAAAGGGTTCAACACAAAATGTATACATAGCCAAAAATAGATTTATCGTAAACCTAGGCATAACAAAGTCTTTTCTTGACGATAAATTATCCTTAACATTAAAAGGACACGACATTTTTCACGGAAACAAAATGGGAGCCAATATGTACAACAACAAACTGCACCTATTTCAGTTTTCAAGGGGGGATTCCCGGGAACTGGAGATTACTGTAAGATATAAGTTTAATACTAATGGCAGCAGATATAAAGGTACGGGTGCGGGTGAGAGTGAGTTTAACAGGTTATAGAAGTACGAAACACATCAAATAACAAACTCATCTATGTTATTTCTTACTAACTCCTAACTAACTCCTAACCAACTCCTAATATACCTTATGTTTTCTAGGAGATGGTTAGGACTTATTAAGGAATTAGTATGATTGTTTTTAGGAATAAATACAGCTAAATGCTTGCCCACATTGGAAATTATTGTTAATTTGCAGCTTGTTTATTAATATAAAAAAATAGAAAATGGGCACATTAAATAAAGGGCTTCTTGGTGGGTTTTCGGGTAAAGTAGGCAACGTAGTTGGTTCTTCGTGCAGAGGTGTTGAATACATTAAAAGCCTCCCGGCGAAGATGACTAACCCTAGAACACAAGGTCAAACTAAACAACGGAGTAAGTTTGTTGTAACGCAGAATTTTCTGAGAACTATTACACCCTTTATAAGAGTTGGATTTAAAGATTTTGCCCTTGAAGGTATGAGTGCTTTCAATGCAGCTATGTCATATAATATGCTAAATGGCATTGAAACCAGTTCTGCTGGTAATGTGTTGAACTATCCTGACATACTTGTTTCAAGAGGGTCGCTATCTTTTTCAAACTCAATAAATACAAAAATAACAAAGGGCGAGCTTCACTTTTCGTGGGATACTGCCAACAAAGAAAATGCTAAGCCCAATGATCAGGTGATGTTGATTGCATATAACTCAAAGAAAGAAGTATCGGTTTACGATATAAATGGAGGTAAGAGAAATGCTGGAGCCACCTCTTTAGACTTGCCGCCGGACTGGAATGGTGATATTATTGAAACTTATATTGCTTTTAAAAATGAAGATGGTTCTATGGTTTCAAATAGTTGTTATTCTGGAAGTTTTACATTTAGTTGAAGAGTTTCTTATGAGTGATTATTACAAGTTTATTTGCACCAAATATAGGATAAAGTTATTTCGTGTTTAATCACTTTTAATAAATTATCAAGAAAGCTATTTAGCTTTAAAATTATAAATAGGCTTAATGATTTCAATAACTTCCGCCGTATCACCAATCGCATCTAATATTTCATTCATGGGCTTATACGCTTGCGGAGCTTCGTCTATTGTGGAGCGATTTACTGAGCTTGAGTATATACCTTTCATAGATTCGGTATAATCTTCTAATGAAATTAGCTCTTTTGCTTTGGTGCGGCTCATCAACCTGCCGGCTCCATGAGGTGCCGAATAGTTCCAATCAGGATTGCCTTTGCCACGGCAAATGAGGGAGCCATCCCGCATATTGATGGGAATTAATAGAATTTCTCCATCCTCGGCACTCACTGCTCCCTTTCGGAGTATCATGTTTTTTAAGTCAATATAGTTGTGTATGGTTTCGAACTGATCAGAAACATTTAGCCCCATTTCTTCTACTATGACTTTAGTCATCGTTTTACGGTTCACTGATGCAAAATGTTGAACTATTTTCATATCGTTTAAATAGTCCTCAAAATCGGCATCTTTTAGATAAGCTAGGTCTCTAACCGTAGCTGGTAGTTTGCCTTGTGTAATGGCACTCATATTTTTGATTGCCAAATCTTGGTAATATTTCCAAACATTTACCCCGAGATGCCTGCTACCTGAATGAATTACAAGATACAGCGAACCGTCATCGCTTTTATTTAATTCGATAAAATGGTTACCGCCACCAAGGGTTCCGATGGAGAGAGATGCACGTTCTAAATTGGCGTGTTTGGCACTTCTTAGTTTACTAAAATCAAATTTGGCAATGGATTCATTTCGAACTGAGAATCCTGAAGGTACTTCTCTTTTGATAATCCTATCTAGCTTGGGTAAGTCAATATCTTTTTCTTTCAATTTTGTTGTCAGCATGCCACATCCAATATCAACTCCCACGAGATTGGGAGTTACTTTATTGGTTATTGTAAGAGTGGTTCCTATAGTTGATCCTTTACCTACGTGTGCATCAGGCATTACTCGTATTGTTTCGTTTAGGTAGGGCTCGAAGTTAGCCAGCGATTTTATTTGGTCGTATACCTCTTGCTCTAAAGTGTTTGTAAAAATCTTAACCTCGTTTCCTACCCTATTTGTAATTGTCTTCATGCCATAAATATATATAAAAAAATCCGCTTCTGACAAATCCTTGCAGTAAGGGTGTGCCGAAAGCGGATTAAATAATCATTATTAATAGGTTAGATCAAATTGCAGCCTATTATTTTAAGTTTATTTTTATGAATTAATCCATTAGGATATGCATTATATCGCAAGCCGATTTGGTAACTTTTGAGCCGGGTCCAAATATAGCCGCAACACCTGCTTTATAAAGGAAATCGTAGTCTTGTGCAGGTATTACTCCTCCCACAATTACTGCAATATCAGGGCGTCCTAAACGGGTAAGCTCTTCTATAACTTGTGGCACAAGTGTTTTGTGTCCGGCGGCTAGTGAGGATACACCCAAGACGTGAACGTCGTTTTCAACGGCCTGACGAGCTGCCTCGGCAGGGGTTTGAAACAATGGTCCCATATCCACATCGAAACCGCAGTCGGCGTATCCGGTGGCTACAACTTTTGCACCTCGGTCATGACCGTCTTGCCCCATTTTGGCAACCATAACTCTTGGTCTTCTTCCCTCTTGCTTTGCAAATTTGTCTGTGAGCGCGCGTGCTTGATCAAGCGTTGCATCTCCTTCTGATTCTGATGAATACACTCCTGATATAGTTCTGATTACTGCATTATAACGTCCT